>JBILEK010000036.1:0-26870 GCA_044352155.1 Bdellovibrionia bacterium
AAGTGATCCAGGGGCATGGGCAGTTACCTTTCGTTAAAATTTCGTTTCGCAACAAAATTCTAACGCAACTGCTTATGCCCCTCGTTCTGACGAAGACCCTTGTAGTGCTCCCCTAGAAACAAGACAAAATTTACGCGGCTGACCGGAGACGCTGTTGATAAAATCGGTGTGGTGTTTCGTAGCCTAGAGCTTGGTGAGGCCTTTCTTGGTTATAAAACTCCACCCACAGATCGACGGCTCGTTTGGCCTCGTCAAAGTTTTTGAATTGTTTCTGCCATACGCATTCCTCCTTTAAGCTTTTAAATAATCTCTCCACCACAGAGTTTCCTTTTGGCGTATTGACCATGGTCCGCGTGTGGTTGATGCCTAAACGCCGGATCTCGTCTCGAAACACCTTTGCCCCGTAGTGACATCCGTTGTCGGATCGAAGCTCTAGGCTATCGAGTTGACGTTTTGAGGCGGCCTCGGCGAGCGCCATCACACCGCCTAAGCTCGAGCAGCTCCGGCTAAAGTGGTAGCCCAAGAGCTCTTTGTCGTGATGATCGATGACGGCGTGCATGTAGGCCCAACCATCTTCTCCGCACCAGATGTAGGTCATATCAATGCCCCAGAGCTGATTTGAGCGATCCGCCTGGGTCTTGTGAGAAAACGGGATGCCTCGGAATAGCTTCTTGTGGCTCGTGGATGGCGCCATGCAAAGCTTTCTTGCTTTCATGAGCGCATACACGCGTTTTCGATTGATCTTGAGTCCTCTCTGAAATCGCAAAATAGCCGTGATTTTCCGGTATCCATAAAATGGAAACTGTTTCACCAGGTCCTCTATCAGCCTTACGATCTCGGCTTCGTCTTTTTTTGGCTCTTTCTTTCTCATTAGATTTTCCTTCGATTTTTTAAGCGCATAGACGCGCGTCCGCGACAAACCCAAGCAGGAGGCAAGGGTTCGCACGGGGTACTCGTTCTTGTATTTCTCTACGATCTCGGAGCTTCGCCCTTTTAGGGCTGCAGTTTTTTTAAAAGCTCACGCTCCAGCGTCAGCTCCCCAATGCAGCGCTCAAGCACGTGAATCTTGTTCTCCAAGTCGCGCTCACGGTTCGATCGCCCCCCGTTGCTCATCAGGCCTTCTTTGCCCTGAGCCATAAACTTCTCGCGCCACTCGTAGTAGAGGCTCGGGGATACGTTGTTGAGCTTGCAAAGCATCGTCACGGGAATACGTGACGTCATGCCCATCAAAATGATCTCTACCTTCTCTTCCGCACGCCAGTATTCGGCCAATGCCTTTCTGACGACGTACTTCTCGTAATCGATCTTTTCCCCCGAAACGGGCGATTCCTTCACTTCAGACATAGGACACTCCCTTAACACAGACCGCTAACCCTTCGGTTTCAGGGGTTCGCAGTCTAGAAATGTCTCCACTCAGCGGTGTAAACAGTTTCTAGGGGAGCGGTATAGATTCTCCAGTGGAGAGTCCTTCTCGGTAAGTCGCGCATGATGCGCGACTTAGCCCGCAGCCCGGCCCCGGAGCTCCGAAGCGGATGCGAGGAGCGCGAGGGGCCAAGTCCCCTCGGTCACCCCAAATTTTCGGTGCTTCTCGCTTAATGGTGGGCGTGTAGTGCTCCCTCTAGAAACAAAATTTACGCCGCTGACCGGAGACGCTGCTGATAAAATCGATGTGGTGTTGGGGCTCCAATTTAGCCTGCCAGGCGACCTCACACTGACGACTCTCATAGCGGCGTTACATCATAGTGTTTTGCATACGCGTTTTCGATGGAAGGAATAATTTCTTTGACCTCAAAGTATGTTCCCCAAAAAAGTGACTCTCTAAGCGACTCCACAACGGCCTGATACTTCTCGATTTGATGGGTCTCCCACATGATCACGTCGGAGTAGTCTCCACAGAACGCCTCGGCGTCAAAGAACCGCATCTTGACTTCAGGGTGACGCTTTAAAATTGGTCCAATCTCATTTCCCAAGAACGAAAAACGCTCCTTTGGTTTTAAGTTAAGCCAAGTCGGAGTAGTTTTAACGAGCATAAAAAACGTGAACATGGTTTCGGATGTAGTCGTTTTATGTGCGTGTAACATTTTAACTAGAGCCCTCTCTTTCCGTCTGCCCAGTAGGCTTTTTTTCGAATAGCTGATTTTGAAAAATTGAGATCAGTAACCAAATAGTCCCTCACTCGCAAAATCGACTTTGCTCGTCCTAGAAGGTAGACTTGCGAGTCAGGTGGAAAGGGTTTCTGACTTTTTATCCACGCGACAAGCGACGTCTCTTCGGCCTTAGTGATCGGCGTGAGATCTAAACCAATCTCAGAAAGTACGGCCGCATCCTTAAGCTCTACTGCGCCATAGAATAGCGCGCCAGGGGGCAGGCACGACTGCAGCGACAGGAAAGCTCCAAGCGTCGTCTCATCCCCGAAGCAGACGTGTGTTGAGGCGTGAAGGTTTGCCTTTACACTGCCCTCAGGACCAAACCCTTTGACGGTTGAACCGGGCTTCAAGGTTTCTGCCCAAGAGCTTCCAACCCCTTTGCTGTGCAAATGGATCAGCAGCGTCATCGTGCCCTCTTCGGAGTCGAGTCTTGCTGGCGTATAGCTTCTAAAGTTTCCGCCTCCCACGTGGATTTCAACCTTACTGAGAGCTCTGAACTGCTCGCCCCTTAACTTTGGCGATTGAAAAACGATCCGCCTTACTTGGCTCGGAAGATCTGCAACTTCTACTGCGGTAAACGAAGTACCGAAGGCAGAATCGACTACAGATCCAACAATTTTAGCCACTTTGCTCATCACCGTTACTCCTGATCTTTACTTATGCTCGCGTCCAATCATAATATAAGTAAATGCTTACATTAACTACTCGGGTTTTTGATGAGGTGTGCTGTGCCTAAAAAAACGAAGCTAAAGCCGCGAAATGAGCCGAAACAAAGCCGCTCGATTGAATCCAGACGAGCCATCCTTGAAGGCGCTACTTACATTTTGAAAAAAGAAGGCGCTCACGGACTTACAACCAATAAAGTGGCCGCACGCGCAGGCGTGAACATTGCCACTTTCTATCAGTATTACCCTAACAAAGAGTCATTGCTTTTTCATCTGCATGAAATTGAATGGGAGGAGACTTGGGTAAAACTACAGGCTGTCTTTGATGAGCTCAAGCTTACGGCTAGAGAGCGACTTCAAAAGCTGATCGTCGTTTTTTTTGATACTGAGGCTAGGGAGTCCGAGCTTCGTCTCGCATTGAAGTCTGCAGAAGCCCTTTTTCAGCACTCCAAAGAGTACCAGACGATGAAAGAGCGAGCTTTTCAAAAGTTCTTTGAGTTCATGCGTGTTGCACTGAAAAACAAAACAGCACCAGAGTTACTTTTTTGTACTGAATTCATAATGACCTTGGTGACAAGCTTCGCTGAGGCTGCAACTCACTCAAAACTTAATGAAGCACACCTCAGGCGGCAAGCTCTACTCATGAGTGAAATGATCAGCGATTACTTTCAAATCTGACTCTCGAGAGCACTTGGACTTGAAATCACTACTTCGATGTAGTCTGTGCAGAGCTGCCTTGAGCTTCTGGAGCCTGAGCACTCACCGCCGTAGGGATCGACTCGGATTTCGGAGTATCGCTTAGGTTTTCGATGTTGAGCTGGCTTTCAGGCTTGCCGCGAATCCCTACGAAGTCATTAATACTCTCGACCGAGCGCAAAAGCATTTGCATCTTAGGGAGAACAAGACGGCGAAAGTCAGGGCCCGCATTCATCAGCCGCTTAAGCTCGTCCTGCCAAGCGCTTGCGTTCCAAGTAGTGCGTAGCTGCGACACATTAAGCGCGGCTCGTATGTCTCCCGAGTCGCTTGCACTCACCTCTGCAATGAGATCCCGAGCAATCGTGAGAAGCGTGCGATACTGATCAATCGAGTCACCCATCGCGAGCCTAATCGACGCAAGCTCCTGAAGCTCCAATCGAAACACCTCTAAAAGACCTACGGTCGCCTTTGAGACAGTACCCGCAAGTCCCGTCTCCCATCCGTAAGCCTGCCGCAGGTCTCTGGTGAGCGTCACTAGATTTAAGACAGACGTTTTAAGCTCTTCCACGTCATCATAATCCGTGAGCAACTCATTTAGGATCGTACCAAAAACAACGACCATGCGTGCGTTCTCCTGCACTTTCCAGTGCACAACGCTGAGCACCTCTTTGGCGTCGGGTTTAAGCATATCGATCCCGGTAACAAGAGAGCTTCGGAACCGCGTGAGATGTCCGCGATGGGACTTAGCAACTTTGGAAGCAAAGCGATCTAGCGCAAACAACGAAGCTTCATACGCTTTTCTTAAAACTAAGTTACTCGCCACCAATCCTGGCGTCACACTTAAAGCACCCGAAAAACCAAATTTAATCTCACTAATTCCATGCACCCTATGCAAGGTTACCTTCTGAACTGGTTGTTTAAAGGAAATCGATAGGGAACTACTCCCTGTTTCATCGACCTTTGAATACGGCTCACCGCAACTAAAAGTGAACATGAGCTCACCTCTATCTGAAGCTTCCTTCATCCCGGGATATCTGCAGTACCGCTCATCGTAATATAGTGCCACCGGCGCATTCACAACCACTCCCGTCATCGGGATGTTTGATTGGATGGTGATCATTCTAGAGGATTCGGCAAGAGGATTTGCAATCTTACCTCTAGTCTCAACACTAACCTCAATCCCTTCAACCTGGTTGACGCCGTTTTGACTGATGTTAGTCATCGTCAAGGTTGACGAGTTAAAGCTCGGTCCCGCTAGAGCAAGAGGAGCTGCGCCGATCACGCCAAGTAGCAGAATGCTGATTCGCTTTAAGTTCATAAATCACCCTTAAACTTTCAGACTCTCATTAATCTTCAATTTCAGACGTGATACGAGAAAGCGCTTCATCAATCTTTTTCTCGCGGACGGAGTAGCGCTCTAGAATATCTTCTTTGATCGTGAGCACATCTTTAACTACGAAATCAAATTTGCTCCCAAATAGAAGGCTATCCAAAAACGGCTGATTTGATGAAATCATTTTTGCAAGCTCAAGTGCGCTACGAGCCGTATAGAGACTTTGCGAGTGCCTGACAGACTCACGAGCACCGGTAATCATGGCCTGACGCTTCAGAGGCTTAAGCACTTTGCTCCAGAGCTCTCCACCTGAGGACTCAAACGATACGAGCTCCTCAGTGAGAGAGTTCACGATCGCAAGGACTTCATCACCCCAGTTATCGTTCTGCACGTTCGCTCGCACATAACGACGATAGCCCGACGGTGCTGGTCGATCTACGTAAAGCTGAACCTCGCTTGTTTTAAAGCACGTTCCTTCAAATTTTAAGCGTAGCTGATCAATCGGTAAGCGAACTCGAAACGAGTAAGACGGATCATATCCAGGCACACCGATATTTTGGACTTCGCGCCCGTCTGCAATGACTTTGATAAATCCGTCATTCCGGATGCCTTCCGTCGTGACCACCATGCGCTCCACGTAAGGGCGTCCCGACAACTGAAAAGTATGCTCATCACCATTGCAATACGTTTTTTTAGGAAGCGCAAGCTTGAGTACCTCCGCATGCGCTGCAGTTGCACTTAAACCTAGAATCAAAGCACTGATTGCAGATAGATGGAGAAAGTTCTTGTTCATAAATATTTTTTCCTTCCGAATTAAATTTTTAAAACTTATTTCAAATTGTATTTCGCAATGATGTCAGCCTTGATGGTCTTAAGATCAAGCGCAAGTACATCGAATCGAGTATCGAGCAGAAAGTATGTGCTCGAGTCAAAGAGCTCTTCTGCTTTAGAAATTGCTGCGAGTAGTTGCTTTGCCTCATCCAAAATCCGCATCGATTTCTCGTCATGGACGTTCGCTTTGGCCTGAATATTAAAAGCAGCCTTACGAAGAGGAGCCATGTAGTTGATGGCAATCGCTCGATCCGAGTTCAATCGCATGATCTCATTCGCGATCGAGAGAGTCTCTTGACCCCACATTTCGTTATCATATTTTTTGCGATCACTTGCTGGACGCTTGGAGTAGTTTGAGTAGCTCCTGCGCTCTGTATCAATCGAAAGTGAGTGCACGAGGATGCGACTATTGCTCTCAGGCCTAATCTCGATCTGACTCACTTCGCCCCGAATCATGATCGGATAGGCGGGGTCATACCCAGGCACTCCCAGACGGCCCACGAGCTCACCATCAGCAAAGACTTGAGCAAAACTAAACGCACGCTGACGACCCTCTGCCAGGACAACAATCTGCTCGACATAACGAGGCTTACGATCCGGGAACATGTATTCAATCTTTTGATCCGTCGCGACCTCGATATTTCGTAACACCACCTCAGCTGACGATGGCTTTCGAGTAACCTCACGAGCACGCTGGCTTGAAAACACACTCACAGAAATCAAAGCCGCTGACACTGCTACCACAAGAGCTCCTCGAGACGTAAAACGATACATAAGAAAACATCCTTTCAAAAGTTAAGTGAAAACTATTGACTCTTAAATCGATGAGGAAGTACTTAGCGCTGCACTTTGGACGTGCACGCTTCGATCGAGTGCTCAATCGTGAGGCGAGAGCCTACTCGCTCCTGCACACAGCGCTGCAGTGCCTGCGGCAGCTTGCAATACCCATAAGCCTGCTCGGCATCTAAGCCAAGCGCACGAGCACTCGCACGCAAGCACTCGGAGACATCAGACACTTGAGCCACTTGAGCGGCATCCGCTAAAGCAGGCTCTCGCTTGAAGTCTTTTGAATTAAGGTTTGAAAAATTTGCGCAACCTAGAAATGAAGTTGCGAGAACAAGCAAAGCAGTCGCTTGATTTTTTTTTGACAACAGCATGTACCACCACCTCTTCAAACACTCGAAAGAGCATGAGGCGCACCAAGAAGAGCGATTCAAAAAAACCCATAAAAACAAGGATCAAAAAAGACACACCCACAGATCACCTGTAGAGTTTCGCTCGACACTGATCAAAAGTTGTACAGCTTTTTTTGCTATTCAGAGCGTCCACTTTATAAAAAACAGCAATTTAGAGCCTAAAAAGCGACTGGCCTATCGGTTGCTCACTGTCTCTTGAGCAAATGATTTTATCGAGGTGGTGTTATGAGCTTTGCTTTACGTGTTTGGATTTTTTGTTCGATTGCAGCAACCGCGTTTGTAGTCGTCAACAAAGACCTAAAGAGTGCATCTCATCTACGCGCTCCTGCATCCAAGACCTCTGAGCCCTCTCATGAGGAAAAGAGCTCTGATCAGATTTGGGGCGAGATTCAAGACGCGAAAAAGCATGTGTTGACTCTCCTGCTAGCAAGAGAGTCGCTATCTGGCTCAAACCTCTCACAAGCGGCAAATGAGATATACAGAGCGAATCGGTCGCGTTGGATCGACGCCATAAAGGCTGTTAACCTTGTGCGCATCGAGGACCGCCCTCTTTATGACGAACTCGATAACCAACAAGAAGTTGCATCGCTCACCCTATTTGATGACATGGACGTAACCAAGTCTCAGGGCGGATCATTAAAAATGACCTGGAAAAATGCTCGCATCGAATTCAACATGAAGATGCTTAAAGACCTGAAACCCTCTGCGCTGTCACTCCGCGGTCTCATACTCAAGAGCACAGGCACACTCGCTGTCGTCGCCAACGCACAAGGCAAGCCACTCAATGGTGAGCAGTTAGAGCGACTGGGCATTGCAATCGCCAGAGCGCGCATTGAGGACACTCAGGCGAGCGAATCAAAAATCGAGGATACAAGCCTCATTGCCCAAGAATTCGAAAACGATGAAGAGATTTTTAAACAAATAAATTCTGGTAGCTGGCAGTGGGTGGATCAGAGCATCACCATTCAATGCCTAGCTACGAGTGTGTCAAAACCAAAAGAGGTCTTTAACCAGCTGAAAAAATCAGGAGCAACTCGATTTCAACTCTACGCAAAGGCCATGTCTGAGTCGATTCCTCTCATCGAAATCAGATCAGTGCGCATGTCTTCAGGTGGCCAGACCAAAACGTTCACTCAGGGAATCATCATTTTTCCAGAAGAACGAGGCGGCAAAGTCTACATGATTAAAACTCACCTGCCTTACGTTAGTCGCTGGCATCTTGATCAGGACTCCTACTTCAACCCAAGCAACATGGGACGCAAGTTTCAAGCGCTGGTCGAGCGACCTCAAAACAACGAGCAAGAGTGGCTTAAAGCCAAACTTGGAGTCGGACAGTTTGCAGATGAGCACTTAATCAAGTGGGATCAAAATCTTGGCGAGATCCCCATGCTCTGCACCAATAAAGCAATCCAAAATCCGAAATGAAAAAAGGAAATAAAAAAATGAGATTTCAATCTTTAGCTCTCCTCACTTATGCGCTGCTCGGCTGGATCCCACAAATGAGCTCCGCTCAAGAAATTGACAACTTTGCAAAGGCCACACTCGTATCCATTAAAGACGCAAAGGCAATCGCTCACGATTTTGAGTGCTCAACCAACCCAGAAGGAGGGGCACCCGACTGGGTTGAGTCAGAGGCGTTACGTCGCTTTCAAGAACCGACCGAGAAAGCCTTTTGCTACGGTGTGCTCCTGACTGGCGTTAAAGTTAAAACATCAGACTCTAAGTCACCAATGGAGATCGAAGATCTTTATGCCTATTATGTCGTCAGTCGAGAAGATGCCGAAGAGACTGTCGACTTCATAAAGCTGGCACTTCTTGAAGGTGGAGAGCGCACGACTCGGAATAAAAACAAAACGGTTACGACCTATGCACAAATGGACAAAAATATCTTAGTCTCAAAACAAAGCTTTCTTCTACGAAGCTTGATCGCAGAAGAGAAAAATGCAAATCAGGTCCCAAAGCATCTACGCGTACGCGTTGCAAACCTACGCATCACAGCGCAGCGTGAGACATTAATTGAAAAGTTTTACTCCACCCATGATAAACACGAGCATTCTACTTACAAAATTTATATCGGCCGCTTAGGTGATATGTCTGATCTCCCAAGAGTAGCAACCGGCCACACTTGGTTTACACCACGCTAAAACCTAAGCGGACGCTCGGAGGTAAGGTCGTGCATCACCTGCTCATGCGCCTGCGCCTCAGCGCCTAAGATCTTGTGCGCTTGTTGGATCGACCGCAGCAGGACATCCACACGCTCGAGCTCAATTTTTTTGAGGCGCTTCTCGACCGTACGCGTGCGAGAAGCGCTGTAGTTGGGAGAGAGCAAGTCCTTTACTAAGATCGAACGCAACTTAAGCGACTCATTGATGAGAGCATCCATTTCGGTTGTGCTCGAGCGCTGAAGCTCCCTTAAGTCAGAGCGCTGCTGCTCACTCAGGTCCGACGCCCCACTAATCGAATCCTTTACCTCATCTTGTAATTGTGAACGGCTGAGCAAGCCTTGCTTGAGAAGTTTTTCATCCACCACTCTCTCCTCCGGAGTAGTGCAACTTGCAATAGCGACCATAGAAAGAGCGGTCATTATTAGTTTTGATTTTTGACTCATCGCTTTCGCCTTTCGGAGTTAGGTTCGTTAAAGCGGATCAAGCATCATTTGATTAATGACCTGAGTGATTCCACGAACAGAGCTTCATCAAAGAGCTTCATCAAAAAGTGCGCCGGCGCCGATCTCATCTCAGTTTTCTTTAATTTTGCGTCTCTCGAGGCCTTTTAAGTGAGAGCGCGTCTGTGCGATCAATCCGGTTGCGAGCAAAAAAGCCCTGTTTTGTGGAATAAATCCACTCTGCGGCAAAAATGCATGCGTCAATAAAGCCACATCTCGCTCCCACTCTTTGGCTTTGTTAGAGTTTGACGAGCAGGATCAAGTAGTACGTTGTAGGGAGGAACCATAAAGTGGTTCTTAAAGTCGTTCGTTTTTTAAAAGAGTTTAGGATCGAGGCGATTGTCGCGTGTGCATTTGCGCTTCAAGGCTGCTTAGTGATCATCAATACAGGATCCTACAGCACGACGGAGGCCGAGTCTCGCGGGCCGGACCCACTCTCTTTTTACGGGGCCCTCTGGAACTCAACAACGAGCAAGCAAGAAGTGTTTCGGATTGAGCCTTCGACGGGCGAGTTTACAAAGATCGTCGATCTGACGACGGCTCACAACACGAACTGGGACCAAATCGTTCTGATGAACTCAAGCGGCGCTCTGCATGCGATTCAGGTGGGATCAGCTTCAGGATTTGGTTCTGGATCAGGGACCGCAGTTGGCTACGGCCTTGGAAGTGGCTCGTTTCTCTCCATTGACTCTCAAACTCTTAGTACCAATAACTTTGTTGTAGGCCCTGCACCCAATCTGGTTGCAATCCGCGCTAACGGTGATGTCATCGCTTCAGGCAAAAGCAGCATGGGCACGCAGACCGTGTGGAGAATCAATCTCACTACTCGAACTTCGACGGCTCTTGCGACGCACTCCTATGGCAACTTCAACTATCAGAGCGCGATCGATCAGGGGACTGACCGCGCGTATTTTACCGGAGTCGGAGCGGGAGCAGGGAGCGCGAGTATCTTTCTTCATCAAATGAACTTGCAAAATAACTCCCTCTCCTCCGCGTACGTGGCGGGTATCGGTTTTACGATCGCCGGAGTAAAAGACGCCTCGACTTTGATCATTGTTCGATGGAACAGCTCTCTTTCACGCATGGAAGTACGAGAGCTGAACGTCAACACTCTGAGCGAGAGCTACATTGGAGACATGGGGGATCTCTCTACGGCTTCAGGCCCCACTTCAAAAGCAATTCTCGATGCAAACGGATGGGTCATCATGATTGGTCGAAACGCATCTTCAGTGACAAAGATCTATGCGTTTGACATCAATCGGGCCCAGGTGCGTACCACACAGATCCCGAGCGCTTATTTTGCAACGACGCTCATTAAGTGAGCTCTCAACTAAGGTTTCTCTAGAATCTCAAGCACTCGTGCTGGGAGTGCAGAGCGCACACGCTCCCAATCGGCGCGAAGCTCAGCAGGAAAGCGCTCTGCAAGGCGACGCAGGTTTTCGGCACAAAGGGCGCGCGCACTTTGAGAAATAGGCATCTCGAGTTCAGGGAGGGCGCAACCTTCGAGCATGCGCGCAAGCTCCTTGGCTTTTTCGGGAGACTGAAATCCCTCCTCCATCTCACGACCCACCTCGTCGGCAAACTCCATCAGTCCTGAAGGCGTGCCGTGAGGGTCTAAAGCCACTTGATCACGAATTTGCTCAACTCGCGGCGCGATCTGCGCGAGGCCCCCTCGCCGAGCAGGAGAGGACGAAACATCTGGCTGCGGCGCAACATGGCGCAAATGAGAACGCGCTGCGATACCGATCGCACCCGCATCAAGCCGAGGCTCCTTGAACCCTGATCTTGACCAAAAAAACGCAAAAAACCCACCCCCGAGCATCACGGCTCCGATCCATGCCCATTTTTTTGAAACGAAACTGAACTTCATGATTTCTTGAGCTTAGCCGAGCCTCCGGGTTAGAACAATGAGCCTATGGGTGCACAGTGGAAACATGCAGGCCGGGTCAGCAACTCCTCCAAACGGAGCGCACTCGTTGGCAAGCTCGTGAAAGAAATCGCCGTCGCCGCCAAGATGGGCGACCCTAACCCCGATAACAATCCTCGTCTTCGCGCTGGTGTCGAGGCGGCCAAGAAAAACTCCGTCCCACGCGACACGATCGAGCGCGCCATTAAAAAAGGCGCGGGTTTGCTGGATGACGGCGTCTCGTACGAGACGATCGTGTTCGAAGGGTTCGCTCCGCACCAAGTGCCCGTGATCGTCGAGTGCCTCACTGATAACCGCAACCGCACGAACGCCGACATCCGCGTAATCTTTCGCAAGGGACAGATCGGAAACGCCGGATCCGTCGCTTGGATGTTCAACCGCGCGGGCGTGATCGAGGGCAATCATCCTGACAAGACGATCGACCGCGAAACGGTTGCGATTGAGGCCGGCGCCCAAGAAGTTGAAGTGCTCGAGGCCGCGGACACCCCAGAAGGCACGTGCGGCGCGCGTTTTATCTGCGATCCGAAAGACCTCGATTCGGTGAGTAAGTTCCTGACGCAAAACCAATGGACGATTACCCAAGCGGAGTTGAGCTATCTTGCGAAAAACTCCGTCGAAGTCGATAGCGCAAAAAAACAGGAAGTGATCGAGTTCTTGGGCGCGCTTGATGATTGCGATGATGTACATCGGATCTACACGGCGCTGAAATGAGCGAGAACTCCAAAGCGCAGCCGAGCGCAATTGACCGCAAACTGGAGCGGCTCTTTGAGCGCTTGCAGCAGTACGCAGATCGCTCATGGTATGCGCCGCTGATCGGGGCACTTGCATTCGCCGATCTCTTTATCATCGTGGTCCCCACCGATGGACTGCTCGTCACTGCATCGATGATGCAACCCAAGCGCTGGATCCGAAATTTCGTCTGCGTGACCTTGGGATCGAGCTTAGGTGCGATCCTACTTGCAATCCTCGTCCGAGAGCACGGGCTCCCGTTTCTTCTCTCGCTCGCACCAAACTTACCTGAGCATTGGATGTGGAGCTGGAGCGAAACCTTTCTTTCGAACTACGGTGCTTGGGCGGTGGGCCTGATCAGCTTTAGTCCATTGATCCAACATCCTGCCGTCGCACTCGCCGCCCTTTCGACGATGCCCATTCCCCACATCGCGATCGCGGTCATTATCGGCCGATTTTTTAAGTACCTCATCTTCTCCTGGATCGCTTCCCACTCCCCCCACCTGCTCCGGAAACTCTGGGGGATCCGTGGTGAGCTCGAAAAAGTACACGCCGAAGAAAAGCAGAGCCGCCATCCTAGGGAAAAGCCCTAGAGCGCATACCCACTCGATGATCTCTCTCATTTTTAAAAAAACTGGAAAGCCATCACGTTTACGCTGTACGCTAACCTGCCCCTCATGCTACGCTCCGGAAAATGGCGCTTTGGCTCGAAGTCTTCCTGTGGATTTCCCGTCTTACCTTGGTTCTCCTGATTGGGCTTTCGGTGTGGTCGATCGCGCTGATCTTGGAAAAACGAAAGCTCCTCCTCACTTTAGAAAGCGCAGATCCCACTGCACCCGCCCGCGCCGCGATCCTCTCGCGAGATTGGATCGCGCTAAAGAAATGGAGCGAAGCACATACGGGACTCCGATCCGGAGCAGTGCAAGCGGCGCTTGCCGTCTCCCCTCAGGCGGGTAGTGAGTCTATCGAGCGCGCGGTTGAAAGCTATCTCGCTGATCGCAAGGTCGAGCTTGACCGCGGAATGACGGTGCTCGCAAGCCTTGGATCGAACGCACCGTTTATCGGACTTTTTGGCACGGTACTCGGAATTATCCAGGCTTTCGGTGCGCTCTCAGGCGATCTCTCGGGCAACACCCAGAGCGTGATGGTGACGATCGCCGAGGCCTTGATCGCGACCGCAGTTGGGCTCTTTGTCGCGATCCCAGCGGTACTTGCGTACAACGGGTTTAACCGTCGATTAAAAACTCTTTTTATCGAATGCGAGAGCCTCCGCGACCTCTACCTGTCGCGACGCACGGGTGCTTAGATGGGCGCCTCCTCCCGCAACGATGACGGACCTCTCTCCGAGATCAACGTCACACCGTTTGTCGACGTCGTTTTGGTCCTGCTCGTCATCTTTATGATCACCGCACCCGCATTGCTCAAAGATGTGGTCGGCTTGCAACTTCCCAAGGCCGCAAGCTCCGAGAAAAAGGCGATCGACACCCTCGGTGTGGCCGTAACAAAGTCTGGACAGGCGCTTCTGAACGGCCAACTTCTTTCTCTCTCCGAGCTTGAAAGCGAAGTGAAGAAAGCGATTCAAGCGCAACCCGAAGTGCAAGGACTGATCAGTGCGGACCGCGATGCGCGGCACGGTGACGTAATTCAGGTGATGGATGTACTCCGAAATGCAGGCCTCCAAAAATTCGCTTTCCAAGTGGAACGCGCCGCTAACGAGCCCTGAAGCGCGCATCCGTGCGTGGAAGGAGTCCTTGGGGGCGCATGCGCTCTTGCTCGCGCTTGCGCTGGGTGTGATTTGGGGCACCCGCGGACAAAAACTCGAGAACATCGTCATCGATCTCGTCGATGCCCCTCGCGCCCCTCAAGCTCCCGTCCTCCAAGTGACGCCTCAAAAACCGCGCGAGGCCCCGCCACCTCCCGCAAAGGCCGTCTTCGGCCAATCTCGCCGCGCTCAAGTCGTCGACGCGCCTGATGCTCTTGAGTTTAAAGCCGGCAATACGGTCGCAAAGGCCCCGGATACCGAGACTCTAAAGGCAGAGGATCCAGACGCCCTTCCCATCCCGGTCGAAGAGTATCTCGTGTCTCGGATGCCAAGACTTGCGCAAGAAGTGCGCATTCCCTACCCCGAAGAGGCGCGACGGCGCGGTGTCCAGGGTGCCGTAGTCTTTGACCTGTTGATCGACTCAAGCGGTGTGGTGCGCGAAGTAAAGCTGCTCGATGGTCCAGGCTTCGGGCTCAGTGAAGCGGCACTCGGTGCGATCCGTAGTTTCAAGTTTTTACCCGCGGAAGTCGATGGCAAGGCCGTGGCCGTGCGCATTCGCTACGCTTATCGATTTGTGTTGGAGCGCTGATGATTTGGTCGATCCTGTTTACGACTCTTGCTCTTGCAAACGTACCGATTGAGGGGCAGGTGCTTGAGCGCGGAACGCGAAAGCCGCTCCCAGAAGTGAACGTCTTCGTGCTTCCTCATCGCCTCCGTACAACGACCGATGCGAGCGGAAAGTTTCAGATTGAGGTCCCCGAAGGCGAGTTCCAATGGGTAGTAAACCTTACCGGATACAAACGGCTTGAGCTCCCGTCGAGCTCGACCACGCCACGCGCAACACTCTACCTTGAGCGCGAGAGCTATCAGGTCTTTGAAACCACGATTGTGGGCCAGGAACAAAAACGTGATGATCAGCGCCGCACTCTCAAGCGCGATCAGTTTTTGCAGCTCCCCGGCTCTGGCGGCGATCCAGTAAAAGCAGTGCAAAACCTTCCCGGCGTCAATCGCTCGAGCTTTGGGAGCTCGCAAGTGGTGATCCAGGGTGCGTCTCCCCAAGACACGCGCTACACGATCGATGGCATCGAAGTGCCGCTGATCTTTCACTTTGGTGGATTCTCGAGCGTCACTTTTCCGGAGAGTTTAGACCGCGTCGATACGCTGTCTGCAGGCTACGGCCCCGAGTTCGGTCGCGCCAACGGAGGGCTCGTGGGCCTCTGGACTAAGACTCCCGATCGTGATCGTTTAAAGGGACTTGCTTTTATTGACACGTACAACTCAGGGCTCCTGCTTGAAGGTCCGGCGGGCAACGAGGGTCGCTTCCTTATTAGTGCGCGTCAAAGCTATATTGGCGCACTTTTGAAGGCGATTCTTAAAAACCGTGATGAGTTTGCGCTCACCGTTGCACCCACCTTTAATGACCTCACGCTCCTCTATGAGCGCCCACTCAACCCAAAGACGCAGATGCGACTTCTTGCGATCGGCTCAAACGATCGGCTTGAGTTTTTGCTCTCTGAGCCTGCGATGCAGGATCCTGGATTTCGCGGGACGTTTGAGAATACGACTTCGTTCTTTCGTCTCATTCCACAAATCATGCACACTCATGATGCTCGCACGGTGAGCAGATTCACGCTTGGAGCTGGAAAAGACTGGATCAAAGTGGAGATTGATGATCAGTACTTTCGTCTCAACACCACATCGATCGCGCTCCGCCACGAAACCGAGCATAAGTTTAGCGAGACTTGGACGGGCTACTTCGGAATGGATCAACGGCTCGCTTGGGCCAGGGTCGAAGTCAACCTACCTCTAGGCTACAACGGAGGGGGGGTTTTTAATCCGATCTCCTCAGGCGCTCCGCGCCGAGCGGGACTGAGTGCCACAAGTCATGCTCTTGGATTTTTTACGCGGCACGAGATCGGAATCGCTCAAACACCCTGGACTCTAAAGCCAGGGCTCAGGGTTGATTACTTTGATCGAACGAGTGAGTGGATTGTGCTCCCACGCATGGGCGCAAACTACCGCCTCTCAAACGAGATCACACTCCGCTCTGCTGTGGGGCTGTACGCACAGCCCCCGACTGAGCAGCAAACCGACTCAACCTTTGGTAACCCTGCACTCAAATCCCCTCGTGCAACACACTATGTTCTGGGATCCACGCAAGATCTGCGCAAAGGATCTGCGCAAGGCTTCGTACTTGAGCAGGATTTGTTCTACAAATCTCTCACACGCGAGGTCGTTTCTGACACTCAAACTCTCTACTCAAACGATCAGAGCGGTGAGATTTTTGGGCTCCAAAATCAAGCGCGTCTTAGCGCTGCGCCCTGGCTTCTGAACCTTACTTACACCCTCTCACGCAGCCTTAGACGCACTCCTTCGCAAGGGACTTTCTCATCGCCCTCAGATCAGACACATCTCGTTAGCCTGATTGGAAGTGTGGATCTCCCTCGAAACTGGAAGCTGGGACTTCGATTTCGCTACGTCACCGGTAACCCTAAAACGCCGATCATAGGTGGCATCTTTGACTCGGATAATGATGTTTTTATCCCGGTGCGAGGAGCTTTTTACTCTGAGAGGTTGCCTGCCTTCTCTCAGCTCGATCTTCGAGTCGACAAGAAATGGATCTATGACCGATGGATTCTCTCCTTGTATCTCGACATCCAAAACCTTACCAATCGCGCAAACGTCGAGAATACGCGGTACTCTTATGATTTTACGCGAAGCGAATCCGTCACGGGGCTGCCGATCCTGCCCACCTTTGGGTTGAAGGGAGAATTCTAAATGCGACTCATCACTACACTAGCACTTACAGTGTTACTTGGTTGCGGCTCAGATACGCTCCCGAATTTTTCAAAACTTGAAGGCCTTCGAATCCTTGCAGTTCGCGCTGAGGCTCCAGAGACTCTGCCTGCCGCCGGCGCAATCACCATCAAAGCTCTGCTCTACGATCGTGATGGACGCACGCTCAACTACGTCGCTTCGATCTGTACAGATCCCGGGATCGCGCGAGGCGCGACTCCGTCGTGCTCATCAGCAAGCGATGCAACGCAAGTCGCGTCAAGCTCGGTCACGCCTGGTGCAAATCGCTTGAGTGAAATCACGCTCACCGTCCCTAACACTCCATCCACTGTGCTGAGTACGGCGAGTGCCGTCGAGGCGTATAATGGCGTGGGTTATCTGTTTGTTTTGCAAGTAACCAGTGCAGACGGAGCTGCAAGCCAGAGCGCGTTTAAACAACTTGTTGTGAGTGACGCCACAAAAACAACAAAAAACCAAAATCCAAACTTCAATGTCACTGGGATCCTCGCTCAGGGAGTGGCGATCAACGCGATGCCTACTACAGAAATCACCTTGGCTCCTTCACTCGTAGCAGGCGCCGAAGAGAGTTATCTCTTTAAAGTAGACGCAAGCGTGACGATTCCCCTCACTGAATCCATTACAGTGACGTGGCTAGGGTCAGATGGCGAGTTCGCTCGTACACGGAGCATCGGTTTGAGCGCGACCAACACGTTTACACCTCCCACGACTGCCGTGAGCGGTTACACACCAGTCCTTGTGGCGATCGCACGCGATCCGCGAGGCGGAGTGGCGTGGACGAGCGTGGATTTGCCTTAGAACTGGACCTTCTTGATCTCCACAGGCTTCTTCGGGCGATCCATCGCTCCGCGAGGAGCGTTGATGATTTTAGTGACGACATTCATACCGTCGACAACTTCACCAAAAATCGTGTGTCGTCCATTGAGGTGCGGAGTCGGTGCGGCCGTAATAAAAAACTGCGACCCGTTCGTGTTCGGTCCAGCGTTAGCCATGGCTAAGATCCCGGGCTTATCAAAGTTATCGGTGTCCTTAGTCTCATCTTCGAAACGATAGCCAGGCCCACCTGTTCCAGTGCCCAGTGGGTCTCCACCTTGGATCATGAATCCTGGGATCACGCGGTGAAAGATCGTTCCTTCATAGAGGGATTTGCCCTTCATCGGCTTTTCGGTTTTAGGGTCCTTCCATTCCTTCGTGCCCTTAGCAAGACCGACGAAGTTTTCGACGGTCTTAGGAGCGCGATCAGGGAACAAGCGGATCTTAATACTCCCCTCCGTCGTTTGCAGGGTGACAAGCATGTCTTTTTGAGGAGCCGAAGACGCGGCTTTTTTCTCAGCCGAGAACGCTACAGGAGACAGAAGCGAGAGCGCCAAAACGAGTGCGAATTTTGTTTTCATGAGCTGGGAGTTTAGTGGAGAATCCGGCGATGAGTCAACTGAGCTGGGGAGCTAACGCGACTCAGTATTTTTTCGAGATCACCCCGGAGCGCGTCCTCGCTGCAGTTGAGAGTGCGGGGCTTCAGTGTACAGGTCGATGCTCCGCTCTCAACAGCATGGAAAACCGCGTCTACGAGGTTGAGATTGAGCTCGACTCACCGCCACGCAAACACTCAGATCGATTTAGGATCGTAAAGTTCTATCGCCCCGGACGTTGGAGCGAAGCGCAAATCTTAGATGAGCACACGTTGCTCAATGAATGTATTGAGGCCGAAATCCCGGTGATTGCCCCACTTCGATTTGAAGACGGATCCACACTGCGCCGCGAACCAGTAAGCGGAATCTATTTTTGCCTGTTCCCAAAAATGGGAGGGCGCGCACCGGATGAGCTCCAATCCGAACAAATGCTCCAAGTGGGACGTTTGCTCGGGCGGATCCACACGGTAGGAGCCTCGCATCCGGCTCCGAATCGACTGAAGCTCACTCCGACGCTTTACGGCGAGCGGAGTCTTGAGTTTTTGCGAGAAAAAAACGTGATCCCTGCTGAAATCGCGCCGCGCTATATCGAGACAGCTCACGCGTTTCTTGAGCGCTCAAAAGTGATGTATGCCGATGTTACGCTCCAGCGTATTCACGGCGATTGTCACCGCGGCAACCTGCTCTGGGTTGATGGAGGGCCTTTTTTTCTCGATTTCGACGACATGATCATGGGCCCGGTGGTGCAGGATTTTTGGCTTTTGATCCCGGGGCGTGATGACGAGTCGCAGGCGGGCTTAGAGGCTTTGATTGAGGGGTATGAGCAGTTTCGGAGCTTTGATCGATCCACACTTCGACTGATTGAAGTGCTTCGGGGACTGCGGTTCTTGCATTTTAGTGCTTGGATTGCCAAGCGCTGGGAGGACCCCGCGTTTCCGTTACACTTCCCTCAGTACGGCACTGAGCGTTACTGGGATGAGCAACTTGCAGATCTGCGAGATCAACTCGCGCTCATTGCAAGCTCTAGCTAGAGGAGCTCAAAGGATGGTAGGCTTTTTTTCCAGATGCCGCTGATTGCTCTGCTACTTTTTCTCGCCCCGTGTGCAAGCTTTGCTTCGAAGATTGAGCCTGTTTTTAAGCGCTTTCTTGAGCAGACCGAGCAGCAGTCCCCCGAAGTCCAGATCGCCCAGGCGACTGCAGCTGAGAAATCTTATGCCCGCTACACTGCATGGACGCGATGGATGCCGCGCGTAGATCTGCAACTTGGCCAGAGCAGAGGACAAGACTACTCGCTGATCTCCAGTGGCGCGCTAGGCTCGATTTTCAACAACTCTCAACCCAGCACTCTCACGCTCATGCGCATGGGGCTACAACTCTCTTTGCCGCTCTATCGCCGCTCAACACACTTAGGTGTGGAGGCCGCAGGCCAACAAGCAGATCTTGCACAAATCGGATTACACTCCGCTCGCACAGAAGTACGCTGGAAGCTGCGGCAACTTTTTGGCGCACACTTGCTTGAGCTCTATCGAGGCGCAACACTCAAGAGCTCAATTGAGCTCGCTGAGTCAAACTTGAAAGAAGCAAAGCTGCGATTTGAACTCGGACAAAAAACACGCGTCGACGTGCTCAAGGCTGAGTCAAACTTATCGCAGCTTGAGTCACGAAAGTTCTCCCACGAACAAGCCCTCGCACGCACGCTAGGAAACTTGCTGGAGTACTCGGGTGCCTCTCAAGAGGAGTTTAAAGCCTTGGGATTAAGCACTCTTCTGACGAGCGAGGACTCGCTAGCGGCTGCGATTGAGGAGTTCTCGGTTGCTCCTGGCTTTGACAAGCAGATGGAGCCCTGGCTCCACACGGACCTAGAAACTGCAAAAAAGTCCTGGGAGCGTGTCACGCGCGAGAGCCCCATCTACCTCCGCATCACGGCTGAAGAGCTCCAAGCAAACACACAAAGCAAACAGGCAATGTCGAGCGAGTATCCGGAGCTCCTTCTTCAAGGCTCGCTCACCAAACAAGCTCAAGGATGGAGTCAAACCTTTGACTCAGCCCAGCGCTCTACGTCAATCGCATTGGTGCTCAATATCCCGCTGTTCTCGGGGGGAAGCAGTTTTTCGACCTATTTTGAGCAAAAGAACGGGCTCACTGCTAACCTGTACAGGAGAGAGCGGGAGCTCTTAAAGCTCAAACATGAGCTTGAAGAGCAGCGGTTGCAGATCACGGCTTTGAAAAAGCAGATCTCTTCCCAACGCCTTGCTCTTGCGAAAAATCGGGAGATCGTCAAGTTGAGCGTCAGTAGCTACAAACTCGGTAAAGCAACGATCACTGAGGTGCTCTTAAATCAGACTGAACTCCTGGATTCAAAGATCAACCTCGCGCATTCGATGTTGGAGCACTCTACGCTTTTGCATCGCTATGCTTGGAACCTAGGAGTAAGCGCACCATGATCCAATTTCGAGCATGGATGCTCGTTGTTTTGGTTGTTTTTGCTGGATGCAATAAAACACAAACCGTCCAAGGGATTGAGGCCAAATCAGCCCCCGTGGAGTCGGTAGTCTCGTCGATCTCAGCGGGCACCGTTGAAGCGCAACAACAGACGGAACTTGCTTTCGGCTCCAGTGGCCGCGTACAGAAAGTCTACGCTGCAGTTGGGCAGAAAGTCCGTGAAGGCGATATTCTCGCTTCGCTTGAGCACAATGACTTAAACACGATCCTCATCCATGCTGAGCGCGAATACGCACGCTCCCAAAAGCTCTTTCAAGCGAACCTCGCCTCCAAAGTCGCACTCGACGAGTCACGTCGCAACTTTGAAATCGCTAAATCAAATTTAGAAAAAGCTCAAATCCGCGCTCCCTTTGATGGCCTGGTGACTGAAGTTAATCTCGAAGTCGGTGAGCTTGCTCAGGGAAAAACCTCCTCCGGAAAACCCTTAATCCGCCTCATCGACCTTAAGCCTCGACTTGTGAAAGGCGAAATCGATGAAGTCGATCTGGCCAAAGTCAAAGAGGGTGCGGCCGCACGGATCAAGATCATGGCAGCACGAGCACAGCCTTTTTCGGCGAGTGTCTCGCAGGTTGTTCCGTACGTCAGCACAACCAAAGAACAAGATCGCACTTCAAAAGTAGAGCTCCGGATTGCTGATGAGTCGATTGTGATTCCGGTGGGCGCATCTGCTGATATTGAGATCGTGACTGAAGCTAAACTTGCAGAAGTCGCAGTCCCCAGTCGTGCGATCTTAGGCCATGGCGCAAACCGCTATCTCTACAAGTACAACGGCAAAACGATCGTGAAAACTCCCGTGCGCGTCGGCGTCGGGAACTACGAGCGCACTGAAGTCCTCGAGGGACTTGCGTTAGGAGAGATTGTCGTTCTCCCCTCGGACTCGATCGAGATCCGCGATCAGCTCAAAGCGCGAGTCCAAGTCGCGGATTGGAAATAGGAGATCCACTCGCCGTGGAGCGCAATGCTTTGATCGAGTTGAGCGGAATCCATAAAGTCTACCAAATGGGAGACGAGTCCGTTCATGCTCTCTCGAATGCGAGCTTAAAGATCTCGGAGGGAGAGTTTGTATCGATTGTAGGGCCTTCGGGCTCTGGAAAATCAACCATGCTCCAGATCCTCGGACTGCTGGATCGCCCTTCTCAAGGCATCTACTCACTGGATGGTCACTCGGTTGAGAGCTTAGATGACCATGCGCGCTCGCGTTTAAGAAACCAGAAAATCGGGTTCGTGTTTCAGAACTTCAACTTGCTTCCTCGTCTCTCTGCACTTCGAAACGTCGAGATGCCACTGATCTACTCCTCTGCCCACGGCCGATCGCTCCCAAAATCCGAAATGCGCGCGCGTGCCGAAGCTGCGCTTGAGCGCGTAGGACTTCGATTGCGTATGAGTCACAAACCTAACGAGCTCTCCGGTGGACAGCGCCAGCGCGTTGCAATTGCGCGCGCTTTGGTAAGTCGACCACGACTGATCTTGGCAGATGAGCCCACCGGTAACCTCGACTCAAGCGCGGGTCGCGACATTTTAAAACTCTTTCAAGAGCTTCACTCCGAAGGCGCAACGGTAGTGCTCGTAACGCACGATCCGTTTGTCGCGACCAGCGCTCAGCGCATGATCTCTATGCTCGATGGCCGCATTCAAAAGGACACCCCATGTCAATCCGAGAAGTCATCCTCCTTGCAATTGAGTCTTTGACTGCAAATAAGCTCCGCGCCGGTCTGACCATGCTCGGGATGGTGATCGGCGTATCGGCTGTCGTCAGTCTCGTTTCGATCGGAAACGGCGCAAAACTCTACGTCACCCAAGAGTTTGAAGGCATGGGGACCAATATCATCCGCATTCAACCAGGCAAGTCTGATACAAAATCGGGATTTGCTCCTCCCACGAGCAACACAAAGAAAAAGCTCACACTTGCTGATGTCGAAGCGATCGAACGACAAGCTTCAAACATTGAGGCAATCACAGGAGTTGCGTTTGGCGCAGCATCAGCCAAGTTTGATGGCCGAGAGAGTTCTGTAAGCGTAATGGGTACGGGAGGCGACTTCCCAAAGATCGTGAATCAAGAACTTCGCTTGGGGAGCTATTTTACAAAAGAAGAGGATCACGGCGCACGCCGAGTTGTGGTGCTCGGTCATTCGGTAGCTGAAAACCTTTTTGGCGATGTAAGTGCGCTTGGGCAAACCGTCAAAATCAACGAATCTGACTACAGAGTCATTGGAGTCGCAAAAAAAGAAGGCATGAAACTCGGCTTTAACATGGATACGGTGATCTTTATCCCTGTAAAAGCGGCGCTCAGACTCTTCAACGACGAGAAGCTCTTTGACATCCGCGCTCGCGCACGCTCCAAAGCAAGTCTCAACGATGCCGTTGAGGAGATCCGCTCCATCTTGTTTGAGCGAAAAAACGGAAACGACGATGTCACGATTTCGACCCAAGCTTCGATGATGGGTACGATGAACACGATCTTAGACATGCTCACTTGGGCCCTGGGAGGAATCGCCATGATCTCGATGGCCGTGGGCGGGATCGGCATCATGAATATCATGCTCGTCTCCGTCACTGAGCGCACAAAAGAGATCGGCATCCGACGCGCGGTGGGCGCAACCCAGAGTGATATCATGAAGCAGTTTGTAGCTGAGGCCCTTGCACTATCGCTTGCAGGAGGGCTGATTGGGCTGCTGTTATCGATCACGCTGTCTTACATCGGATACTGGATCACGCCCGCATTTGATATCCGAGCGCCAGGCTGGATCTTAGTGCCTGCGTTTTTGATGTCAACGCTGACGGGACTGATCTTTGGCGTTCTACCTGCACGACGCGCAGCACGGATTGAGGCAATGGAAGCGCTGAGGTACGAGTGAGATCGCGGTTTGTATGGTGATTTCGCTTTGGTTAGTGACTCTGATCGGGAGCGTGTTTGCGCTGATGGATCGCCCCTCTCTTCGAGCGGTTAGGGGCTTTCTGCCTGCAGTTTGGCTTTTGGGCTCTGACTTTTCAGTTGAGCTCGCGTTTGCAGTAATGCTCCCCGTTTTAATGCTTTGGCGAACGATCCCTGAAAAATCTCCACGTCGCATAGGTGCTCTGTTGAGCGCGATCGTGTTGATTTCACTCCATGGCTTCGAAGCACTCCTCCACTCTCCGCGCCATACGTTTTCTGCGCTCTTGGTGATTGGGATTTTGGGTCTGCAAACGCAGCCTCGTAAGCTGAACGCTTTGATTGGGATGAGCGCATTGTGGGCCCTCTACTTCACAGCACTTGCAATCTTCGGCTACTAGCTCTTCATCGCGCGCGCCACGAGAGTTTTTGGCACCTGAGGATCAGGCACCCGCATCGGAAACCACTTTCGTACCGGAGTCTCAAGACCCGCACCCTGCATATAGTTATAGAGTGCGGCTCGTAGTCCCACACCAAGCGCATCATGATCTACTCCTAACGGGTCGTAAAAAGGCACATCATTGCGCGAGAACCAGCCTTGCGCCGGACGCACCGGCGGCATTAAACGAATACCGTACTTCTCAGGCGCACGGCCCACTGGCGAGTGCACGGTCGCCGAAAACCGGTGCCAAAACCCTGAGTGCAGACAGCCCTCCACAAAAAGCTGCCGCACGACCTCAAGACTGTCGATTGTCTCTTGCACTGTTTGTGAGGGAAAGCCGTACATCAAATACGCATGCGTAAACACGCCTGCCTCGGTAAACGCACGCGTTACACGAGCAACTTGCTCAACACTGACTCCCTTCTGGATTAAATCAAGCAAGCGATTAGAGGCAACTTCAAGCCCACCTGTAACCGCGATGCATCCAGCCTCTGCCATCTGCTTGCAGAGTGCGCGCGTATAGGATTTTTCAAATCGAATATTCCCCCACCACGAGTAGGGGCTCCCGCGCTTGATCAAAAGCTCTGAAAGCGCGCGGAGTGCCGCAGGAGGCGCGGCCTCATCCACAAAATGAAACCCGCTCTGCCCCGTCTCACGGTAGAGCGCATCCATGCGCTCGAGCAGTACTTGAGCCTTTTGAGGTTCGTAACTACCGATATAGGGAAGAGAGGTGTCACAGAATGTGCATTTTTTCCAATAACAGCCCGAAGCGACGGTGACTTTGTTCCACGAGTAATCGGTCCAAAGACGATTCATGGGATTGAGCATTTCAAAAATCCGCAAGTACCGTCCAAGCGGGAGCCCCTGCATCGTTGGTGTACCACGCTCTGAAAACGGGACATCATGAGCGCTTGGATCAGAGAACCAGCGCACTTGACCTGCATCGAGCAGCGCTGTTCTCAACAGGCGCTCGCGCGGGAGCTTTCCGGCATAATACTCAAGCAAGAGCTCAAGCGGTCGCTCGCCATCGTCCTGTACGATCGCGTCTATACTTTCAAAAACACGGGGATCCTCAAGATCGCGCAGCTCCGTATTGACGTAGCCACCTCCCCATACGACTTTCGCCTTGGGCCTGAGAGCGTGGATCTGACGACCCATGCGAAGCGCGCAGTATACACTCCCCGGGAACGGAGTCGTCAGTCCAACGACATCGGGCTCATGCCGCGCGATCAACTCTGCTACGATCTCTTCGAGCATCTGATCTAGGAGTGTGGGCTCAGCGCTTAAGGCCTCATCCATCGCATCAAACGAGGATTGTGAGGCCGCAAGTTTCTCTCCATAGCGAGAAAACTCAAACCTTGGATCGATCGACTCTTTGATGAGATCTGCAAGATCATCGAGAAAAAGGCTTGCAAAAAATCGTGCACGATCCTCAGTACCCAGTGTACCAAACGCCCAGTGCAGGTGCTCGTCGTCCTGTGCTGCTTCAAAACGTGGCCCCTCTGGCAAAAACTCTCGCCCCGCGATCCGTATCGCAAGCGCTGGATCGCGACCTTGCAAAAAAGCAATCGCCGCATCCACGCGATCAATCACAACATCAGGATCTTTAAGAAACGCGTGTGCAAGCGGGCCTAGTTTTCTACATCCCCGTAACTCCTCAAGCACGCGCGTAAGTCCTGCGCGCGAAAACAAACGCAAGACGAGCTCGAGTGCCGGATCGGCCTGGTGCGCATCCCAACCCCGCAAACGAAAGTGCCCCGTCAGATATGCCGTTGCAGGATAAGGCGTATTCACCTGAGTCATCGGTGGAGTGAGAAAAAGAAGCTTCATCTCGCGAGCGTTACTCTCTGAGCACTACTCCAGTCCGTGCTCCAGCTAATCTGCTCGTACTCGCAGTCGCGCCAGCGCGTCCACATCGATCCAGGCGAGAAGTCTGGATCCTTCATGCTCTTATTTGCGCCGGGCAACATGCGGTGCACACGAGGGGGGTTCGACATCTCGATCAATATGCGCTGAGAGGCGCCCGCAGTGTGCACGAACTTTTTAAGTTTACGACTCCACGTCGAAGTCCCAGGACTCACGCTATGGGTGTCTCCGTGGGTTGGAAGCGAGCTCTGAACATCGCGATCACCCAAAAATGTCGCAAAAAACGACTGATGTAACTCGCCCCAGTTTTTTGCGTGCGAGACGAGCGCGTGCGCTTCAGTGAGTTTTTCTCGAAAGAGCTTTGTGAACTCGGACTTTCGCGTGCCATCAAGCTCTCCATCGAGCAAAAGATTCCAAAATGCATGCTCGTTCATACGCAGATGCTCTCCTAAGAGCTCAAACCACATCCGAAACAAACCACATGATTTGCACTGAAGGCCGGTGTTGTAATCCCATTTTTTGAGTTCCTCCACGGCTTCAAGGATCTGAGGCTCAAACGGCGCATCGCCCAAGCGCTTTAAGAGCTCAGGCAGTATAAATCGCGCATCTGACGCTTGCGTGTCGCATTGGATCTGCTTTTGGGATGCAAGATCGTGCTTGCCTGTGGCGAGCAGTAGCTCCTCGATACGGAAGCCACGAAACCCCATCGAGTTTGATCGTGAGGTCCAGAGTTTAGAATCCTCGGGAAAATGACGGTTATTGGCTGTTACAACAAACCCACGCTTGGGGTTTAGGACGTGCGGCACTTCGTGAGGTGACATCCACTCTTTGATTTCAAGATCTGAAAGTGCGATCTCTGGCGTTCCGTAAGGCACTTGAGTTCGACGCGGGACACGCCCAGTCGCTCGATATCCGATCTTGCCCTTGGTATCGGCAAAAACGAGGTTCCAGGATGGGAGACCAAAGCCTTGCACTAAAGCTTCCATTTCATCCACACTCTTGCGAGTCCATAGATCA
>JBILEK010000095.1:0-6243 GCA_044352155.1 Bdellovibrionia bacterium
GCAAGCGGTGGCCTGACCAGCGAAGGACAAACTTTTTTCCTTGCGGCGCATCGATCGGCATCACGGGCTCCGATCCTGCAGTCACGCGCTCAAAGGACTTAAACACAAACGGAAGTTTTATCCCAGCCCACTTAAACATGACCCGAGGTCGAAACTCAGTTGTCTTGCCACTGAGCTCTGTTTCATCGACGAGCACGAGATCTCCGACATCCAGATAAGAGTTAGTCAAGCCCCATGCGAGAGACTCGTTTGCACCGCTCACAATCGCAGGCACTCCAGGGAGCGTTGCACCCATTGCGCGTACTTGCGGGCTCTCAAGTACAGCCCAGTACCAAAACGGAGGGTTTTTTAAGTCCAAATGCGGGTCGTTTGCAAACCAAGCACGTCCACTCTTTGAGCGTGCGGGGGAGAGTACCCAGTTGTTACTCCCCGTGTCGGTTGCTGGAAAAATCTCCCCCCACTCTCGAAACCATTTGGCAACCTCGATTCTCCCAATCGCAGATTGAGCAGATCTGGCGCGTGACGCACGCTCGTACTCGCCCTCTTTCAAAATCGAAGTATCCCACGGTGTACGCGCAGGAGAGAACTTGCGCTCAGCGTCCTTGCCAAAGTCTTGGATGCGTGAAGCTTCCGTGAGATCTTGCTCAAAGGTCTTTCGCGTCTGATCGAGACTCTGGAGCATCAAGACGGCGATCGAATCGGCCGGGTGCCAATCCTCCGGGAGATAACCCCACTTTTCAAACTCCCACTGCTTGGGAAAGCGCTTAAACCCTAGACTCGCACCCCACGCGTAGGCCCAGAGGAGATCTTTGTGAGCGGGATCAAGATCTTTCCACAAGCGCTCTGCGTGTTCGCCGAGGGCCAGCAGTTGTAAACCGAGATCGGAGCGCAACTTCCCACTTCCATACACTTCAGCCGCGCGTCCCCAAGCCACGCGCCTAAAATAATCCATCTGACCGCCCCGGTCGCGTGCGTGCGCATAGCCAAGACAAGCGAGCATCTGCCTGAGATCCTGGCCTTGAATGCGCGTTAACGCCGCACCCTCCTCTCGCATCTTGCACTCGCCGCTTTGGAGCGCGCCTTCCAAGGGATTACGCTCCGTGCGAAACGTCTGTTTCGAAGATGCACAGGAGACCAAAACGAGGGCCGACAATAGATGAATGAGTTTATTCATGTTGTAAAAACAGAGTAGCCGAGGATTCTCGAAGAGTCTCGAGGCTTTGAGTCGGCATGGGTCTACTGTGACCCATCTCGCCGCACGCTTTGAGCGTTGATATTCTTTAGAGGGGCGTCAATTTTTTAGCGGTCACTCAATCCTGCGCCCCTACTCTCCGAAAGGACTAAGGAGAGAAAAAGGGGAATCCGCTTGAATCTAAAGGATTTCATTCGATGTATCACTGGCACAGTTTCGATCGCACTCGTCGGGTGCCTCAGTCCGCCTACGAAAGTACAAAAGAGCGTTTCGCTTGGCGCGGTCACTGCGCCCGCGACACTTGAGCGCGCGCCGGGACCGGTATCGGCAAAGGTGGTGTTTCGTACCGTGACTGGCGCTGCAGGCGAGCAGGGCGGGAGCTTTCCTGCGCCTTCTGGAACCGGTGGAGTCACGAGCGCAACGCGGCTCCTCAAGCCTGATCACTCAGTTCTCGCAACTGGCGGACCCAGCGCAGATGCTTGGCCCAAGTGGATCAAAAATATTCAGCTCGGTACGAGCGGTTCATCAACTGCTGGAGACAATAATTGCGCTCGTTTTAGTGCTTCAGGAGAGAGCGCCACTTGCACGGTCAACGGCGAACCGCGGAGCTGCGGTGTTTCGGACTACTATCGAGTCAGTGAATATGACTGCAACGGCAACTCTGCGCTAAACGGAAGCGGGATCTCTACTGATCGCGTTTTCATTCGCGTTGAGTTTGATCGGGATCCCACAAGACTCGCCATACACGAGAACGTGCTGCTCACTCTTCAGTACGCAGCATCGGTCGCACACCGAGAGCCACGAGATCCGTCGCAGTGTTTCGATGGCGGTGCATTTAATCCTTCAAACGATTACTGCTCTGATATGAGCTGGGCTTTTTACTTGCGAGGGAGCGCCACCTCAAATCCTGCCCCGTTTCTCTTTCTTGTTCCAACTGCTACCAATCAAGTAAGCCTTGCTGAAAAAACTCTCGGTACCGCGATCGCTACCAAACAGTTTATCATTCCGCTCGCAAGCGACACTGCGCTCACAACGCTTCAGATCTCACGACAGCGCGCGGTCTCGCGCAGTGGGGGTCCGATCAGTGGCACCGCCGCGACATCAAATCAGATCCTCGAGCATGTGTGCGTGACAAACTCGCCCTTTTGCATGGGCATGGTGTTTTACTCCATGACTTTAACGCGGATGTAAGAGGCGCAACCGAAGTGTCACTCAGAAACGCAATCATCACTAGCCTCCTACTCTCGCTCATGGCAGCGTGCTCTGCACAGCCTCCGCGACGGCGTGTGTACTCGGATGCGTTTTCAGAAAGCTCTAAAAACTCCTCACAAGAGCTCGAGCGCGCACGCGAAATGGGCGCAGTGAGTATTCGCTTTTTTCACGGAGATTTCTTCTCACTGATTGACCCAAACCAAAACTCTTGCGCAGGAGATGCGCGATACTATTCCCATCCATGGGAGCTTGATGAGTCAAGCGGTAGTGCAAAGAGACTTCCTGCCTCCTACGCAAATTCGAGTGCATCGACTAAACCCGCATTTGTACGAAACGTAGCGGTGGATCTCACAGACTCGAACGTTCAGGACCCAAGCAATCTTGCGTATGGTTGCTCGTTTGGCCAGGGAGCTTCAAGTCCGCCGACTTCAAATTGCGCGACGTTCGACTATGGTGCGCTTAGCGGAGTGCAAAGCTCTCTTCAAGGCTCGCTTTTGCTTTTTGGTGGCGTGAGCGGAAACTCTAACTCCTCCGTACAAGGAGCTCTCCCGCCTCTAGGAAGCTCTCCCGGACGCGCAACGCTGAACTGCGGTCCTACAGCTGCAGCAGATGCGTTGGCTAACACTTGCAGTAAAGAGATCTATGCACTTGCAATAGAGACTTTGCCTGCCAACACGGCAACGGATCCGCCGAACCCTCTGGCACCAGGACTAACCAGTGCAAGCGAGCCGATATCGACTTGGACAAAACTGAATACCTCCTCATCACCAAGCACACCTACTGCAGGGGCAGGGGCTGCCTCAGCACTCAGCCTCGATGGCAAAAAACTTCTCGTCTATGGCGGCTCATCTGCTCAATCAACTCTCGCGACTCTCGGACAAGACAGCTTGGAGACCTGGATTTTTGATCTTGAAAAATCCACTTGGGAAAAAGGCCCCTCCTTCTCCAGTCAAACGAACACGATCTCAATGATGCGAGACTGTCATACGACAGACTGCATATGGACCGATGGCGTTCCAAGCAAACAGTTGATCACAAACCCAGCGTTTAACGCAAAAGCCCCAGGCGGACGTGCAGGGTTTGGCTACGCCTCAGTTCCGTACTCAGGACTTACTCGCATCAGCTTAGGTGAGGAGCTCAGCGCAGGCCTCAGGGTACAGCAAAGTCAAATCGACACAACTGACCGAGTGTTTATCACAGGCGGTAGTCGAGGCTCTGATCCCGTAGGCGGTATGGTGTACTCATTGGACATTCACCGCTTTAACCCTACCTTTGGACCTGAGTACAAAGACCGAGCGGACGCAGCGATTGGAGGAGTAGCCGCCAATTGGCAAGGCGCACTGATCACTCACTGGATCGATAGCAGTCCATTTCAGCTCATGACAACGGGTAAAGCACACACCGGTCGCACGAACTATCCGTATCGTTTTGCCCTTCCGGACGACGACGGCGACTCTATTTTTTCATATCCCGATTCTCCTCGATATCTTGATCCAGGAACTGCGTGGATTGGGTTTGCACTTGCTCCCGTCGTGCATCAAGTCGATGGGCTTAATATTGGGTCGTTCATCGCAGCCGGTGGGATCTATGGCTCACGGTTCCTGCGTAATGAGAGCGGCAATTTCATCCAACAACTTCGCCACACTGTCCCCAATGAACCCAACCCGACGAGCATGGCGGATCATCGCAAGTTTTCGTTCTGGCATCGAGCGACTTATGGAACGCACAACGCAAACGACACGCGAAGCTTTATGGGGCTTCCAACTTATGACTTGCCACGTGATCCGTTTGAGCGACATCCACTGAACGGAGAGTTTCAGTTTCCGTTCTTTCATCAGCAGCTAGTCGCTGGCGCTGGCGCGATATTTCCTCACTGGGTTCATGGGCATCTGGTTCAAGGATCGAGCATCAACGAGTTCGTTTTTTTTGGCGGGACAAACTGCGAGCTCGCGTATGTCAATAGTCCTCAAGGACGCTGCAATGGTGCGCCATCAGTGGATAGCGCGGCGGTCAGCTTTAACGAAGGCTCTACCGTCTACTCGCTCTCTGCCTCTGTGCCTGCAGAAACTGGAAAAATGGGGAGCGTATCGGGATCGGCAATCCTTAGCGCTTCAGCTCCACGGCGCGCGGCAATGGCGGTCGCACGTGGAAAGGATTCAGCAGCAGGCGAGATCACTGTAGCTTGGGGAGGATTTCAAAAAGGCCCAGACTCAGTTAACTTTTCAGGCTACACGGGATCACACGTCCCTTCGAAACTTTACTTTCTGGAAAAAAGCAGCGGAAACTACCGCTGGACAGAGCGAACGCCCTTAGGCTCCAATCCGCCTGATGCTGCCGGAGCGCAGCTCGTGTACAGTAACGTTACAGGCAAGTTCTATCTGTTTGGAGGCTACGAGTCGCAGCCTCAGATGCGCTTTTCAAACGATCTTTGGGAGCTCACTCTTGGAGATTGTGCACTCAATCCAGGCTCATGCTCGATCGCGTGGCGAAAGCTCGACATCGCAAGCGGCACCACCTGCTCGCCAGACTGTGCATCCCCGTCGCCCAGGCGCAGTCATCGCATGATCGAAGTCAACTACAACCAAGACGCAGCTTGCACTCAGGAGTCGCCTTGCTCGTATGGGATCTTTATGGAGGGAGGCACTCCCAATGGATCTGACGTACTATCAGATCGATGGATGTTTGATCCCACGGCAAACGGAGGCCGAGGACATTGGCAGAGAGTGAATGACTTTCCTCCTCGCTCGCTTGCGCAAACAAGTGCTGTGCAACTGCGAGCTCCTGGGACATCTTTGCAGCGCAATTATGCTGTTCTATTCGGCGGGCAAACGGGACAGACCGGACCCTCGCCAAATCCCAATCGCCACTTTGTCCCACCGACTCTTGGAGATATGCACTTTTACGATTTTGAGCTTAAATCGTGGAGTCGTGTGAGGCTTGCGGGTTTAGGCGTTGATCATCCAAATCGCGGCGGAACACTTTGGGTTGACCTTAATGCCAGTGCGCAACCTGGCTACTCGCATACACCTACGGCCTCGGAGTTTAGGCAGTACTTTAGCGTGCGCTACGCTAACGCAGTCCAAGAGCAGCTTAAGGTCCTCACCCCTCCTCCACTTGCAGGGGCCATCCAAGTCGTGCGCACGCTTAGCGCTCCATCCAATGATGGGGCAGCATCCCAAAAGCTTCCAATCCCTGAAATCTATCTTTTAGGCGGCCGACGTAAGGACGGCAAGTTCCAACGCCTTAGTGAGGTCTATAAGTTTTGCGCAGGCAGCTCGGGCGAGACTCTGGTTGAGAAAATCGGCGCCGGCGGAAACGGAAACGGCGAGTGCGACTCCGACGAGTACGCAAGCGGCAAGTGCTACGAGAGTCCCCAGTGCGATGCATTTGATGAGTTGAAAAATCCATACTCCCCCCACCCCATTACAGACGAGGCATTTGGACGATGGCTGATGCGAAAACTCGATGATCCCATCACAACAGGCTCAGACTCAACCCGACTCCCCTCGGAAGTCGCTTCGTTTATGGGCGCCGGAGCGTACGACTCCAGACGCGATCGCATCTTAGTCACAGGCGGATGGAGCAACCTCTCTGATCGCGCTATCACCAATCCCTCAGGAGCAAAGATCCTCTCTGAGTCGACTGAGTATTTGAGCGTTTATGAGTACACGCCCCCGAAGAGCGCTCTCCACCGCGCAACTGCTATCCCCAGTGATATTGCTGCAAGGGCCGCACTCCAGGGCGAGTGGGCCGCACGCGGCTCTTGTAACGAAACCGGCCCCTCCCTACGCTATGGGCACTCGATGGCGTTTGATGCCATCCACGCTCAAGTTCTTGTG
>JBILEK010000025.1:0-32975 GCA_044352155.1 Bdellovibrionia bacterium
CTTGTGATTGGTGGCTATAGTCCAGACGGCACAGCGCTGACGTATACCTCTGCAGCAGGAATCAGCGTACCCGAAGTTTGGAAAGGCCGCTTCAACTCCTCAGGCAACTGCTACGACTGGAGTCGCCTTACGACTTTTGGAAACACTTCGGAAAGTGCAAAACTCCCTCCTCAAGCGCTCGGTTTTGCGGCCGCAACCTTTCTCCCAGGCACCGCCTACAACTCAGGCTACTACACGACGCAAGATCAAGCCTGCGTTGCCTCAGGTCCGATCCAGTCAGAGGATCCTGAAGTCAATAAACTTCTGGCCGGTGGAGCGTACCTTGATCTTAACCGCGATGAGCTCGGTCCAAACGAGAACGTCCTCCTTCACCTCACCTACATCGCACTTGGCCCGAATCAAATCTCGGGATCAGGCGCTGCTCTCGCCAACAACGATGTCACCCACTTTAAGATTCACCTGGTCGCTTCCGGAACCAGCGCCAGCGAAATGCAAGCCGCTCAACAACCGCGTCACCTCTACTACTCAGATACGGAGCGCTACCTTAAGATCATTGACTCAATCGCGGTCCTCTCACCCGCAGATGGAGCCGTACGCTCTGAGCAGTTCTTGCTCCCAATCTCAAGCGACTCTCGCATCGACCGGGTGCGCATCGAGCGGTACTCTGGCTCTGCGATCCTCATCGAAGCCAAGCTCATCCGCATGGGGTATCGATAAGGAGCTGTGTTTAAGTCTAAGACAGCGTCAAAAAGGTATACGCGTTTTTCCGGATTTAAGGCCATTCTCAACTCTAAGTAATCGTAACTATGAGTCTTTTTTAGGCTTCATCCGCACAGATCTTGCACCGATAAGAGGTCGGGGGAATGTCGCACGTGACCGCGCGTAGGGGCCCTAAAACAATCTGGCTTAAGAGCTGCGCTTACCTAGCGCTTTTTGCGCTTTCTGCGTGCACGAACCTTCCAGGCCGACGCGTGATTGCGGGATTTACGAACCCAACTGAGACTCCAGGCACAGGCTCATCCTCCTTTATCAACTTGCTTCGCGTGCTTAAATCCGCGCACTCTCCTTCCAGTCAATTTGATCTCCTCGGAGATGGCACGGGCCAAATCGGGCAGTACTGTATTGGAGTGGGAGCGGAAGCTTCTTGCCAATGCCGCTACAAGTACGTCACTCCCGCTGGAGCGCAAGAGACGCTGGATGTGGATCCGACGTACTCGGAAGCAGATCTCCTGCGCTGCCCTTACACTGAGGTGCAATCTGGCGTTTCCACCATAGACGTGAGCATCTACTTTGTCTCAGCTAACAAGTTCTCCAATACGTTTAGCTACTCGTTCCCAGGTGGTGGATCACTTCCGGGTGGTAGCGATCCCACGGCGATTGCGACTTTTATCGAGCCGATGCGCTACCAATGTCGGGATGTCGTCTACATCCCTTATCTGTTTGAGCGCCTGGATCGCGCATCCGGATCAAAAATTTACGATCCGTTCCAGTCCGAAAGCGCACGCCTCACCTATCCACTTAACTTTTATACCTCAAACCTCGCTCGCGCGATTGGACTCTATTCTAACATTGTTTCAGGTGGCGATAGCGGAACCGAAGATGGGCCTGAAGCAAACTCATTCTATGACTGCGCCCTCAATCCCAAGGCTCTGCCGGCCTGGGCAAACCTCCGCATCTACTCGCTCGCTCCAGATCCGAGTGGCAGCCATGAGATTTTTCCTGGAACGTCAGGAGCGATCAATCGCTCGAAGTTCTTGCTCGCGCGCGACGCGACGGGCGTGTTTAACAAGCCCATCAACGGCCGATTTGCACCCCCCTCGGACACTCAGCCCGCCGGACTTTTCACACGCTATACGCCACCCGGACAAAATCCACTTCCAAACACTCTGCCTCCGCTCGGTTACGGAGCGGCCCCCGTTGGCGAAGCATGCCCAAACGTTCCAATTCCTGCCGGTCACCGCTGGGTTAAACTTTGGCAATTCCAAGCCGCGCTCCCCAACCGCACCTATGTTTACGACACCGCTAAAGTCGACGAAACACGCGCAATCTTTTGCGATCCCGGCACAGCAAGTGATGGTTTTTCTCGGTTGGGCCCGTCCAGTGTCGTACGCCCGCACGCCGCGATCCCGGATTGTAGTCTCCATGCTGGCGGACAAGGCAACCCGGTGCGAACTATAAATGCTTCTGCGACCACCGCAACGATCGGCCTAGGTGCGGACACCATACGAGACTCAGATGCTGGATTTGTTCCTTCACGTTCGGTCGATCGGGACTTCGTACTTGAGGAATCCCTAGCGCCAAGAGCAATTCCGAAAAACGGCGCACCGGGCTACTCGTGTTTTGATTTTGCCCGCAACGGATCCATTGACAATGAAGACACGCAGCGTGCGCAGCCTCTATTCGAGAATCTGGTAAGCGGCTTTGGCGGTGCTGATGCACTTCCGCTTCGGATACCTTATAAGGGAATTGCCGGGGGTTTTAACTTACCTGGTGGGATTGGCCAAGCGTACCGAGGTGCTGATTCTTGGATCAGAGTGGGAAGCGGAGTTCCTACACACGTGGCTCAACCCGACTACCCCTACCATCCAGGTGCGGCGAGCTTTAAACATCCCGATGAATTAGCTGAACCCGACCTGACTGCTGTCAAACAAAGCGCACCTTTTGACTCTACAGACGAGCTCCAATCCCACATTCCGTTCGGACTAACAAATCATCCAGTATGGTCTCTCTTCAATATGCATATTCAAAATGGGAGTGGGCTGGCGTCTACGTTGCCTGGAAGCATGAATCTCTCCCGACTCATCAGTACGCCAGGAGCAAGTGTGGGGACACGCGATAAACATGGAACGACCGGAATTCCACACGATAGCCAGCTTATGACTTCCGAACTCGATGGCACCGCTCGCTTTGACTACCTCTTAGTTGTTAGCCCTCCCAGCATCACGATCAATCAGATGCGTAATCGAGAGTCCGCGGCAGCACCCTACATTCCGTTCCGATATAAAACCAACGAGGACTGCTCGAGCGCCAATCCCTCGACATGCGGCGAAAACAATCGCATCGGATATGACGTTGAGCTTCACGAAGCCAATGGCTCAAGTGGCGGATCCGGAGCACAGGTCTTCCCGGTTTGTGTGATTCAGCCCATTTAGGTGAGAGTATAGAGATGATGCACGTTCGATCTCATAAATATGTCCTTCGAAAACCCGCAGCGCTTCTGCTTGCGTTGAGCATGCTTGTCTTGCTGGAAGGATGCACAAACGCCCGTCGAAAATCAGCGAATGTGTCAGCATCCAAAGTCTTAATCACTGCACCTCTCGTTGAGGGCGTGTTTACCATCACCACCCTGAGTGTTCCGAGTGGTAGTTCACAGATCCAAGTCAATTTCAGCTCTGCCGCTGGGCAACCGAGTCTCCTCAACTTTTGCAACGGAAGCCCTGACCCTGTTGCAGGCGGATCCCCCGGAGAAACCCGCGCGTGTGCGTGCTCGTTTAGTTGGAGTGAGATCAACGCCAATGACGGAACGGCCATCGCTTATACTCGCACTGCGTACAGTGACGTCGTTGCTCCTGTGCAAGCCTACCGCGGCAACTGCACACTTCCGTCTGCATGGACTTCGGGTGAAATCGCCGAAGGAACGCGCGTAATGGTCAAAATCGTGCCCGGTGTTGGAAACCCTGTCGGCATGACAATGAATCCAAAAGAGATCCGTAAAGGTACGGAACTTGATCAGTTTGACTTTACCGACTCTGAGGGCCGCGGTTTTGTGAACGTACACCGCTACTCATGCTTACAAAAGCCAACCTCAGTCGGACTCATCCGCTCTAAAGTACCGACCAATCCAGTCGCGACCATCGAGCCCTCTCGGTACTCGCCCGCTAGCTCCTGGCAACAAGCACCCTCCTTCTCCCTAAAAGCGTCGAGTGCCACGGATTTCTGCATTGGCGGACGCGACCCAGCGGGCTCAAACGGCGCTTGTCCACTTGGCACGTCCGCGCGCGATGTAGGTGCTCAGTCGTTCTATTTCAGCATGTACCTGCCGAGCACCAACCTCGGCCGAATCTCGTACGAGAACATTCCAAACGGTGTGTACTGCCCACAAGTGCGTGAGACACTCCGCACACCAAGCGTTGCTTCGGCTTGGCCACTCGATACCCATTTTGCGCTCGCAAAGTCCAAAAGCTCTGAGTTCTCGGTTCCGATCGAGGCACGTGCTGTCCTGCGCACTGCAGATCCTAACACGGCACCCACGTCCTGCGTTGGATCCGCGTCAGGCGGAAACGCTGTGATCTCCAATCAATGCATGGGATGGGCGTCAAAGCCAAACTCGGACGGTACATGCAATGCGTTCCGGGATCAGAGCGGTACACTCCGTCAGACCTACCGCCTGCGACGTTACATTGCACGCATGCCTGACCGCTTCAAGGAAACAGGAAAGGTCGATCGTCGTGTCAACTTTGACGAGATCTATGTGCTGGATCGTCCGATCGATGGCTCTCCGGATCCCCTTAAACCCTATACAATGGCAGGACCGAAGCCCTGCCCCTTTGCGTACTACGACCATTCAGGCGTGACCGGGGAGGCATCAGCAAGTACACGTTATTTGTACAGCCCGGCACGGCCAAAATCTTCGGTGGACTGTAAATTCAATGAAACTGCAGCTGGATCCACTTGTGTGGGATCCACCTATTCAGATGGCACCGCTACTAACCTAATCGCCCGCTACTTGGAAGCACCGGCAAACACTACGAGTACAAGCACGTTCAACACTCTCTGTGATGGCGACAAGCCTGACGAGCGTTGCGAAATTCCGGGTTGCCGATTTGGATCTGATCCACTTTGCAACTCTCAGTTCACGGATGGGACACGTAGACTTGCGCTTCCTGGTATTTACAACCCAGCGCGGCTAGAGGGCGGATTTCTCACCTATCGTAAGCAGCTCTACGGCTTGAATTCGTACACTTGTCAGCCAGGCGATATTTGCATCTCGATACTCCCCTTTGACCCAACCAATCCAGAAGGCGGAAACATTTGCCTCAACCTAAAGAGTGACCCGAGAACGGGTGGCGTAGACGTACTCTGCAAGGGAGACTCCGTCACTGGCATCAAAGGGGGCTTTGTCGAAGCTGTAGGATTGGGCGGAAACGGTGACGGCACCTGCAATGATGGCGAATTCTGCATGATCCTAAACCGCACCCAGCTTACACCTGGCGGAAGCGGTGGACTGTGCCGGGCCGGAGACACTGGCTGTCATGCTCTCGGAGTCCCTGGCTACAAAGCCACCAGCAATGCTTGCTGGGCGGGGAAAAACCCTGACAACGCACACTTTCCAAACTTTGATGCTTTTCTCGCAGGTGTGAACGGCTCTAACCAAAACATCTACCGCTACTCCTGCTCTGCAACGATGCCGATCATCCGTTACACGCCAGAGACAGGTACGCCGCTCCACATGATCTTGAGCACTTCGCACCGGAGCAATCCACACGTAGAGGACTTAGGTGGTGGCCGAAAGATTTCGATGCACACTGTTTATCGCCGACCGATTGACTCCCATTGGATTACTTACACTGAAGATCAGGAGTTCCAAGCGTGCGCACCGCTCTCACAAGCCTCTGGCACTCAAGATATCTTGGATCCGCCACTTCACTTCGCAAAAGATACGCAAGGAAACATCAGCTGGTGTGCGATGACTTACCCTACACGCAACGAGGCCGCTTGGGAGATCGATCGACGTCCTGGAGCGATGACTGGGGAGCAAAGCCCGGGTTATGTACAGAACTACACATCGTCTGTGGTAAAGAACTCGACGAGTGCGGTTTGTGGTCCGACTCTTCAACCGCTTCAAAACTTACCAGGGCCAAAGACCGCAGGTAGCCCGTCGATTCGCTTCTATCCAAGCTCAGCGCCAGAGGCCTGCGAGGACGAGTCGTCACTCACTGACTGCGACGGCCTCTGGCCACGCAACTACTGTCGAGGTGCTGCTCACCATCCGTCAGGGCTAAAGATCGATGTGACGGTTGACGCCGGCTCGTATCCTTTCGGTGCATCACCTCCTGGGACTTACAACAACCCTCTGACGGGCGCGGCTCACCGATTTATCGGCGCCAATAACGCATGCAACCGCACGATCGCCTACTCAGGCTCAGGCTACTACGAGTTCCCGCTCCAAGCGCCCGCTCGCGACATCGAAGAGGTGTTGCGCAAGGACCCAAGCTTTAACTGTACAGTCACTTGGGATAACAACAACGGCAAGGCTGGAAAGTCTACCCCTCAAGGAGGCTGCTGCAACCGGGCGGTTGTACCGGGCCCCTCAGTTTCAGGAAAGAGTGTGAGCTCTGCACTCATGACGGGCGCCCCTGGCACTGGCAATCCGATCATCGACACCGCTCACCTCGAGCCTGATCAGCTCTGCGGTCGCCCGAACTACTGAACGCTTGCCAAGCGGTAGCACTTAGGCTCGTGCCGCTCTCTAAGGTCGCTCAGCCAACCGACGCCGAAACTCCTCAAGAATAGCCTGAAGCTTATCGTCCGGCTTAAAGTACTGTAGCGAAACTTTTGCATCTCCTACGCGAGTTTGCGTGAGCATCTCAAAAAAATCTGCAGTGAGCAGTCGCCGCGCCTCTCCTTCAAACAAGTTGAGTCTTGCGCGCTTAGAGTAAGAGTTAAACCGTACATCATTAGGAAAGACCTGATACGCACCCAAAGTGTTGCGGTAAAACTCCTGTAGATTACGAATCTTCTCTGAACGCTGCGGCTCCGCTTGCAGTGCGCGGTACGCTTCGATCTCGATTATTTGGCGGTACACTTCAACTTGTAGTTTGCGCGCTCCTGGCTGCTCAGCTAACGCCTGCAAATCACTGAGAGCCTGTCGGCCAGCATCCGGCGACGGGAGAAGTACCCCAAGCGGCACTCCGCTCGGCGTACGCAAAAAAATCGACTGAGTCCTGTTAGTCACCGGGTGCGCAAGTCTCACATACTCTCGTCCCCCTAAGAGCGCACGATCCACTTCATAGGGCTCAATCCATCCGGCGACAAACCACTTCTCGCCGATACGGCCAAAGCGCTTTTCGGCATCCGTGAGGACGAGCAGGTTCCCAGCGCTCGGCAGGCGTCGTGCAACAATCAGCGGCTGCGCTTCGAAAAACAACCCCGGCTGCTCAGCGCGGTAGCGCTCGATTCTCCCAGGCGTCACGACCGCATTACAGATTTCAAGCGAGACCTTGCGCATCGCCCCAGGACGCGCAAGTCGCTGGGTCTGTGCGAGCTGATCCACAAGTGAAGGCGCAAACACCCCGCTCTCCGGATCCTCAAGTAAAAAGCTCAGCACACGCGCCTCGCTTGCGTTCACCCGGACCTCGTAGCGCGCAGGCTGTCCCTCTCCTCCTCGCACACTCACTAAAGTCGGCGCCTTTGACACCGTACTCGGATCGCATACCACTTGGCTGAGCTCCGTCTGAACGCGCATCAAGCTCTCAAGCGGTCCTGGCGCCTGCTGCGAGTCCGCACGCACAAAAGTCGCACTCAGAACCGCGAGCAGTGAAAAGAATAAAGTCGCCACAGCAAAATAAGTGTACCATGAGCATCGGTGGGCGAAATCCAACTTCTCCACGAAAGCGACGAGTATCTGGCGGTCTACAAGCCCGAGGGACTCTCAAGCTCCCCACTCGCTCATGAGGAGACGCAAACTGCAGCGCAGAAAGTCTTTTCACAGCGTCCCGAGCTCCGCTCTGCGGGACCTAAACCCCTTGAAGGCGGCCTACTCCACCGCCTCGATCGCGATACAAGCGGTGTGCTACTGTTTGCAAAAACACCGCGTGCATTCGAGTGGGCGCGAGAGATCTGGAAAACCGAGCGCGTCGAAAAAATCTATCGCGCTTGGGTCACTCCTCCCTGGACCAAGCCAACTCCCGCACTCTACGAGCCGCTGCTCAGCCACTCGCGTAAAAGCTCAAAACGCATGCTCGTCGTTTCCCCAAAAACCGAGCGCTCGCTCCGCGGAAAGCCGCTCTCGACTTGGACGCGCGTTCTTGAGACTCGCATCGAAGGCGGAGCCTCCGAGCTCACGCTTCAGATCCGCACTGGCGTCCTCCATCAAATTCGCTGCACGCTTGCGTCGCTTGGACATCCGATCCTGGGCGACCCGATCTACCGAGGCGATCCCTCAGCGCGAGTTTGGTTGCATGCGTGGAAAATTCGCCTCCCCGAGCTCAAAGGTGGTGTCTTTGAAGCCGTAGCTCCGCTCCCGCCTGACTGGCTAAAACCTAAGTCCTAACCCGGCAATCAACATAAATCCGCCCAAACTCACGCTCGTCACCGAGTCCGCTGCACTATCGTCTAAGTCCGTCAGCCCAAACTGATAGCGCGTATCGAGCAAAATCGCCGTCAGTGATCCAAGCGGCAAGCGCGCACGCACACTTCCATACAGACTCACATCCATCCGTTTAAGGCCAGCGTCTGCGTACGTCTGAGCGATAGAGGATCCGGCTGAGTTGTTTTTTAGAGTCACTTCGTTTCCATATCCGATCGCAAGCGCAGCACCAGCACCTAAGCTCAGATAAGGCGAAAAGTTCAGCCGCGCTCCGAGCGGAAATGAGAGCCACGTGTTGCTGCGCTCAAAGTCCACACCCGCGCTCGAGTACTGTGTGCTTTGAGGGAGCAAAAGCACTGCAGCCTCAAATCCAAGTTCGCCCTCCGTATGGATCAGAGCTCCGTATCCGATACGCAATTTAGGTTGCGAAACACTCCGACTCGCATCCCCTACGTACGTCTGCACGGTATAATTCAGCGGAAATAGGCCGGCGACTTCAAACGCAAGCGCAGACGGCGCAACGCAAGTCAGAGCGAGTAACCCGAAAAGCCTCACGCTCCAAAGTTAGCACGCCGCATTCGGCACGCAAACTCAAACACTTACCGTCAACGCTTTGACTTAGCTACAACCCATACTATTGCCGCAGTTCAGACAACGGTAGCAGGCACCATTGCGCACCGTCGTGTGACCACAAGAGTCGCACGGAGGAGCGTCTCCCATCATCTCAGCGAGATATCCATCCTGCGACTCCGCCTTTGGTGACTGAATCACAGGTGCAAGATCTAGCTGAGTGCTACGCTCGGAGGTCGATCTCTCGTCAGCTGGAAAGCTCACCGTAGGTTTAACTTGCACAAAATCTGTGCGCCCCAAGTACTCAAGTCCGAGTAGTCTGAAAATGTAATCCACGACCGATGTTGAGAGCTTGATGTTCGGGTGACCTTGCACAGGTCCTGAAGGCTCAAAGCGCGTGAAAGTGAACTTATTCACAAACTCTGAGAGCGGCACTCCGTACTGAAGTCCAAGGGAGACAGCGATTGCAAAGCAATTGAGGATCGAACGGTACGCCGCTCCTTCCTTGTGCATGTCAATGAAGATCTCGCCCAGTCCCCCGTCATCGTACTCGCCCGTACGCACATACACTTTATGCCCCGCAATTACGGCCTCTTGTGTGATGCCGCGGCGGCGGTTCGGAAGTTTGCGACGCACCGGTGCGAACGTGATCTGCGCGGGCGCCGGTGCTACAACTAGCTCCTCTTTCTTTTCTTTGCGATCGGACTTGGTCGAGAGTGGCTGTGAAAGTTTCGATCCGTCGCGATAGACGGCGACCGCCTTGAGCCCCAGTTTCCATCCTTGATAGTAGATGTCTTCAATCTGCTCGATTGTGGTCTCGTTCGGGACATTGACGGTTTTCGAAATCGCACCCGACAGAAACGGTTGAGTCGCTGCCATCATGCGCACATGCCCCATGGGCGCGATAAAGCGCGTGCCCTTAGCGCCACACTTGTTCGCGCAATCAAACACCGGGAGATGCTCTGACTTGAGGTGAGGCGCTCCCTCGACCGTCATGGTCCCGCAAATCCGCTCGCCTGCGGCGGCAATTTGAGCGTCTTTAAGTCCGGCCCAGGCGAGAAAATCAAAATCCATCTTCTCGAGCTCGGAGGCCGGAACACCGATACGCTTGAGCGTCTCTTCGCCGATCGCGTACTTCGAGAACGCAAAGCGCAGCTCAAACTGCGAAGGCAGAGCCTTCTCAAGTCGATCGATCTCGGCGTCTAAAAAACCTTTAGACTTAAGCCAAGTGCGGTTAACGAGCGGATCCGTCTCAAAAGACAGCGAGCCTAAGACATAACGGATAATCTCTTCGATCTGCTCCTTGGAATAGCCCAAATTCTTCAGCGCTTGCGGCACGGAGTTGTTGACAATTTTAAAGTATCCGCCACCTGCGAGTTTTTTAAATTTCACCAGCGCAAAATCCGGCTCCACACCCGTCGTATCGCAATCCATGAGCAAACCAATCGTGCCCGTGGGCGCTAGCACCGTCACTTGCGAGTTGCGGTAGCCGAACTGCTTACCAAGCTCAAGTGCATGATCCCAGTCCTCGCACGCCGCTTGATAGAGCGACTCGGGGACTTGCGTCGCATCGATCTTGTACGCAGCATCTCGATGCTTACCGATCACGCGCAACATCGGTGCGCGGTTTTTGAGATAACCCTCAAACGGGCCGATCGCTCGGGCCTCCTCAGCACTCACTCCGTAAGCATGTCCGCACATGATTGCAGTGAGCGCTGCGGCCCACGCGCGACCTTCATCGCTGTCGTAGGCGATCCCTTTTAGCATCAGCAGAGTGCCCAAGTTTGCGTAGCCTAATCCCAGGGGCCTAAAGGCATGAGAGTTTTTTGCGATCTTGGCGGTTGGATACGCTGAGAGGCCCACTAAAATCTCTTGCGCGACGATAAACACACGGCACGCGTGACGGTACTTCTCGACGTCAAACTCACCCTTCGCATCAAGAAACTTCACCAAGTTTAACGACGCAAGATTGCACGCGGTATCATCTAAGAACATATACTCCGAGCAGGGATTGGACGCTCGGATTCGATCCGTCTCAGAGGCTGTATGCCAGTCGTTGATGGTGGAGTCGTACTGCACGCCTGGATCAGCGCACGACCATGCAGCTTCAGCGATCTTGCGCCAGAGCTCGCGCGCATCGTAAGACTCTACGATCTCGCCCGTCGTGCGAGCTTTGGTGTGCCACTTCTCGCCCTTCTCAACGGCGCGCATGAACGCATCCGTCACGCGCACCGAGTTGTTGGAGTTCTGGCCGCTGACGGTCTTATAGGCTTCACCATTGAAGTCACTCGGATAGCCGCCCGCAATCAGCGCTGCCACTTTGCGCTCCTCGCGCATTTTCCAAGTTACAAAATCGAGGATCTCCGGATGATCCATGTCGAGACAAACCATCTTGGCAGCGCGCCGCGTAGTGCCACCTGACTTCGTGGCGCCAGCGCCTTTATCAAAAACATCGAGAAAACTCATGAGACCGCTTGAAGTTCCACCTCCAGAGAGATGCTCTTGTTTGCCTCGAATGGTCGAGAAGTTCGTGCCCGTTCCTGATCCGTACTTAAAGAGTCTTGCTTCAGACTTCAGTAAGTCAAACATCGACATCAAGTCGTCTTCAACCGATTGAATAAAACACGCCGAGCACTGAGGACGCTCGTAGGAGTTTTTAGTCTCGAGTACCTCTTGGGCGGCTGTATCGAACCAGAAGTTTCCTCCCGATCCTTCGATTCCGTACTCGTGCCAGAGACCCAAATTAAACCAAACGGGTGAGTTAAAAGCGCCGTACTGATTTGCAAGCAGGAACGTCAGCTCGTCCTCGAAGGTTTGCGCGGCTTCGGCGGAGAAATATCCTTTCGACTCACCGTCTTTTCGAATCGTGCGCGCGATGCGAGTCACCACTTGCTTCAATGAGGTCTCGTGCCCAGGTTTGCCGGGCACGCCGGCCTTACGGAAATACTTGGACACCAGGATGTCGCTTGCGAGCTGCGACCAGGTCTCAGGGACTTCAATTTCCTTCATCTCAAAAACCGTCTTACCGTCGGTGTCCTTGATGCGCGACTGCGTGCGCACGTAGCGGAGTTGTTCGAGCGGAGACTTTCCTTCCGTCGTGAACACACGCGAGAACTGAAGACTACCGTGAGCGTTCTTTTTCGCGCGCGCTGAGGTGGGGCTTGCGTTTCCGCGATTGGATTTCATTTGATATTCCATTTTCTATCTTCTCCCGAAGCTTGTCGTTCTCAGGTTGTGGGGAGCAGGGAAGATAAACACCTCCCCCTCGCTTGGCGAGCACTCGGGCGAAAAAATCGGATAAAAAAATAAGTCAGATCCTTGGAACCCGAGCTTTTTACTCAGGCGGATACAGCCTGTTGCGCACCCCTGATGCACTCCGTCGATATGAACTACCGCGTCGATCCCGTCGAAAATCGAGCCACCTGCTCAGCATACTCATCCACAAGCGCCACGGAGTAAGTGACATCTCGAGCAAGCGCATTGATGTAACTCACGGCCGAAAAATAAACTCCCGGAAATCGCTCCCAGTATTGCGAATCTAGTCCTGCGGCTCGGGCCCCTCTAAAATATCCGCGATCCACCCATTCCATCTGTGAGTTCAAGAAAGCAGGATTCATTGCATCCTCTCCACGCTGAAAAAAGATCGAATGAAGCTGCGCAATATCCGGTGCAAAGGCAACACCTCCATACAAGTTCTCATACGCAAACACCTGCAAGAGAGAGCGTGCTCCCCCTTTGCGCCCGAACTGACAGGTGAACATTTCGCCACTGGCCTGTAATTTATAAACAGGAAAGCGCAATCCTGGCACTGTCCCCGAGAGCATAAAAAACCGTGTAGGATCCGTCGGCCCCCCAAGAGCTCCACTCAGATCTGCATCTGCTGCCGCACTCGCGGTCGGGAGCGCTTGCAAAGCTGAGCTGAGTTGCTGCACAAACGCTTGGCGAGTGGGGCTTTGGAAATAAATCTCCTCTAAACTATTGAGTAAAGAATCCGTAAACCCACCTGATGGGAGCTCGATTGCGTAATCGTCCAAACTCCCGCCCTTTTGTTTGGGCGCAGCAAGCGCGGATTGCAAGATCGGCGAGTGAGAGCTCAGAAACAAAGGCGTAAAAGTGTGTGCTTCCGAGGTGAGCGAATGCTGAAGCAACGTCAAAAGTGTACTCATTCGATCCCCTGGAGCTTGTCCCAGCACGCGAGTAGATCTCGGAGAGCTTGGAGAGACTGTGATGACTCTTTGATCTGCGCTGAGATAAGAGGCCTCGGGAGTTGGCAACTGGCAGACTCGGCTTGCAATCAGCTCTGCCTGAGAAACTACGCACTGAAAAGGAACCCTGAGCACACGACTGACGCGATCCAAAGACTCGCCAAAATAAAGATCCAACCGATCACGGTATGAGACCGCCTGCACAAGGTACTTCAGCACTGGGTGATCCGGCAAAGTGATGCATCGCTTTGCGATCTCTGCTGCTTGCTCCTCGGAGACTCCGTGAAGCCGCATTAACGTCGGTACCACGACCGCATAGCGAATGTAGTTACCCGTTGCGACTCCGTTAAACTGATTAAATACAATCAATACGCCGCCGCTTGAGGTCGTGGCGTTTCCAGCGATGAACTCGCGCGTAACATCCGTGGACTCCTGTCGGAGTGGCGCAAAACAAGAGGTAAACAACAGAGCGCAAAAAAGCGCGCCTTTCACTCTTAGGAAACCAAGTTTCAAGCGCTCTCCCCCCTAGGAAACGCACGCGCCGACGCAGCGCTCAGGTCTTAAAACACTAGTGTAGAGCTTCTCTCGCTCAGCTGCCTAGAGTGTCAGCGGAGTCTCTGTGTCGGTGAGGACAAACGATTTTGAGGTTTAAGACTTTTGCGCCTCAGAGGGCGTTTTTTCGCTAAACTCGCCATTACTGTAATGAAGTATCTTTTTCTGCCCGTCGACCTCGGTCGCAACATTTACAGGCCTTCGCCAGATGTCGTGCACTGAGCGCATCGTCTCGCGCGCCCATTTCAGATCAAGATCTAAGCCCTGATGCTTGTGCTCGATCAAGAGCTCTCCTCGGTTATCATAGTTTCCGTCCGTCACACTCATGTAGGGCTGCCCTAGGTTTGTGAGCTGAAAGAGGAGCTTTTCTTTTACTTTACGCACGTCACGATCGACGATCTCGTACTGGTTGGTGCGGCGGTTAAACTCGTAAGTATAGAGCTTCATGCGGTCGGCAAACTCTTGAGTCAAGTACTCGTCGATAAAAGTGATATCATTGCAGACCTTGCGCACCTCAAAGATCTTCTGACGCCCTAAGCCCACTTTTTTATCCCAGCGCGCTTTGATACTCAGATCATCACACTCATCGTACTCTTTGCCAAAGCGCCCACGATTCCAGCGATCCTCAATATCGCGAAAGAGCTCGATTCCGATTTTGTAAGGGTTGATCCGTCCTGGCGACATCGCCATCGTACCGGCATGGTGATCCGCAAAATCAATCACCTCGCTATCTCGGAGCATTTTTTCAGTCATGATCTTTGAGTGCCAGTAGGAGGCCCAGCCCTCGTTCATGATCTTGGTCTGCATCTGCGGCACAAAGTAATACGCCTCATCACGGATGATCGTGAGCACGTCGTACTCCCACTGCTCGAGTGGCGCGTTCTCAAGTAAAAACAGCAAAATGTCCTTTTGGGGCTCGGCGGGAAAACCCTTCGCTTTTTTGACTTGGTCAGCAAGCTTCTTTTTTTGCTCTTCGACAAACTCCGGCGGATTTATGAACTTCTCCATGTAAGGACGATCCGTGCGGATCCTCCCCGGAGACTGCGCCGCAGGCGTGGGCTTAAGCTCAGTTGAGGAAATGCCATCTTTTTTAGGCTGAAAAGGAAGAAAAGGATCAATCATGTTCTCGATCGATAGACAGCGATCGATAAACGTCTCAACCGTATCCTGGCCATAACGATCCATAAAATCGCGGATCTTGACGGCGTGGTTCGCCATCTGATCGAGCATTTTTCGGTTAGTTTTTGAAAACCAATAGTTGTTCTTAAAGAAGTCAACGTGACCATAAACGTGCGCCATCACCATTTTTTGGTCCGTAAGCGAGTTTGAGGTCATAAGATACGCGTAAGAGGGATCGGTGTTGATCACCATCTCGTAGATTTTTTGTAATCCCCAGGAGTAGCCCTTGGAGAGCTGGTCATAATCCATCCCAAAACGCCAGTGCGGGTAGCGCACCGGAAATCCACCCATCGCGGCTAACGCATTAATCCCGTCATACTCGACCATCTCAAAGATCGTCTCAAAGCAGTCGAGACCAAACGCCTCGGCATGCCCACGGATCTCATCGCGAAGTTTTGCGAGCTCTGCAGGCAAAGCGGTAGACACGCGCTATTTCCCTTTCCCTAAAAAGTCTTTGATCGAGGGCAGAATGCCTTCTTTGTTCTCGATGCGCGAGAGGATCACGTCCTCATGCTGTTTGCCAAAGTGCTCAGCAAGATCCTTATAGAACTGCCCTGAGCCATAGCGGGACTCCACTTGTCCGTAGCAAAATACATTGCTCTTTTTTAGAAGACTCTGATCAAGAATCTCCATACAAAGCCGCGTATCTTCGCCCGACCAGTTATCTCCATCCGAAAAATGAAAAGGATAAATATTCCACTCAGAAGGCGAGTAGTCAGAGTCGATGATTTTTTCACACAACTTATAGGCAGAGCTGATCAAAGTGCCTCCGCTCTCACGCGTCTTATAAAAAGTGTCCTCATCCACTTCACGCGCGGTCGCATCATGAATAATGTAACGCGTCTCAATGCCTTTATACTGAGAGCGAAGCCACGTATCGATCCAAAACGCCTCAGTGCGAACAATCTCTTTTTGCTCATCCCCCATCGAGCCCGAAACATCCATCATGTAGATGATGACGGCAGAGTTCTCGTATTGCACATCACTCTTCCAAGAGCGGTAGCGCTTGTCTTTACGGATCGGAACGATGACAGGAGCGTCAGGGTTGTAAGTGCCGGACGAGATTTGGCGCTTTAAAGCTTCTCGAAACGTGCGCTTGAAATGACGTAAACTTTCCGGACCCTGCGAGGCAATTGCAGTGTAGCGATCTTTTTTTGCACGCAAAGTTTTTCGGCCCTTGGGCTCAACTTTAGGTAGCTCAAGCTGCTCGCCCAAAATCTCGGCCAACTCCTGCAAAGTCAGATCAACTTCAAGCGTGTGCTGACCTTCGCTGTTTCCAGCCTCGCCCTCGCCCGGCTGGGGCTCCCCTTGACCGATGGGATCACCCGGATCTCCATCTCCTTGCCCGGTGCCTCCCTGTTGCTTATCGCCAAACCGAAATCGTGGGATCTCGATCTGGGGGATCGGCACGGTGACCTGATCCTTACCCTTGCGGGCGATCATCTCTCCGTGGGTGATGTACTTTTTTAAATCCTCTTTGATCTTGCCTTTGACGATCTGGCGAAATCGGGAGTGATCCCTACGGATGCTATCGATCACGCTTATTGCGCCTTCCGGGTATCTCCGCGAGCAAAGATCGACGCGACGTAGTTGAGGACGTCAGTCGAGCAGATCTCGCAGTACCCGTAGTTGTTCACTAAGCGTGACTTGACGACATCGATTTTCTCCTGAGTCGAGCGATCGACGACATTTGAGACCAGCGAAGTGAGCTTGATCGTATCTTTTTGATCCTCAAACAGCTTGAGTTCGAGCGCTTTATGAAGTCGCTCGTTGGTCTTGTAGTCAAAGGTCTTGCCCTCAATCGCAAGCGCGCCGATGTAGTTCATGATCTCGCGGCGGAAATCATCTTTACGCGACTCGGGGATGTCAATTTTCTCCTCAATCGATCGCATCAAACGCTCATCCGGCTCCTCGTCCATGCCCGTGTACTTGTTTTTGATTTTTTCGCGCTGGGTGTAGGCCTTGACGTTATCAATATAGTTCGCGCAAAGCTTTGCAATCGCGTCCTCATCAGCTGAGATCGCGCGCTGAACCTCGTTCTTGACCACGTCCTCGTACTCCTGCTTCACAACAGCGAGGAGCTCACGGTAGTCGCGGCGCTTTTCATCCGATGCAATCAAGGCGTGGTGCTTCAGTCCAGACTCAATCTCGTTTAAGACCATGAAGGGATTAACACAACCTACTTCGCCCGACTTCTCCGACACTAAAGCGTTTGAGATTTTATCCTGAATGTAGCGAGGAGAGATGCCATCCAATCCTTCGCGGACTGACTCTTTCCGCAGCTCTTTCACGTTATCTTCGGTGTATCCGGTCAAAGTCTTTCCGTCGTAGAGCTTGAGCTTTTGAAGCAACGTTAAGTTCGCTTTTTTTGGTTGCTCAAGGCGCGTCAGAATCGCCCACATCGCTGCCACTTGAATGGTATGGGGCGCGATATGTTTGCCGCGAATGCGATTGGAGTTAAACTCCTTCTCGTAGATCTTGGTCTCTTCTTTGAGCTTTGTAATATACGGGACATCGATCTTCACTGTCCGATCGCGCAGAGCTTCCATGAACTCGTTGCTTTGGAGCTTTTTGAACTCAGGCTCGTTCGTATGTCCGATGATCACTTCGTCGATGTCAGTTTGGGGAAACTTCTTAGGCTTGATCTTATGTTCTTGGGATGCGCCCAGAAGATCATACAAAAACGCGACATCAAGCTTGAGGACTTCAATAAACTCTACGACACCGCGATTGGCGATATTGAACTCGCCATCAAAGTTAAACGCGCGCGGATCTGAGTCAGATCCATACTCGGCGATTTTGCGGTAGTTCACATCTCCCGTGAGCTCGGTCGAGTCTTGGTTTTTCTCGTCTTTGGGCTGGAACGTGCCAATACCTACGCGGTCGCGCTCTGAGAGTACGAGTCGCACGACGCGGATATGCTTTAAGACTTGCGTCCAGTCGCCGTTATACATCTTCATGAACTCGCGATAGATGTGACGGCACGCGGGATTGAGATCGCCCGTCACATTCACGCGATAAGTGCCTTTCCCGCCGCGATTAAGCTCTTCTAGAATGCGCGGACGAAGCTCTTCAGGAATGAGCTTCAGCGGCTCCTCGTTCATCGGAGACTGAAGCTCGGACTGATTGCCTAAGATCGCCTTCGCTTTGCCCTCGGGATCAATCCACTTGTACGTGTACAGTGCGCCTGCGTCGGTGCGGGAGTAGCGCTCAATGCCCTTTTTCAAAGAGCGTGCGATCGTCGACTTTGCCGATCCCACCGGACCGTGCAGCAGGAGCACGCGCTTCTCGGTGCCATAACCGAGGGCTGCTGACTTCATAAAGCTCACGAGCTTTGAGAGAGAGATATCTAAACCAAAGACTGCATCCTTTCCGTTATCGATCGGATCGTCAAAGAACTTGTAGTGCGTGATGGTCTTTTTATACTCGGTATAAGTCTCAGTGCCGTACGAGAGGATCATGTCGTACATTCGCTGAAATGCATTCCGACAGATGTTGCGATCTTTTTTCACCATGTCGAGGTACTGCTCGAAAGAGCCCTCCCAGTGGAGGTGCTTAAAGTCCTCTTGAGTCTGCTTGTCGGCCAGGATCTTGGTCCACTCGTTACGTTCCGTCGTACTCATTTGCTTTAGGCTCCCTGGGAAAATGCAGGTTCGAAAAACATCGAAATTCCCTACTGATATTTTAGCTTTGCAAATCCACTACTGTAAAGTTAGCTTTACCACGCGTGCACGCTCACCTGAGGGAGTATCCCGCTGTAGTTCAAGCGATCGAAGCACTCCAATCACTCTCGGTCGATCAGTTCGAAATCTACGTCGAGCACACCAAAAAGCTCGGGATCGAAGTACGCAATCAAAAAATTGACAGCATCACTCGCGCTGAGGACCTCGGCATCGCAGTGCGCGTTCTGAAAGATCGACGCTTGGGCTTTAGCTTTTCTACTTCACTTGAGCACAGCGCAATTCAAAGCATGTGCGCGGCTGCCGTTGAGATCTCTCGTTTCGCGCACGACGAGCCCACTCTCGAGCTTCCCTCCTATGGCGCTCACCTGTACGCAGACGTCGACACTCATGACTCCAAGGGGTTAGCTCGTCCACTTCAAGAAAAACTCGAACTCACGCTTACGCTTGAGCGCCTCACGCGCGCTCAGGATAGCCGCATCCAACTCCTCCGAAAAGCGACCTACTCCGAGCTCGACTCCCAGATCATTCTGGTCGATAGCTCGGGCGAGAGCCTTCGCTTCCAGAGCACGCTCTTTCATGTCGCTGCGATCCCAAAGGCTGAGTCCGAAGGCGACGCCCAAATGGGCTGGCACTCCATGCATTCGAACGACTTTGAGGGACTCAATCTCGCCGAGACCGCGCGTCGCGCCGCTCTATCCGCAACCGAGCTTCTGGGAGCCAAGGCCTGCTCGACCCTGCGTTGTCCCGCGATTTTGCGCGCGGACGCCGTTCTTGAACTCATCGACTTTCTGAGTTCAAGTTTTTCTGCAGAGAAAATCCATAAGCAACAGAGTTTATTGGGAGGAAAGCAGGGTGAGCGCATCGTTTCAGAACAGATCACTCTAATCCAAGATGGACTTCTGCCTGGAGGGGCTCGGACCGCACCTTTTGACGGCGAAGGGATCCCGGCTCGCCGCCTGACTCTGCTTGAGAGCGGCTTTTTTCAAAACGCAATCTACGATTGCGCCATGGCGCGCAAGCTTGGCGCAGAGCCTTCAGGAAGCGCAGTTCGATCGCTGAAAACCCCACCCGTCATTGGCATTTCCAACCTCACGTTGCAGAATGGAAAGAAGAGCTTCGCTCAGCTTTTGGAAGGGATCGATCGCGGAGTCGTTGTGACTCAGCTCCAGGGTCTCCACACTGCAAACGAAGTCACCGGCGATTTTAGCTTGGGAGCCAGCGGTTTCTGGGTTGAGCGCGGGAGGATTTCGCACCCCATCAAAGGGTTCGCAGTGGCGGGGAACATTCTGGATCTCTTGCGCAAGGTGACCGACGTCGGGAACGATACCGACATTTCAGGACACCTCCGCGCCCCTTCCCTCCGAGTGAGCGAGCTCTCGGTGGGAGGACAGTAAGTTTTGGAATTTCAGGTAGGATACGCAACCGACATCGGAAAGCGCCGTAAGCAAAACCAAGATAGCGGCATTGCGCTTCCAGACCAGAACCTTTTTGTAGTCGCCGACGGCATGGGCGGCCATCAAGGCGGAGAGATCGCAAGCGCCATGGTGACACAAGTCCTGCCACAATCGATTCGAGCGGCTCGTACAAGTGGCGAGTCGAGCACCAAAAAACTTTTAGAAAAAGGCATCCTCGCTTCAAACGAGGCGATCTTCCAACGCTCTCTTCAGGAGCCTTCGCTTCGTGGCATGGGCACGACGACGACGGCGATGCTTTTTACACGCGGCAAAGTGACCATCGGACACGTGGGAGATTCGCGTGCTTATTTTTTTCGTCCTGGCGCCATCTGGCAGCTCACGCGCGATCACTCGCTGGTGGCTGAGAAACTTCGCGCAGGACTCCTCACACGTGCTCAAGCGCGAGCGGATCAATCAAAAAACGTGATCACGCGATGTGTGGGCTTTGAGCCCGAAGTTCTTATCGATACGTATGAGTTTCCGATTCAGCCAGGAGACGTCCTGATGATGTGCTCAGATGGACTCTCCGGTCTTGTCGATGACTCTGAGATTTTGCGAATCGTTCAGAAAGAAGTTTTCGAAGCAAATTCGCATCAAAAAGCGGTCGACTCTCTGATCCAAGCTGCAAACAACTCAGGTGGTGACGATAACGTCACCGTCTTACTCGTGCAGGTAAAGTCATGCTAAATCGTTTCTACACACTGCTCATTGTCCCTGAAAAAACATCGCGCGTCAGGCGATGGGTCATCCCCGCTTGGGTCGTGCGCGGCGCCGTCGCAGCGTCCCTGTTTTTTGGAGCTTTAGGCTTTCTCATGCTCATCGATTACGCCTACGTGATGGGACAGATTCAAGAGAACAAAGATCTCAAAATCGAAAACCGCCGTCTCCGCCAACAAGTCCAAATCCATCGCAACAAAATCGCCTCTGTTGAGCAGACGCTTGAGCGCATTCAGACGTTCGCGACTCGACTTCGGGTGATCACTAACCTTGAGGATCGAGAAAACATCACCACAAGCCTCAATCTTTCGCCCCCCCCAGATGCCAACACCAATATCGGCTCGCACGCTCGTCGAGAGCAACCCAATGCCACGCCCGCTCAACCGATCGATTCGCTTGCTTCGGACGCTCCCAAGTCGGCTCGCGACCCCGAGCTGATTCGGTTGCGCGAAGACCAACAGGCTCTTGAGGAGTCTTTTCAGCGCTTGAGTCGCGACACCCTGCTTGCGGAGCAAAACCTGCAAGATCTTTATGAATTGCTTGCGGATCAAAAACAGTTTTTAGGCGCACTCCCCACCCGCAAGCCCGCGAGCGGGTACTTCACTTCGGGATTTGGCGTCCGCAAAGCCCCTTACGGAGGCTCCGAAAAAATGCACGAAGGCCTCGACGTGGCGAATCATGTCGGCACCCCGATCGTGGCCACTGCCAACGGTACAGTGAGTTTTGCCTCCCAAAAGCCTGGTTACGGCAATACCGTCATCATCGACCATGGTTATGGTGTCGAAACCTGGTATGGGCATGCGCGGCAAGTTCTCGTGAAACCCGGCCAAAAGGTGCGGCGCGGGCAGCGCATTGCGCTGATGGGCAATAGTGGGCGCTCGACTGGGCCGCACGTCCACTATGAGGTTCGGATTAACAGCATTCCCGTCGATCCTCTCTCTTACATCTTAGAAGAGTGACCTGTGACGTTCTTGGAGTGACTTCTCGCCTTGCTGACGTTAAATTTCTCAAACTACCTCTATGCTGCAAAACGTCGCCAAAAAACTATTCGGTACCCAGAACGATCGCGAACTCAAGTCGATCTATCCCATCGTCGCTCAAATTAACGCGCTCGAGTCAAAGATCAAACCTCTCACCGACGCCCAACTTCAGGCTAAAACTCCTGAGTTCAGAGAGCGACTTGCTCGCGGCGAATCGCTTGATTCAATTCTGCCTGAAGCTTTTGCAGTCTGCCGTGAGGGAGCTTGGCGTGCGATCGGTCAGCGCCACTATGACGTCCAGCTGATCGGTGGACTTACGCTTCATCGCGGTCGGATTGCAGAAATGCGCACCGGCGAAGGTAAAACCCTCGTCGCAACTCTTGCAACCTATGCAAACGCACTGGCCGGAAAAGGCGTTCACGTCATCACAGTCAACGACTACCTTGCCAAGCGCGACGCCGCGTGGATGGGTCAAGTCTACGGGTTTTTAGGTCTCACAACCGGCATCATCGTGCACGGACTCAACGATCAACAACGTCAACGCAACTACGGCTGTGACATCACTTACGGCACGAACAACGAGTTCGGCTTTGACTACCTTCGCGACAACATGAAGTTCAGACTCGAGGACTATGTTCAACGAGAGCTCAACTACGCAATCGTTGACGAGGTTGACTCGATCTTAATTGATGAAGCCCGTACGCCGCTGATCATCTCAGGCCCCTCAGACGACGCGACTGATCTCTACTACACGATCGATCGCCACATTCGATCTGACGGAGGGCTCGTCAAAGAGACCGACTACACGATCGACGAGAAGTCCAAGACTGCGTCTCTCACCGAGAGTGGCGTCGACAAAATGGAGAGAAGACTCAGCGTCCAAAATCTCTACGACCCCAACAATATCGAGCTCCTCCACCACGTGCATCAAGCGCTTCGTGCGCACGTGCTTTTTCACCGTGATACCGATTACGTCGTCCGCGACGGTGCAGTCATGATCGTCGACGAGTTCACGGGTCGCCTGATGGAAGGACGCCGCTGGTCTGACGGTCTACACCAAGCGATCGAGGCCAAAGAAGGCGTAGACATCGAGAGCGAAAACCAAACGCTAGCGACGATCACGTTCCAAAACTACTTCCGCATGTACAAAAAATTGAGCGGGATGACAGGGACCGCCGACACCGAAGCCACCGAGTTCAAGCAAATCTACAAGCTCGACGTCACTGTGATCCCCACCAACCGTCCGATGGTTCGCAAAGACCAGGACGACGTCATCTACAAGAGTGAAGAAATCAAAACTCAAGCGATCGTTGATGAGATCCGTCGCGTCCACGAGAAGAAACAACCCGCACTCGTCGGTACTGTATCAGTTGAAAAATCCGAAAAACTCTCGCACGCACTTAAAAAAGCCAATATTCGGCACCACGTACTTAACGCCAAGCAGCACGAGCGCGAAGCTGAGATTGTCGCCCAAGCAGGCTCTTTAGGTGCGGTCACGATTGCAACCAACATGGCTGGTCGTGGGACTGACATCTTGCTCGGAGGGAACCCCGAAGCGCTCGCACGCGCTGAGATTGGAGTGATCAAAGCGGGCGCAACCCCGGAGGAAGTTGCCGAGTACAACAAAAAGGCTGAAGAAGCGATCGCACGCTGGAAGTTGAAGTGCGAAAAAGAGCGCGAAGAGGTCAAATCGATTGGCGGGCTTTTTATCCTGGGCACCGAGCGACACGAATCACGTCGGATCGACAACCAGCTTCGCGGTCGAGCAGGACGCCAAGGGGATCCTGGAGAGAGTAAGTTTTTTCTCTCTCTTCAAGACGATCTCATGCGCATCTTTGGCGGTGTGAACATCGCACGCTTCATGGAGGACGACGTCCCGATCGAGCACAAGTGGATCAATAAAGCGATCGAGAACGCGCAAAAGAAGGTCGAAGGCCACAACTACGACATCCGTAAGCACCTACTTGAGTACGATGACGTCATGAACCAGCAACGCAAAGTCATCTACGGCTGGCGTCGTGAGGTGCTCGCAAACCAAAATCTCCGCGCCATGATCGGCGAGATGGTGCACGAGCTCGCCGAAGCGATTACGTTTGATTTTTTCCCCAATGGTAAACTCGCTCGGCAAAACGGCGAAGCGCACTTGAACGAAAAAGAGCTCAACGACGCGGTCTCTGTAATGTTTGCCGTCCCCTCAAACATCACAACCCAAGACATCACGCCCTTCGACGATAAAGGACTCTACGCAGCAATCGTTAAAATCGCGACCGATGCCTACGAAGCCAAAGAGCGTCAGTACACTGCCGAGATCATGCGCCAACTCGAAAAAATGATCTTGCTCCAGACGATCGATCAGCTCTGGAAAGATCACCTGCTCGCGATGGATCATCTGCGCGAAGGGATCGGACTTCGCGGCTATGGTCAGAAAGATCCGCTCGTCGAGTACAAGAAAGAGGGGTTCCGTTTTTTCTCGATGATGATGAAACAGATCACGTCGGACGTGATCCGTAAACTCTACGCAGTCCAGCTCTCTGCAGCCGAGGAGCCCTCGCTCACTGAGATCCCACGTCCTAGGCCCCGCAACATGCAGTACAACATGGCATCCGACGGCTCGCTTCTGCCTGGCTCGTCTCCCTTGGCGGGCACCCCTGAGGCTCCAGCAGGCTCAGCGATCTCGCGCGCGCCCCAACAAGCAGCGCAACCTCTATTTCAGCCCATGCAGTCAAACGAGCCCCGCGTCGGGCGCAACGACCCATGCCCTTGTGGATCGGGTAAAAAGTACAAGAAGTGCCACGGATCATGATCCTCGTTTGACGCCCAAAGCTAAACACCGCTAGACTTAAAGCTGCGTGACGGACGACTCTCAAAAAAAAGATCTCACCAATATCTTCGAGGCGCCTCTCGAAGTTGATGAGTCCCTGAAGCCCGAGGCTCAGTCGCTCCCGCAAGAGGACGCCTTTCAAACTCTAGACGAGTTTGTTGCGCTCTCTCCTGCGCCCGATCTCGCATCCTCTGCAACAGACCCTGGTGCGTTCATGGGTACTGCCACAGGGATCCCCCCAGAAGTGTCGATACCTGATGGCGAGCCCTCCCTTGCTCCCCCGGCAGCCCTCGAAGCAGAACCCCTTGCTGCAATCAAAACTTTCTCTGAGCGCGCACTGCCAGGCGCGCCTCCGGTCACGCCTGCGCTCCCCTACTCGGTTCGCATTGAAGGGGCACTCCGTGATTTCGAGCGCGGAAAACTCCTCGCTCTTCTTGCGCAAGAAAACATGGGGATCCGCGAAGTCGATCTTGAGCATCAGCTTGATGCTGGCAGTATTCTGATACCAAGAGTCAGCGAGTTCGCGGCAGTGCTCATCGTTCAAGCGCTCAAAGACGCTCCTGTCGAAATGCACATGGGACCTAGCGACGAGATCTACGCAACCGCCGACACCCAAGCAGATCACTCCGACCCCCTCCCACGCTCAGAGGCTCCAAACCAACTCCTCGCTCTCTCAGAGAGCATCGTCCAGGGCGCTCAGGATATCCGAATCTACACAGGCCAGGCGCTTCCCGAAGGTCACCCCACTCCCGAAGTGATCGACACGCTTCTCGCATCAGCCCTCATTGAAACGACTGCACTTGAAACCGAAGCTTCCAAGGACTACCTCAATGCGCTTGAGGCCCTAAAGAAAGAGCTCCGCTTGCGTGCGTTTCGTAAAGGGGCCCGAGCCTTGATCCAGTTCTCAATTCAGCTCACCCCCCTTACAGACCCCCGCCACTACCGAGTCACAGCCGTCGGTCTTGCAGTAAAATAACGTGTTGCGTTAAGTTTTCTCCAGCCGCCCTTCACCCTTGCAAACCCTCACCTCGAATGTTAACCCCAACGCTCGACTATTCGAGGAGACTACGACCATGGCCAAAGGCGCCCGCGTCACTGTGACGCTTGAATGTACGGAAGCCGCGAAAGAGGGAAAGCCCGTTTCGCGCTACACGACCAATAAGAACAAACAAAAGACGACCGAACGTCTCGAAAAGATGAAGTACAACAAGTTTCTTCGTCGCCACACTCTTCACCGCGAAGTGAAGTAACTTAAGGATCAAGACATGTTTGAAAAAGACGCAATGAGCATCGAAGGCAAAGAAGATTCAAAGCCGGGCAAGCGCAAGTTCTCGGGCCACGAAAAGCCTCGCCCTCCTGTGGATCTAATGTTTGATTATAAGGACATCGATTTGCTCCGCCGTTTCACGAACGAGCACGCGAAAATCGTTCCCTCTCGCGTCAATCGCCTCTCTGCTCACCAGCAGCGCGAGCTTGCAGCCGCAATCAAGCGCGCACGCCACTTGGCAATGCTCCCGATGGCTCCCAATCACGGGATGATGCACGGATAGAGTCGGCTCATCAGTTTTGCTTCGTTGTAAGCATCGTTTCGGGCGAACCCCTCGCAAGTCGTATCGCGGGAGGTTCGCCCGAGCTGTTTTTGGGGCGTATTTACTCCCGTACGTGGGTGAAATCTCCACGCGCCAATCAATTAAACGCGCTCAAACACGCTTAAAGCTGCGGACAAACGCTGGCACCCCATATGCTCTAAGGGGTTCTCGAAAGCGGAAGTCACCTAAGGGAGCTCAGCAAGCAATTGCAGAGTTTTTTCAGGGCTGAAGATGAGAAATCTTTCTGAGAATTAAGAGGAAGTGTGTGGAAGCTCTTCTTTTCAAGGATCAGGAGGGGCGCTCAAATGAGAACGGACGCTTTCGTTCCGCACGCAAGTGCGGCTCCAGCAGCCGGAGGACGAACGTTCTTCATTGAAGACGTTCGCCTTCGGTTGCTGTTTTTTTAAAACAAAAATCTCGTCACCTCAAACAACAACGCCCGAACCTCTTTCGAAGTCGGGCGTCGTTCAGTTGCTCTGAATTGATCTAAGCCAATTCAAATTTTCTTAAAACTCTAACAGAAATTTGCGATTACTTCCGCGCAGAGGAAATCTCTTCGCCTGTGCTTTTAGCAACACGCACGATCTTGCTCTTCTTACCGTCTTTGGTCTTTTTCATTCCGACACGGGTGGGTTTACCTTTTGCGTCGAGCAACAAAACGTTCGAGTAGTGAATCGGCGATTCTTTCGTCGTGATACCGCCTTGGGGGTTTTTCTGTGAAGGCTTCACGTGACGCTTCACGACGTTTACGCCTTCGATGAGGACCTTCATCTCAGTGGGCATCACTTGAAGGACCTTGCCGGTCTTCCCTTTGCTGCCACCAGCAATCACTTGAACCATGTCGCCTTTGCGGATCTTGAGCTTCATAACCGATCGTTTCTCCAAAGAAATTTTGAACCTCTTCTCTTACTGGAGTTCTCGGGTTTGCGCAGCAATAAAAAAAACCTATCTTTTCAATGGCTTATCAATCAAAAACCCCGCCCCCCACTTCTTCACTGCGCAGCCGGAGCCGAGAGATCCGTAGACGGAGCTACGGGAACCCTGACTTGAACGGGGACCGCAGGAGGAGGGGTTGCTGATGAGCCCTCTGGAGCTTGGGGGGTTACGGCCTCTTCCGTGCGTCCGGAAGCCTCGTTGTAGCAGCGACTCGCTCTGCCTGCGAGCGCGGTGTAGCGATCATGCTCTTTTTGGAGCCGCTTCAGAGTAGCTTGCTTGTTGGTGCGGTAGCTTTCAACGAGCTTCACGCGTAACGCCTCTCCCTCAGTTGTGGCTTGAGTCTCAAGCTCCGCTCTTTTCTCAACAGCACTGCGGTGACGCTCGGTTGCAAGCTTGACTCGAGCGCGCTGGCTTTCGATTTCAACCTTGTTACGCTTTTGAGCGTCTGTTTGCTCGAGTGGTTTTTTTAACTCTGCTTTAACATCGATCTGCTCGCCTTTTTCTTTCCGCGCATTAAGCTCAATCTCACGACTAATTCGTGCTTTTTTCTCAAGTTCGATTTTTTGCTGTTGAAGTGCGCTTAACTTACTCACTTCAACGTCCACATCAAACTCAAGCGCCTTAAGTTGATCGGCGATGATTTTTTTTGAATCTACGCGAGGCGTCTGCTCTGGTCCCTTACCTAAAACGAGCTCTCGCATCAGCAGACCTCGCTCCTGAGCACGTGCTTGGACTTTGCGCGAAACCTGGAATGCGACTTCAATCCGTGCGTTACTCACTCCACTCATCGCACATGCAAAATCAACTTCTGCTTTAAGATCCTCGTACTCACCCTCCTCTGCGAACGACGCCGGAAAGAGGCCTAAAACTGAGATCAAAACTGAGGTCAGCACCATGATGTTTAAAAAATAACGGATCCAACACAAAAAAACGAGCAGAAGCAGTGCGCGTCACATCGCTGACGCCCAGGATTCACTCAATCCTGAACAAGCTCTGCCTCATGCGCTTGAATCCACCTCCGAAACTCTGCAATCAAGCGAGGCCCCTCTGAGGCAATTTCTTGGGCACAAATTTTTTCCATTCGAAGTGCAATCGCTTCAAGATCGGGGAACCCAAAATTTCGAGCAGAACCGGAGAGCTGATGCCCGATTCGCTGAAACTCGTGTATCGATCCTCGCTCAAGCATCGCAAGATCCGCGACCCGACGCTCGATGTAGTCTCGGATCATCTCTTTTGGAAACGTAACCATATCCTCTCCTTCTAACGCTTTTACTCGTTCAAATCGTCCCCTTTTTTGAGGAAAAATCGCCCCCTCCACCCGCTGCGTTGCAGATCTTTATCGATTAAACGCACCTCGGGCTTAGGTCTAGGAGTTGCTCTGCACCACGATCAGAAAGGAACCTAAGAACACATGGCAAATATCAGCACAACACCCTCTACCGCTCTGGTTGGAACAAGTTTGAGCAAAGCGCTAAAAGACGCTCCTCGAGTTGGCACTCTTGAGCAAACGTCTCGCAATATCGGAGAGCGCGCAGGTGAGGCGGTCTCCAGTCTCGCGGACTCCATGCAGCACTACTACCAGGACGGACGTGAGTATGTGAAAGCAAACCCCGTCAAGGGCGTAGCAATTGCGGCAGCTGCAGGGATCGTGACCGGCGGCTTAATCTCGATTGCTTTGCGCAGAAACAATCAGCACCACACTCATTAAAGCGAACTGAAGCGAGCCGCGAGCGTCGATGGAGACAAAGAGAGCTTGCGGCTTGCTCAATCCAGAAAGCGATATTACGTATGGTGAAACTTTTTATCACGTTTCTTCCTTTGCTCCTTGGTACGCAGGACCAAGCCACAAACGATACCCTAGAGCGCGCCAAGCGTGGCGCCGAGTCCGTCCTCGCCACAGCGCTTCTCGGCACGTTGTTGAGCGTTCTTGTGATCTTTTCTATGATGCAGCTTTTTGGAATCCTAAATGAGCGCGTCCTTCGAGAGCCTAACGGGACGTTGATTCTTACTTTGTTTTATTTGCTCGCTTCTTTGCTCAGCAGCTTCAGTCTTCTTTGGGTTTTAAATGCGCGTCGACGTCAGAGAGCGCGAGCCATCAAGACGCCTCAGTCCTTAGCTCATCGCTCCTCGGACGACATTCAGGGCATTATCGCACAACTGGTCGATGGATTTATGAGCGGCCTTCAGAAACGGCGTGAGCGAGCCGAGCCTCCGAGGCTGCCTCCGTCGAGTTTAGGCGAAGTCGCTTATAAAGCGTCTTCCGATCGATACCGATTTCTTTCGCCGTCTTATCTCGAGCGCCGTGATTTCTACCGACTGCAAAATCAATATATTGATTAATCACGTCATCTAAAGGCGGATGCCCTCTTGAGCAGTCAACACTAAACACTGCCTCCAACAGCACAGAGCTCTCAGCTGAGCTATCGATTGCAGGCAGAATAGGCTTTAGATTCGTAAGCGAGATTTCTGCGGCTTCAGAGAGTACGACAGCACGCTCGATTGCGTTCTCAAGCTCTCTCACGTTTCCTCGCCACGGATTCTCTAAAATAAATCGAATCGCATCTTTTGAGAAACTGCGGGCCGGCGCATCGTTTTCAGCCGAAAATCTCCTCAAAAACGCTTCTGAAAGGGGCAAAAGATCTTCTTGTCTCTCTCGGAGCGGCGGCAGCAAGATCGGGATCACATTGAGCCTAAAAAAAAGATCTTCTCGAAACCGGCGAGCTTTCACTTCACTCACGAGATTTTTATGGGTTGCGGAGATGATGCGGCAATTGATCGATCGAAGCTGATTCTCACCAACGCGCTTGATCTTACGCTCCTGAAGCACTCGAAGGAGCTTGGCTTGGAGCGATGCAGAAAGATCTCCAATCTCATCTAGAAAAAGAGTCCCGTCTTGAGCCTCCTCAAAGAGGCCGATTTTCTTTTCTTGGGCTCCTGTGAAAGCACCCTTTGCGTGACCAAAGAGCTCTGACTCCAATAAGTTTTCAGGTATCGCAGAGCAATTAATCGCTACAAAAGGACCTCGCGCGCAGGGGCTCTCAGAGTGAATAAAGCGCGCAAAAACCTCTTTCCCCGTACCGCTCTCTCCTGTGATGAAGATATTGCTCTTACTTTTTGCAACACGTCGGGCGATATCGAGCGCTTCAACGAACTTTGGACTTTTTCCGATGATTTTGTGACTCGGAATCCCAGGAGTCCTCGCTCGCTCGCGAAGCAGAGAGAGATCAGAGCTAAGACTCTTTAAACGTAGCGCGCGCTCTACAGAGATCTGGAGCTGCGGAAAGTGAATGGGCTTGACAATAAAGTCATAGACGCCCTTTTGAACTGCATCCACCGCAGCGTCTGCGCTCCTGAGAGTCGTAATCAAGATCACTGGTAGATCGGGCCAATCTTTTTTCAGTTCGACCGTAAGCTCGACCCCTGACATCTGAGGCAAGCGCAAATCCGCCAGCAGCACATCCCAAGATGCGCCTTCAATCTTCGCAGATTTAAGCGCACTTTCGGCATCCGAGTAGCATTTGATCCGATATCCACGGGGCTTAAAAAAAGCGATCATGAGCTCTTGGATATCGAGATCATCATCGACCACTACAATTTGATGCGTTCGTTCGGGCGTGCTTTTCATGCACCCGGAAGTAGCATGGGTACAAAAAATCCACAATAGGGCGTACATAAAAAACGCAAACCTACGGGTAAAATATACCCATGCTGATCTCTCAGGAGCACTTTAAACACTGAGCATTTAAGCGCGACGAGAACCTCCTTCATGCAAGGGCGAAAGCTCTACCCGAGCACCTTCAGACTGCGTCCCTAAAAGCTCCTGAACCCTAGGTCGGTGCACGTAAACAAACCCGAAGTATGCGCACAAAAGCGCCACAAGAACCGAGAGTACGACGTTACCGCCCCCCAACGGCATCAATCCAAACAAGTGACTCAGCCCAGGCATCACCCCCATCACAGCAAGCACAAACGAAATCACAGAGATTACGCGACAAAAAGTGACCGAGCTTCGCGTTGCACCCATTGCCGAAAACCCCCACAACCCCATCGCGATCCACATCACATTGCGGAGAGCATTTGTGGGCAACAGGCCGAATAAATCCCCCGAAGCAGAGCGCAAGCTTAACGTAGACTCTAAATCCATCGGCATGGATCGAAACGCGGGAATGAAGCCACAAACACCAATCAAAAAGAAAAACCAGCCCAACAATTTAGCGACTTGTCTTAAAGCCATTTACTCACTCCATTTTTCAAAAAAAGATTTACGAAAAAGCCTGTAAAGCCCAATTCAAAGTGCAAGTTAAAGACCTCTCGATCCTGCGTACTGCCCTGGCCTGGCTTGGGCGCATCGCTCTTTTGAGTAAAAAAAGAACTCTCCCAGCGGAAATGCGCCCCGACACAAGTGAGCGCTCTTTAATTTTAGGCGAGAAAAACAGAGGTACCGAAGTTGCTCTCGTTGAGATTTATGGAAGAGAAAATTCGTTTCGCGGTCGTCGGCTTAGGGAACGTCGCACAGAGCGCGATGCTTCCTGCATTTCAGCAAGTAAAAAAGGCACAACTGAGTGCGTTAGTTTCGGGGGACCCTTCAAAACTCGATCAACTCGGCATGATCTACGGGATCAAAGCGCTCTACCCTTACACGCAGTACGACGAGCTATTGCAAAGCGGCGCAATCGACGCGGTCTATATCGCACTCCCTAACAGCATGCACCGCTCCTACGCGGAGCGCGCATTAAGAGCCGGAAAGCATGTCCTCTGCGAGGCGCCGATGACAACGAGCTCTAACGATTGCTTAGCCCTGATTGAGGCCTCAGAGGAGATCAAAGTAAAACTCATGATCGCTTATCAGACCCACTTTGATTGCGGAAATCTTCAGACCATCGATCTTGCGCAGTCAGGGGAGATTGGAGATCTGCGTTTTTTTAGCTCCTCATACTCAATCCGATTGCACGATAAGGATAGCATTCGTTTCAATCACTCTCTCGGAGGAGGTCCACTCTGGGATCTCGGCGTTTACTGCATCAATGCTGCGCGCACTTTGTTCCAATCGCAGCCGATTGAGGTGACTGCCATTTGCGCAGCCTCCAAAGAGCCTCAGTTTGTAGAGGTTGGGGAGATGATCGCAGTACTGATGAAGTTTCCCGGCGAGCGGCTTGCTTGTTTTTATTCTAGTCTCGGGGGAGCGGAGTGCAACTTTTATGAGGTGCTCGGTACTGAAGGGCGGCTCCACCTCAATCAAGCGTACAGCGCCACAGGCGAGATGCGACTTGATCTTTGGATCAAAGGACATCATCGATCAAAAAAGTTCGCTCGCCATGATCTGTTCGGTGCGGAACTCACCTACTTTACAGACTGCATCCTCAGAGATCGACCGGTTGAGCCGTGCGGGAGAGAAGGTCTTGCCGATTTGAGAGTCATTGAGGCGATTATTGAGTCAGTGCGCTCAGGGGTTACGATTACGGTTCAAGCGGTTTACAAACCGAGCTACGCCGAAGTGGAGCAGATCATCACTTTGCCGCCGGTATCCAGACCTAAGACAGTGCATAACGTAAGCTTCGGTCACTGATCCCTCCCCCTGAGAGCACAGGAAGGGTGAGTGACTGTTTGAAAAGAACGTGTTAGAGTTTCATTTAGGGGGCGTCCTGGTTTCGACGGGAGTTTTGAAGCCCCAGGTGCATGTCGGGGTGCGGGAGGCCTCGTTACTAACCCGCTTGTTGTAATTGCAAACGACAATTACGCTCTCGCTGCTTAATTAAAAACTAAGCAACGACGTCCACCTCCAGATCGTCGGTGTCCGGGGAGTGGGCGCAATTTAAGCCGAATCGCTCTTAAGTTCTGACAGGTGGCCTAAGAGTTAAATTAAGTCTGTCAGGTGCGTGCGCAGTTTGCCCGTGGACGTCGCGCGCCCCTATCAAATCACGAGGCTAAACATGTAGGTCCTGGTGGTCGATTGCTTTCGGACGTCGGTTCGATTCCGACCG
>JBILEK010000113.1:0-2981 GCA_044352155.1 Bdellovibrionia bacterium
ATCTTGCAGGACGGCGAGTCAGTTGAAGTCTCTCCAAAGAAGGGCGAGGAGCCAGACGACGATATGGCTCCGGTGAGGGTAGAACCCAAGAACGACACCCAAGTTCGGGAGGCTCTAAACTATCTGAAATCCTTTGAGATCTTTCAAAAAATGAAGGATAAGGGCCGGGGAGCCTCAGCGCTCCTGAGGCGATGACCAACTTAAGCTCTAATCTCTCTACCCAGAGCACGCAACAAGCACTCTCCATCAGTGAGCTCACTGCGCGCATTCGAGGAGTGCTTGAGCCTCAACTGAGCTCCGTCTGGGTTCAGGGAGAAGTCTCAAACTTTAAGCCCGCACCCTCTGGGCATGCTTATTTTTCCTTAAAAGACGCGCAATCGACTGTCGCAGCTGCGATTTTTGGGTGGGGAAAGCGCTCGCAGACGTTTCAGATCCGAGACGGACAGCAAGTGCTTTGTCGAGGCCGTATTTCAGTGTACCCGCCGCGTGGGAGTTATCAGCTCATTATTGATGTGATCGAGCCTCTCGGGGCTGGAGCGCTCCAACTCGCGTTTGAGCAGCTCAAGCAAAAGCTCGGGGCTGAGGGTTTGTTCTCCGCGGATCGCAAGCGCCCTCTGCCGGAGTACCCGACCCGAGTGGCGATCGTGACATCGCCTACGGGGGCAGCGATCCAAGACATGCTCAACGTGCTCGGACGCCGCGCTCCTCATGTCGAAATCAACATCGTACCCGCCCTGGTTCAGGGCTCTGAGGCGCCCGCACAGATTGTGCGTGCTCTCGAGCGTGCGAACTCGCTGAAGTTAGGTGAGGTCATTATTGTCGCCCGCGGAGGCGGGAGTCTTGAGGATCTCTGGGCGTTTAATCATGAGTCTTTGGCCCGTGCAATTGCGAGCTCTGCACTCCCGGTGATCTCTGGAGTCGGGCATGAGGTCGATTTTACGATCGCCGATTTTGTGGCGGATCTTCGTGCCCCCACCCCCTCGGCGGCAGCTGAGATTGTATCGCGAAACTGGGTCGACTTTCCTCGTCGGTTAGAAGAGCAGCGAGACCGGATGCGTCACTCTGCGTTGCGCGGCATTCAGTTGCGTCGCGAACGACTGCGTGCGGCTGCAGCGCTTCTCGTAAGCCCAAAGGATCGGCTGCGTGAGCAGGCGCAGAGACTCGATGAGATGACTTTGCGCTTACAGCGCTCCATCGAGCGCCGCCTTGAGACACGAAAGTTGAGGCTGGGACAGTCCGCAGAGAAGCTTCAGGCTCTCAGTCCTTTAGGGGTATTGAATCGAGGGTATGCGATTGCATTTCGTGATGAAAAAGAGTTTCAGATCGTCCGAAGCGCGCATATTCTAAAGTCAGGAGATCGCTTTGGAATACGATTTCATGACGGAGATGTTCAGGTCGAAACTCTTTAGAGCGGGAGCCGTTTTACTCTTTGGGCTTGGCTGTGCGAGCGCGACTCAGGCGCCAGCCTCCCTCAGTGCGAGCAAAATCCAGAGCCCAAGCTTAAGTGTGACGGAGACCTCGGATGCATCGCTTGTGTTCGTTTCAGTGCCGTCGGATGCGTCGGGCAAAGTACCTGAAGTGCGTTTTGTTGAAAAAAAAATCCCCCTCTATCCCGTCGAAGGAGGCTGGGAGGGCGTTGTGCCGGTTCCTTATCTTCAGCCTTCAGGTGAGTCACGGATCGAAGTGCATGGCTGGGGTACACAGACTTTGTCTCTTCCGTTTCAAGTCAGGCAAAGTGTCTATCAATCTGAGAGGCTCACGGTAGATCCCAGCAAAGTGCGACCCAAAAAAAAGGATCTTCTGAGGATCAAAAAAGAGAGTGCGATGATCAAGCGAGTCTATCGCAGCATCACTCCGAAAAAGTATTGGAGTGGCAACTTTGAGATCCCAGTACGGAGCGAGTTTACAAGCCCTTACGGAACCAAGCGCGTCTATAACGGCATGATGACTGGATCTCATCAGGGCGTGGATTTGCGTGCGCCCACAGGCACTCCGATTTATGCGCCAGCTCCGGGGCGAGTTGCGTTTGTTTACGATATGTTTCTCACGGGACACACGATTGTTTTAGACCATGGGTATGGTTTGTTTACAGTCTATGCCCACCTCAGTCGTCCCGATGTCAAAGTGGGGCAGGAAGTGCGCACGCAAGATCTCTTAGGACTGGCAGGGGGGACTGGGCGGGTGAGTGGACCTCACTTGCATTGGGGTGCTGTCATTCATGACGTAAAAGTAAACCCGCAGTCCCTACTTCAGGGGATGCGATGAGAGGGCTGCTCTGCTTCGGGTTAATGTTTTTCTTGAGTATCGGCGCTCATGCAGCACAGCTTCTTAAGGTCGAAGTCGATCGTGCAAAAATCTTTGAAGGTCCATCCAGGAGCGCAGGAGTTGTCTCTGAGTTGCCTTTAGATATGCCTCTTGCGGCAAGTAATCTGTCGATTCAAGGGTTTTACAAAATACGCACCGAGGACGGTCGTTTGGGTTTTATTGAGGTGTCAAACGTGGGCCCGCTCTCACAGTCAGAGGCGCTCAGCGAGCTTTACCTCCCGCCAGATCGCGCGCAGGTTGAAGAGATCTTAAAGCTTGCGCCAGAGGCGCCAGCAGATCAGAAAAAAATTCAGCTTTTTTTTCTGGGTGGTTACGGAATTTTTAACTCCCCTGAGCTCTCGGATGCAACCGGGCTTACGGGAGTGCGAGGAGGTGCTCACTTTGGGGCAGAGCTAGACGCGCGCATGAGCAAGGGAGTGTCGCTTGGAGTGCGGTTTGAGTTTATTCGAAGCTCAGCAAGCGTTTTAGATCTTTCTGGATCGAACGAGTATTTATGGGATTTTTCGAGCTTTCCGGTGCAAGTGGGGCTTGCTCTTAACTTTTGGCTCTCTCAAGCAGTTGTGTTTCGTGCCGACGCTTTCGGAGGCCTTGGGTTTACGACTCAGCTGACGAGTTCTCCTGGAGACTCAAGTACCGCCACCAATCAGACCGTTTTC
>JBILEK010000079.1:0-10703 GCA_044352155.1 Bdellovibrionia bacterium
GTAACCGCTGAGGATGGATAGAGAGATGGGATCTAGTTTCCAAAGTAAACGTGCAGACATAGACACTGCGCTACGAATCGAGTCTCGTCGCCGCGTTTCGGAGTGAGTCGGGATCGCAACTGAGACGCCAGGCGAGAGTTTCAAAAAAGGATTAAGCTCAGTCCCCTGGTGACGCAGGCTTAAAGATGAGTCAAGCCAAGTGAATTTCTCCTCAGGTTGGATCTCTTGAGAGATGTCCGTGCGGGCGGAAAGAGTGAATCCTTTTCCAAGTTTGAGAGAAGGGATCAAGGTCAGCGTTAGAGATGATGAGTAGTCCGCATCAGTGCGCTCAAGAAACGAGCTTGCAGCGGATAGATCCACATTTAAGCTCCAAGACTTTTGTGATTTTGCAGGGGGAGCGGCGCTCACTGAGGTCTGCGGAGCGGGCGCAGCCTGCGTGATGGCGAGAGATTGTTTGAGCTTGGGTTTTTTTGCAGCTCTACGACGCTCAAGCGCCATGGTCTTCAGTTCAAGAGCTGATGGGGCAAACACTGGGCTCTCAAGCAGTGGGGATTGGCGCGAGGACTCAAGCTCAAGCTCTGCGCGCTCGGCCTCCTTGGGTTCTAAAGGAGATGTTTGGTTGGCCAAAGCGTCTCCTACGAGCCCCCAGGCAGAAAGCGCAACGATCACCGCGACTGCCTGAGCTGCCGCGCGCACTTTCTTTGAGTTCAATAGGATCGATTGCATTTCTACACCTCAAGGGTCCGAAATCCGGACTCTAGCCAATGCCCATCGAGCAGATTCCATGCCACGGAGATCAAGTATTTTGATGATTATTTTACCATTCATTTCATGTACTTAGATTAGAACCAAAGGGACTTCGGGCGGAGATGGTGTCAAACTTTTTGACACCATACCCAAGAAAGATCAGGTGTGCCGTCCCCGAGAGCGGCACACTTGAGGGGCAAGTTCGGGATGCCTAAAGCCCTGTGCTTGAGAGCATTACAAGCGCTTCGACGATCTTGGTGAGAGGTTGACCTTGTGCTGAGGCTTCGCGAGCGACTTGCTTCCAGGAAGTGGGGAGCGGGGAGCGTGGAAGCCAGCTCTCGCGCGAGTAGTTGGCGTAGCGACCGATGATCTCGATTGCGCTGCTTGCTTTGCGATCCACGACCGACAAAGCACGGGCGCCACTTGCGAAAGTCCACAGAAAATCGGGATGTGCGTTTGAGTACCACTCGCCACCGATGATCTCGTCTTTCGAGTTGAGCTCTAGATCATAGACATAAGTCGCAGACTGAATCGCATCGTGGCGCGCGGAGTCTTGTAAGTTCCGATTGGGGCGAGTCTCAACCACGTAATCGACTTTCATTTTTATGCCGACGACATACTTGCTACTTGCGCCGCGATAAGAGGCAAACTTGTCTTTGCTGAAGTGGGGAATCGACCTCGATGCGTCAGAGGCACGTATCGCCGCTTTAGCAGACTCGATGGACTGAGTCTCAGCTCCGGTCTCAGGGTTAAACAGCGTGTATTCGTAGGCGTAGACGGGATGATTCCAGACTTCGTAATCGTAAGTCGCATCCAGGATAAAACTGCGCTTCGCTTTTGAGATCTGATTGACGACAGCGAGGTGCCAGGTGCCAGGGTTGGTGTCAAAGCAACCGGGGTCTGTCGTTCTGCCTCTTGAGTCGCGCGAGGGATTTTTAGTGTTACAACGTCCGCCAATAAAGCGCGCATCAGGTGCCGCAGTAGCCCAGAGGAGTGTCGTGAGCGCTTTGATGTCTGAGGGATAGAATGGAATTTCGATGACCTCTCCGCGTGCGGTGGTTGTTTTTACTTTGATGGCGTTCTTGGGTCGCTGAGACATATAGGCTGCTGCAGCCCAGCCGTGGCAAAGTCCCATCCAAGTCTCTACTTTTCCAGACTCTTTAAAGTAGCTCATCCCTGGTTGATACTGAGAGCGGGTCAATGTGCGCGACTCGTCGCCGACGAGGAGGTCGTACTTTTCGGCCGGTGAGAGCGTTTCGATGGAGCTTGCACGCACTCGAGAGCTCAGCACCATGTCGAGCATCATTTTATCGGCAGCCATGGTTCTGAGCGTAGAGCTTGTGCCTGGAAACACGGACTCCACGTAATCATCAAACTCTCCTGATGCGGGGGTTTGTGGGTCAGCCCATCGCCAAGCGGTTTGCCCCTTGTAGATCGGCCAGTAGTCGTCAGACCACGGAGACTCCTGTAGTCGCGCTGAGCTCACCATTTTGTTGAGTTTGCGAACGATGTTGGACTGCGTGACGTCGGTGAGTTGTTCGATTCGATCGTTGAGCGCAGCTTCCGCATCGAGACCTTCGGTCGAAAGATCGGCAGCGCCTTTTATAATTTTTTCGCGAGCTTGAGTTTTTGCATCAAACACTTTCTCTGGCGCTAGGCCGCGATCCGGGGAGGGGGCACCCTCTTTTTTGGGTAGGCGCTTCATCGTCTCGGCCGGGTCTTGATGGAATTTTTCGAAAAACTCCGAAAACGACTCTCCTCGCGCTTGAAAGCACAGTACGAGCGAGGACGTGAGGGAGAGGGCAAGGGCCGAGTTGAGGGTTTGCTTGAACATTGGTATTTCTCCTGAGATAGCGCGCCGTGTCATATCTAAGGCAGATCTTTTGAGTCAACTAAAATGAGTTCGCGTCGCTAAAATCGGGGTTTACCCTGTAACCTTAAGCGCTTAGCATGGTCTAAACAAAGGAGATCAAATGGAACGGAATCCTCTTTTTCGTGCTCTGATGCTAGCTCTGGTCGTCGCTCTGGGGGGATGTGCTTATGGAGGAGTTGCCACGGTAAAGGACTCGCACGTGGTGATCGCCCGCAATGATGCGTTTTTGTTTGGGGCTTTAAGGCAGGTGTTTGTTTGCAAGGTGACCGCGGCGGGTGTGACGGGCTGCGCGGCGAAAGATAACCCGTAAAGAGCTTGCCCCTTTGCGTGTGCATGGTGGAGCTTTTTCTTAGCATACTAAAGCGAACTGATTAGAGATCTGACCCCGCATCTGTCAGATTCTGAAGCGGATGCGGGGCAAGTCCTCAATGAGACGAATCAATTTTAAAACCGGTGCACACTTAAGTGGGCCAGTTTTTGGTTTCCCACTTCTCTTTGCAATCGCCCTCTCGGGCTGCTGGAGCAAAGAGCCCATCCCCCGACCTAAGAGATCAGATCCTGGAGTTCGCGAAGTTCGCTTCGAAGGAGTGGGGTCGCCTCATGGGATGAGGCTTGAGCTCCGTTTTCTGCCCCCGGAGCACGGTGAGCAATGGATGGAGCGCTTTGTTGGTGCTGCGTTTTTAGCATGGAAAACGTGTAAGCCTTCGAACTCTGTAACGCTCCCGTTCTTACGTGTAGATGGTCAGTGGGTTCTCAGGGAGCAGAAAGAGCGCCGGGCGATTGATCGGTGTCTGGCAAACGGAGTGATTGAGCAGATCGTGCGCTCTCAGGAGCATGAAAAAAAGCAGACCCAAGATGGGACGACTCTGGAGCTGACGTGGAACATCAGCTCCTAGGCGATCTTTTTACTCTCTGCTCGGCGCTGCTCGAGCGTTTGCTGACAGAACTCAGCGAAAAAATGAACCATTTCCTCTTGGGAGATGGGGGCATGAGAGTTGAGCAATGAGCTGCGCGCCATCTGCTCAAGATCTTTAAGCGTCTGTGGAGTCCAGTCGCCCACATAGAGTCTTAGGTAGAACTCGCAAAACTTGCTCTCAACCCAGCGAGGCTGAAGATGCATGTAAAGACTTCGGAACGCGCTTGCTGCGATCAGACGCTCAAAAGCGCGAGTCTTTTCGGAGCAGACGACCTGCGTGCCTGCGAGATGATCGCCGAGAGTGCGGCTCTGAGGACTGAAAACCATAATCAAAGGTGCAAGGCAGAGATCCACTGGCCGCGCGAGCTCTCTTAAAAGACATTGAGTGGGGGTTAAGGTTCCCCCGCGCAGCGAAATCACTTGAAGTCCTTGCATGCGTTTTCCCCAGGTTGAGCGAAAGCCCGCGGTACTCACGGCGAAGTAAAGGAAGTAGATCAGAGGAACCGAGAGTAGCATCAAGCCTTCAAGTGTGGCCCCTACGCGAGAGGAGGCTTCAGTTAGGGCGAGCTCAAATCTTTCTTGGGCGAGAACATTCACACTAATCCAAAGGGGCATCACAACGAGACTGAGCCCAAAGCTTAGCAGCACAACGAGCCCCAGATCCTGCGCGTACGCGAGCGCGCGCTGAAGGAGGCGAGGCGTTTCCAACGATCGGCGACATGGATTCAAGAGCACCTCTAGCGTCAACGGATCGGCATTGGCGTCAAAAAACTTTACAAACAGGCTCGAATCAAGAGGGTAAAGGTTGGAGAGCCTCGCAAGTGATTGGAATTGTTGGCACAATGATGCGGGACGGAGATCCGCGCAGCCCTACTAGTGCGGCCCTTTACTCAATGGGTGCGGCCAGTTTGAGCGCAGCGCTATAAGCATTTAAAAGAGCGCCCGAGCGCGTTGTGCCGCTAAGCGATGGCGCTTTTGTCCCTGAGATCTCCAAAATCCGCTGTACTTCTAAATTCGAGAGCGAAGGCGCGCTTGACCAGATCAGTGCTGCGGCCCCAGAAACCAGCGGCGCGCTCGCCGATGAGCCCGAAATTTTACCAAGTCTTCCGAGCGAAGCATAAGCTTGCGTCGATGAAAGTCCTCCGTCCTGATCCGTACCACCTGGCGCACCGAGAGCAACTTTCGTCGCACTGTAGTGAGTGTACGGAGTGCGCTCACCGAGAAGATCTGTCGCAAGGACAGTGAGCAGTCCTGGGATCTCAAGAGCCGCAGGATAGAGAGGATATGTTTCGAGATTCAAACCCGAGCCGTCAATCGCTCCATTGCCTGAAGCAGCAACGACGAGGGAGCCTTGCTCTGTTGCAAATCGAATCGCCTCTTCAAACAGTATAGCTGCACGAGCCTCCTCGGTGCCGAGAGACAGATTGATGATGCGCGCCCCTTGGGTGCTTGCGTAACGAATCGCCGCAGCAACACTCAAAGTGTCAGAGCCCCCAAACGCGTTGATCACTCGTAGCGGAAGGATTTCAGCGAGAGGCGCTACTCCGTAGTTTGCTCCCGCCACTAGTCCTGCGACTAAAGTCCCATGACCACTACTATCAAAAGGAAACTCATCTCCTTCGACAAAGTTCCAGCCCCGCCGCGTGCTTGAGATCCGTGCGTGAAGATCAGGGTGATTGTACTGCACTCCCGTGTCGATGATGGCGACACTGACTCCTTTACCTTGATCGGTTTTTGTACGAGCCGAAATGGCTTCAATCGAAACTAAATGAGGGAAAACAGCTCCCAAACGCTCGACATTAGGGAGTACGGATACTGAGCCTGGAGTTGCAAGCTCTTCCTTGGAGCGCAAAGCAAAGCGTAGTGAGCGAGCAAGACAGATTCTTTTGCTCCCAGCTTCAGTGGCGCTGATTCGGATGAAGTACTCGCCCGGGTCGACCAGCTGAGCGTTTGCGCTGAAGCCCCGCACCCGTGAGATTAGCCGCTCGGTCGACACATGAAAAATTTCCCAACGCGTGCTGCCGGGTTCAAGCCGTAGGTCTGGAAGCGAGGAGACATCAAGGTTTAAAAAAAACGTGCGCCCCACCTCAGTTGCACCACTTAGAGTGAGAGTGATCCCTTGTGTGACGAGCTCTTGAGGTTCAGCTGTACTGACTTTGATCGCGCGATCTGGGAGAACGCAAGTGGAGGAGACCTGCTGTTTTGCGAGATCAGCTTTTTTGGACTGAGCTACGTGATAGGAGTTAGGAACCGGCACTGACTCTGGAAACATGCGGGCAATCTGAAGCGCTGGAACAGAGAAAACCTCAATGAGCTCCCCTGAGGGAGGTAAGGAGCGTACCGACATTTCTGGGTAGACTTGAGCAAGTCGCGCTAGGCGCTCGTAGAGCTGTCCTGGAGAAAGATTTCGGATCTGAAGCGCAATACCGGTATCTGAGCGTTGAGTGGGAGCATGAGTGCGCACGCTGTAGGGCTTAAGTCCCTGATCCGAAGAGCTGCATCCTCCCACCATGAGGGAGAGCGCCAAAGCTAATACTCGAGCGGGTGCGCGCACAGCTTTTTGATCCATTGCGAAAGATCGGGTACCAGACCTGCGCGAGACCCTCAACCCTCACCTGAGAATGGAGGCTTTTGACCTCCTGGGATCAACTTTAAAGGAGTTTTACGAGGATCTTCGACCTGCACTTCGATATCTTTGACTTCACGAGTATGACCGGGCGCGTTATCTTTTCCGGTTTCAAACCATCTCGCATGCTCCCAGATGGCTTGATGACGTAGGCGTGCGCTTTTGCGCTTACCAAAAAGGGCCATCCATAAAGTGGCGAGAGCGAGACCCACAGCGAGCACCACAAAGAGTAATAGAAAAAAAGGAAGCCCCAAGATCAGAAGGGGGATCGCTTTTTTAAGCGGGAACGAAACAATTCGCATACGAGTTCTTGGCCTTTGTCATGGGCGCTCATGTTTGTCGAGAGCCAAGCGCTCGCCTAAGAACTGCTCCACAGCGACGCTTAATGCCGATGCACTTTCAAAGCGGTGGGCCACCATCCCGGCGTCACGTGCTCCTTGGCAGTTCGCTTCAAGGTCATCGGTAAAAAACAGATCCTTTGCTCTCAGATGAAACTTCTCTACCAAACGAGCGTAGATGCGAGGGTCAGGTTTGATGAGTTTTTCTTCGCCCGAAACTAAGATCCCACGGAAGAGCCTTAGAAAATCAAACCGTCTGAGCGCATGAGGGAACGTCTCAGCGCTCCAATTCGTGAGAGCGTAAAGAGGAACGCCCTGTCCATGCAGTGATCGCAAAACTCTCACGCTCTCCTCGATCGGTCCTACAAGTGTTTCATCCCAGCGCATTTGATAGGCCTCAATGGCGTGTGCGTGATTAGGGTGAGCGCGTTTGAGTCGTGGAATCAGCTCAGAAAACTGTACGCCCGCATCAAGCTTTTCGTTCCAATGAGAGAAAGAAGTCTCTGTTAGAAACTGATCGATCTGCTCATGAGAGTCGTAAAGAGTTTTGAGTAGGCGCTTTGGATCCCATCGGATCAAAACATTTCCAAGATCAAAAATGACGCTTTTTTTATTCATGTTCTCTTCAGATCACTTTGATCAAAACACCCAGAAACAAATCAATGCGATCAGTGTAGGTGGGAGTGCCGACACCAGGAGTCCCAAAGGACTGATGCCATCCTGGCCAAACTCAGGGTTAAGAATCCCGTAGCCCGCGGGGTTTGGAGCGTTTGCGATCACCGTGAGACCGCCTCCTGCAACTGCGCCAGCGACGAGAGCATATTTTGCGCTATCAGAGAGACCTGGTACTTGAGAGCCGAGATAGGTTAGAGCTGCGTTATCCGTAACCGCAGTGAGTGCGGCACTTCCCAAATAGAGAGAAAACGCATTGAGATGAGTGAGAATGGGCTCAAGCCACCAGCGTTGTGGACCACCTAAGATCACGAGGCCGCCCAAGAAAAATCCAACCAGAAGCCCTTCTTTGAGTTTGAGCTCCGACTGATACTCGCGTGTGACCGCCGCGAGGCCTAAGAAAAACAAAAAAATACCCAAAAAAACAACAGCATGGTGAGCGGTGAGGACGATGAGAGCCAAAAACAAAAGATGTAATCCTGTGATCCAGGCTGGTGGTAACGAGAGGGATTCAGACGTTTTGACTTCGAGTGTGCTTAACTCTTTTCTAAAGCGCACGATGACTATTAAAGTAGAGATAAAAATCGCAAGCGCCGCTTTCCAGCCAAAATGGGTCAGCATAAAGCTCACATCCCACCCCCAAGTCCCTGCAACCATCAATACAGGAGGAGCTGCGTAAGGGGTGAGCGTGCCCCCAATCGAAATGTTCACAAACAGAAGCCCTAAGGTCGCATACTTGAGTTTTGTGGAGATCCCTTTTTTATAAAAACGATCCAGTAAAATAAGAGCCGTAACTGTCATTGCGGCAGGCTCTGTGATCAAGCTCCCTAAGAGAGGGCCCAGAGTCAAACAGACCGCATAAAATGAGATCGAGCGTTTCAGCGGAAGAAGACGCGAAATCCACTCCAGCGCTTGAGACGTGAACAAAAGAACAGGCCGAGTCGAGCACACGACGAGAATAACAAAGACAAAAGCAGGTTCCGTATAGTTGCGCGACTCCATGTACGAGATTGCAGTCGGCGCGCCTTGCGAAAGCGCGAGGTAAAAAACAAAGATCCCAGCCCATAACCCAAATACGACTTCAACTTCGCCTAAGAGATGGAAGAAGTTCTCAGCCGCAGAGCCTTCTTTGTAGCGATGAGCAAGAGTCTGAAAGCGTTTCACTAAAAAGGTGTGAAGGATTGCTAATGAAAAGCAAATCGTCGCAAAGAGCTCCATAGTGGTCTCAGGCTAGCACGCTCTGAGCTCAAGCGGCAGAGTCCAAGAGCTCGGAATCACCTGGTCTTCTGTTTTTGCGGGCTCTATAGTGTGTTCACGGCAATACGATGAACCTCATCTCCCTTTCGATTCGTCGTCCAGTTTTTGCGTGGGTACTAATGTCCACGCTTGTGATCTTTGGGGCGCTCTGCGTTAATCGACTCGGAGTGAGTCAGCTTCCGGATATCGACTTTCCGGTCCTCTCGATCTCGGTCAATTATGAGGGGGCATCTCCGGAAGTGATCGAGTCTGAGCTCATTGAGCCGATCGAAGAGCGGCTTTTAGAGATCGAAGGTATAAAGCAAATGCGCTCCCAAGCTCGTCAGGGGAGTGGCTCAGTTACTTTAGATCTGAACATCGAGCGTAATGTCGATGTCGCCCTTCAAGAGGTTCAAGCAGCGCTCAGTCAGTTGCGCTTGCCGCCGGGAATTGATCCTCCTGTCATTCGGAAAACCAATCCTGAAGACCAGCCGATCATGTTCCTTGGGGTGAGCTCGCAGCAGTCAATCAAAGAGACACTCGCATGGGTGGATACTTTTTTACTCGATCAGTTTCGATTTATCCCAGGGATGGGAGAGGTGGGGGTTGGTGGATTTCCAGACCGAAACCTAAGGATTTGGCCTGATCCAAAAAAATTACTTCAGTACGATCTCACGGTCTCGGATCTTGCCTCTGCGATTCAGAGCCAGCATTTGGAGAGCGCTGCAGGGCAGTTTGTGAAAGACGGCAAAGAGCTGCGCGTTCGCTGGTTAGGTGAGGCTAAAACCCCCGACGAAGTAGGAGAGCTTCGGATCCTGCGTCGAGGCAATGCTGTGGTGAGCGGCCCCCCCCTGCGGATTAAGGACGTCGCGCGTGTTGAGGACGGTTTAAGCGATGTAAGGCGCGTTGTCCGGATTAATGGCCAAGAAGGAGTGGGGATTGGCATTCGTAAGCAGCGTGGTGTTAATGAGGTCGCATTAGCTAAAGCGGTTCACTCAAAGGTAGCAGAGCTCCAACCACTCCTTCCTAAAGGGTATACTCTTCAAGTCAACGTCGATCAGACGCGCGCGACGGAGGCAGTGGTCTCAACGACTTACGAAAAGCTAGTCATCGCAGCGGTGATCACGATTTTGGTTTGTTTTCTTTTTTTAGGTTCACTTCAAGCCGCGATCAATATTTTGTTTTCGATTCCAACATCGATCGTTGGCACTTTTATTATTTTAGCTTTCTCGGGTTTTACGCTCAACCTTTTCACACTTCTTGCGCTGACCTTGGCAATTTCAATTGTTGTTGACGATGCCATCATGCTCTTAGAGAACATCGTACGCCACTACCGTATGGGTAAGCCTGCAGCGCAGGCAGCGTATGATGGATCCATGGAGATCTTGCCGGCTGCAACGGCAGCGACTCTTGCAGTGGTTGCTGTTTTTTTGCCTGTGGTTTTTATGGATGGAGTGATTGGAAAATTCTTTTTCCAGTTCGGGATCACCATGTCCGCAGCAGTTTTGCTCTCTCTCATTGAAGCCGTAACAATCACTCCAATGCGTGCGGCAACACTCATGAGTACAAAGCCTCAAGTGGGAGGCTTTGAGCGATGGCTTGAAAAGCTCTTTCACTCCTACGGTGTACGCTACGCGTCTGGATTAAAAAAAACACTCAAGTATCCAAAACTCATCGTGCTGATGTCGTTAGTGGGGTTTTTGATCTCGCTTGTGCTCATAAAAAAAGTGAAACAAGAGTTTGTCCCGCTCCAAGATCAGGATTTAATTGTAGTGAGCGCTCAGACGCCTGCAGGCTCATCGCTTGAAGTGACTCGTGCAAAAGCGCTTGAGGTTGAAGCGATTGCGCTGAGGCATCCAGATGTGGTGCGCGTCTTTAGCTCGATTGGTGGAGGCGGACCAAACTCAGAGGTCAACCAGATCTTTATGCCGCTCGTCCTTAAGGACCGAAGAGAGCGTGACCTTAAACATGTAGAGATTATGGATCAACTGCGGAAAGAGTTTGCAGCACTCAAAGGTGTCCGCACGAGTCTTCGTGATTTTTCAGCGCGTGGACTCACATCAGGAAGACAGTTTCCAGTTTCTTTTAATATCATTGGCCCTGATCTCGAGGTCCTACAGGCCAAGTCTCAGGAGATCATCAAGCGTCTTGAAGAGGAGGGGCTTGCTCAAGATCTAGACACGGATTTTAGGCTAGGGATGCCTGAGTTTTTGATTGTGCCGGATCGTGCGGCAATGGCCAATCGAGGTGTCGATATTCAGAGTGTCGCTTCGACATTAGGGGCCACTGTTGCAG
>JBILEK010000034.1:0-27863 GCA_044352155.1 Bdellovibrionia bacterium
CTCCGTCACACCGACATGAAACACGCTGAAGTAACTCCAAAGAAGGCATTCCATGGAATTACTTTGCAATTTCAAAACCTAACTCCGCCACGCACACCACTTTTACTCACTGGGTGCGGCCAGTTTCTGAAGTTTTTGGATCTGCTCCAGATGCTCAATGAGCGCGTGCACATCACTGGCATCTTGATAAAGACCAAAGCCAAAGCGAATTCGATTACCTCTTGTGTCGGTGATTACTCCTCGCTCTTTAAGTCTACTTGAGAGCGTGGAGACGTCTGAGCGTCTGAAGGTCAGAAAATGTCCCGCTTTCTGAAGATCTAATCCGGTGAGAAGATCGTTTGGAGAAAGGATTCTGAGGCGACGAGTAGCAAGCTCTTGAATAAAAAGCTCTTGCAACTCACGAAGGTAAGCGTCGATTTTTTTTACATGAAGACCGTGGGACTTCAAAAGCTGAGCCACTGCATTAAAACGGTAAAGGCCTGAGGGGTCAAAAGTCGCTCCAAAAAAACGATAGCCATCGTTTGAAAAATCAACAGGACCGTTGAGTTGCGAGAACTCACCCACAGGCCCGAAGCTTGGAAACCAGCCTGTATTGAGAGGGCGAAGTGAACACTCGCGCGGAACGGTCATAAAACATACGCTATCGCCACTTTGCCCGTACTTGTATCCACCGGCGAGATAGAAGACTCGATCTTCGATCCGTTGAAGCGAAGTGGGGATTGAAAAAAAACTATGATAGCCGTCGATTACGAAAACGGAGTCAGTTCCTGGGCGTCGATTTCTTACGGAGTCGACGATCTCCTCAAGATCATCGACACAAAACCCCGAGTTGTAGAAGACGTGACTCAGGTAAACGAAGTCATAGGCAGTGCTCTGAAGCTCAGACTGAAAGCGCGCCGAAAAGGTTTCAAAAGGTTCGGTCGCAACGCGCGTGACTTTGACATTGGGCAGCTCTTGAAGTCGGGACAGCTGTCGCTCGAGCGTTTGGAACTCGCTATCAGTCGTGAGGACGCGTAGGCCTTGGTAGGGATTAAAACAAGACAACAGGCGCTCGACGAGCTCATGAGTGTTCGGTGCGAAGACGACGTTCTCGGGGCGCGAGCAGGAGAGGGTCTCAGCGACATTTTTCTGCGCGCGCGGGATGACTTCACTAAAGAGAAGTCGCCATTTGTCGTCACAAAGACGGGCAGAGTCATCCCAGTACTGCAAAACGGCATCGCGCGTGACGTCGGGCCAGAGATGGTGACTGTGAGCGGCAAAGTGGAGCCGGGGGAGTCCTTCGGGAGTCTTTGCGCTCAGGAATCGAGAGTAAAAGCTTTTGTACATGGTGGTAGGGGAGAGGATAACCCGTTCTTCCGCTTGAGTCGCGCAGACTTTCGAGCTATCACTCGATGCATCATGAAAACGGTCACTGAGTTTGCGGGCGTTAGTCTTCGATCTGTTCTCACCCTTCGTCAAAAGCTTTGGAACGAGCAAAAAGCTGCGTTTAAAGACAAAAAGCAGGAGGCTTCGCCTGCCGCCCCAGACGCTGCGACAGAGCCCACTGAGACTCCCGTCACCGAAACGGCGGCTCCATCCGAGGCGCCTGAAGCTCCAGTTTCGGAGCCGAGCGCTCCGCCTAAGGCGCGCTCAATCCACGAGCAGGTCGAAGAGCGCGTGCGCGAAGAGCTCTCAAAGTACTTGTCTGAAACCATGAAGCTTGAGGGCGAAAAACTCCAGTGGATGTTGGAAGCTCTTTCCCTTGTTGATTCGCGAAGGATGGCCGATTTGCGCCGCGTGGTCGTGTACAAGCTTTTGGAAGGCGAAAAGGCTCCCGGAAACGTCGTTCAAAAAGGTGAAGCCTATTTCATGGCCGAGTACCTGGCTCCTGTCGGAGGCGCTCGTGCGCGTGATCGGAGTGCAGATCGCAAGCGCGAGGGTAAGGGTAAAGGTAAGGGCAGGGATCCTCGCAGAAAAGGGCGCAGCACTGAGCGTGGTGCTCGCTCGTTCGATCGTAGCTCGGCTCCAGGTTCTGCTGTCGGGATTGCGGCAAGAGGGGATGCAAGAGCGCCAAAATCTCCTCCAAAATCTACTCCACGACCTCCTCGAGCACCAAGGCCTCCGCGTGAGCCTCGCGCCCCACGTCCGCCACTCCCAACTGGAGTGGCTCCGATCACGGTTCAGACAAGCGGGATTCCTGCGAAAAAACTGAGCATGCCTGTGCCAAAATCTCAGAATGAGCCAAAGACTGACACTGCTGACCCAAGCACAAATCCTCAGGGCTGAAAAAGAATTGACGGTCGAAATTCTGATGCGCCCGCGCTATTCTGCTGGGGCATGAGACTTCTTGCGGCGTTAGTCCTTGTGGGGTGTTTATCGATTCCGAGCTCTTTTGGGAGAGACTTAGAGCGTCTGCACTCTAGCTCTTATCGATTGGATACTGCTGAAGGCAACGTTGATCCTTCGATGATCTCAGCGCTTGGACAAAACCCGGCCGGTCTCACTCGAAATAGCGAAGCAAAGATTTCCGGGGGGATTCGCGGATCCCAGTCAACGCTCACGCCGTTTACCTATGGACTGGGCTATTTTACGGGCAATGGCTCAGTCGGTGGAGCGCTCTCCATTGGAGGCCGTACGGAGGACTCCTCTACGGTGGACCGAGTTGAGCTGGGGCTTGCGGCGGAGTTTCCGAGTGCCCGATTTTCGCTTGGGGTTTCGGGGCGCTATTATTTGGATCAAGGCAGTGCTTCCGCAAATGGAAACTTGGGTTTGATCCTTAATCCTGAGGGCGATCTTAGAGTGGGGGTTGTCGCCTATGACTTGGCCGGTAGTCCTGACTCTTACGGAGCTGGGATCGCGTTTGATCCCTCAACCTTAGCGACGCTCCTGATTGATCTACGCACGGGATCCAAACTCAAGGGTCTAAGTCTTAAGCCTGCATTTGCGATTCGCTCAGGCGGTCTTCACCTAACGCTTGGATATGGGTTTTGGGTGGATCATTCGAGCGAGTCATCGCTCTTAAGGGGGGCATGCGCGGGTCTGGGATTCGCTCTGGATCAGAAGCTCTTTTTTGCAGCAACCCTTCGTCAGCTTGGGTTTTATCGCTTCGAACTGACGTTGCGACTTTAGTGATGCGTATCGAGGTCATTGGGAGCGGAGAAGCTTTTGACTGTACGCATGGCAACACTGCGTTTTATCTCAGTGATGCGCGGCTTTTGATCGATTGTGGCTATCAAGTTCCTGAGCGAGTCTGGAAGCGCTCTCTCATTGTGGATGCAGTTTTGCTCACACACTTACATGCGGATCACTGCTTTGGTCTTGTTCCACTTCTCGTGCGCGAGCACGAAGAGGGGCGAAAAAAGTCATTCACCATCTTGGGGCCACAAGGGGTTGCTCGGAGTGTCAGGAGCCTTTTGGAGCTTGGGTATCCGGGACTTTGCTTAAAGTTTCGTGTGCGTTTTGTGGAGCTAAAGGCAGGTCGAAGATCTCAGTTTAACGGTTATCTCATTGAGAGTGCCGCAACTGAGCACTCGATTCCAAATCTCGCGCATCGCGTTTTTAAGCCAAAGGGGAAAAGTGTTGGGATCAGTGGAGATGGAGCGCTCACTGAAGAGTCACTCGCGCTTCTCTCGCGTTGTGACTTAGTTTTTCAAGAGGCCTACACGCGGAGGCCCTCCCCTTGGAAGCATGCTGATGTAGACTCCTTAAATCAGTATGACCCATCGACTCTCGATCGAATCGTGCTCACGCATCTGAGTCGTAAGGATCGCCGCTTGATCACGCAGTTTGCGCGCACGCGAGGGATCAGAGTCGCACGCGCTGGCGAGACTTACCGGATTTAACTCCAACAACATAGGCCACCCATGCATAGTCGTTGGAGCCTTCTTCTGTGCGACGATACACGCCGCTCCCCTCGCCGGAGTCGTCTGTCTCCTCCCAGTACACGTCAGCCGACTCAAAGCCTGAGCGCTCAAGCAACGAGCGCAACTCAGGAATACTCCAGAGCCTCCAGTCGTACTCGAAGGCGTTTTTGAGTTTCTTTCCGTTTGGAAGCTGAAAGTGAATCGCGTAGCGAGCCTGCGTTGTGATCGGATCAAAGTAGGACTGCTCCCAAAAGTACGTGTATCCCGTTTGTCCGTTGAGCCGGAACCTGCGCCGATCTGTGGTTTTTTCGATCATCCCAGGTCCGCCAGCGATCTCAAGTACAAGGATCCCATCGTCCGTCAGGCTGCGCTCAGCATTTTTAAAATACTTCAAAAGGGTGTCTTCGGTTTTAAATACACAGAATGAAAAGTTACAAGCTACTGCAATCTCAGCTCGAGCCCGGTGCTTGCAAACATCTTCGCGGTAGAGCTGGATTCGCTTTCTGATGGAACGATCCGTGTGCGCGCGTCCGTAGTCAAGTGGCTCCTGGGCGAGGTCGATACCGATGGCGCGATGGCGAGAGCTTTGTGCGGCCCAGGCGCGTGAAATTGCAAAAGTCCCACAAAAATCTTCTCGCAAAACAAGCGGATGACGTTTACGCACTTCAAAAAACATCTGTTTAAAGATCGAGACATGAACGTCTGGGGTTTGAACAGAGGCTTCGTAAAGGGAGTATTTCAAGCTCATGAGCGAATCAGAAGAATAAATCCCGCAAGGAAAAAACTGAGAGCAACGATGAGGTAGGGGCTGGGAAGTTTCCTGTACACGATGCACTCAAAGATTGTCGCGAAAACAGGCCCTGTTCCGCCAATGGCTGCAATCGAGGCGAGATGGCCTTTTTGAATGGCCCCTAACCAAAGCCATAAAGACACAAACGATCCCAGAAAAGCTGCAAAAACCGCTAGAAGTCGGTCTGCCCGACTGAGGCGATAAAATCTCCGCGCCAAGTGAACCGGCTGCACAAACGAGATCAAACCAAACGCGAGCACAGCGCTTAAGCAGCGCATAAAGTTGGCCTGAAAAACGGTGAGTGAAGGGTCGGAGTTAAACGCGTGTCGAGTCAGGAGCACTCCTACGGTCTCTAAAGCGAGGCCACCAAACGCGAATGCGAGACCGATGGGCACCCAGCGGCCACTTTTGCGATATCCATCGTAGCTCAGCGTCAGAGTGCAGAGGATAAACAGGACGACAGGTGGAACTTGTGCGGCTGAGATTCCTTGACCTAAAAGCAAGAAACCCAGAACTCCCAAGAGCAGTGGCTCAAAGGAGTATACCATCAGCGTGCGTGCAGGCCCAATAGAGGCAAAAGAGCGCAGCATGCAGAGATCGCCGAGCGCAAATCCAATGACGCCGCTCAATGCAAGAAGCCCAAAGGTCGTCAGTGTCGGAAAATGAAACTCCTGACTCAGGAGCACAGCAACACCAAAGGCTGTGCAGGCGATCAGAGCTTTCATGCAGTTCATCCAAAGAACTGAAATCTTTCTAGCAAAGTGAGTAAACACCATGCTTGCGAGCGCAAAGGAGACCGAAGCGCCGAGTGCAGAGAGATGAGCAGGATCAAATTTCACCTGGAAGCCTCGCGGATGAGGGCGCTCACGCCTTGGGCCCATGCGTCGTCACTATTGAGGCACGGAACGAGCGTGAGCTTATCTCCGCCTGACTCGCGGAACTGCTCTTCGCCCCTGATTTGGACTTCTTCCAGAGTCTCCAGGCAGTCTGCTACGAAAGACGGGCAGGCGACAAGAAGACGTTTGACTCCTTTTTTGGGGATCTCTTCGTAAAAGGTATCGCTGTAAGGCTGAATCCAAGGAGTGCGTCCAAGTCTCGACTGAAACGCAGTCGCATGTCGATCCCGCGGAATCCCAAGAAGCCGAGCAACCTCGCGTGAAATCCAAAAGCTCTGCGCTCTGTAGCAGCGTGGAGCGTGGGTTTCGAAATTCTCACAGCAGTTTTTTTGAGCCAGGCAGTGTCCTGCGGTGGTTTCAGTTTTTCGAACTTGGCGCTCCGGAAGACCATGGTAGCTGAACAGGAGAAAATCGTATTCTCGAGAGTTCCAGTACTTTGCAATGGACTGGACGAGCGGATCCATGAACTCTCGTTTCGAGTAGAACTCGGGAATGATTCTTAACTCCGCATCGCCTTGAGTGGCGCGAAGGGCGCGAAACGAGGACTCAGTCGCTGCAAGAGAATAGTTTGGGTAGAGGGGCAGGGCAATCCAACGCCGGATCCCTCGTGCGCGCAACTCGTCTGTCACTGTTTGGAGGTTGGGATTTCCGTAGCGCATGGCGCCTCGTACGACGTAGGAGGCGCCCAGTTGGCTTTGGACTTTCTGAACAAGATCTTCGAGGTGGACAAGGAGGGGGGATCCACGCTCGGTCCAGATCTTTTGATAGAGAGCGGCGGACGCGTATTTTCTCCGAGGTACGATCAATCCATGCACTAAAAGAGCACGCAAGGGGGCTGGGATATCGATCACAAGCTCGTCCATCAGGAACTCGCGTAAATAGCGACCCACTGATGCGGGGTCAGGGCGGTCGGGGGTGCCGAGATTCATCAAGATGACGCCGGTCATGGAGTGCCGCAGACCGTAACCGACCTCAGTCGGAGATTGCAAGGACTGCCAGGGGGCATTAATCAAAAAGAATGAAGATTTGGCTCGCAGGTGCGACAGGGCTCGTGGGGTCGGAGTTGTTGCGTGCCCTTCCAGGTGGGGTGCTTTTTGGTCGAGTCCCGATGGTGCGTACAGGTTGGCAGTGGCACGCTTGGGAGGAGCTCGAAAAGTGCGAGGCGCATGCTGATGTTGCGTTTTGCGCTCTCGGGACGACATTAAAGGTGGCCGGCTCGCGTGAGGCATTCCGAGCGATTGATTTGGATCTCGTGCTCAGGTTCGCGCATGCGTCGCGAAAAGCAGGAGCCAGAGGATTTGGGGTCGTAAGTGCCGTGGACGCTTCGGCGCGATCAGGGGTGTTTTATAATCGGGTGAAAGGGGAGATGGAGGACGCGCTGAGAAAGATCGGATTTGAAAGCCTCGTCATTGCTCGACCGTCTTTGCTTTTGGGGGAGCGTAAGGAGCGGCGCTTTTTGGAGAGCATCAGTCAGCGTGCGTTGCGTCCTTTGCGTTTTGTGTTTGTGGGGGCTGCCCACAAGTACCGTCCCGTAGAGGGCGGAAGGGTTGCGCACACTCTTATTCGCGAAACGCTCAAACTTGAGCCCGGCGTACGAGTGCTTGAGGGGCCAGCTTACAACGACTAGTCGTCGCCGCGTCGTGCCTGCGCGTGAGGAACTCCCTCCTCATCGAAGCGAACATGAAACTCAATCGGCCGACAACAGACTTCACAATCAGAGATCAAGTGCTGATGGAGTCTCAGGGACTCAACTTCAAGCACGATAGGCTCGCCGCAGTACGGGCACTGAAAGTCGAGCTCTTCAAGCATCGCGTTTGACTACTGAGTACATTTGAAGTGCGCGTTTTCTTTGTTCTGCGTGATCTACAATCGGCGCCGGATAGCCGTGACTTCGAGAGAAAAGGCCTGCTTCCCAGGGCGAATGAATGTTTTTTGTGGGCAATGCTTTGAGCTCGGGGAGAACCGAAAGGATAAACCGAGCTTCGGTATCAAACTTTTCTGACTGGCTTACCGGGTTAAAAATCCGGAAATATGGCTGAGCATCGCACCCTGTGCTCGCAGCCCACTGCCATCCGCCGTTGTTTGCCGAGAGGTCAAAGTCGAGGAGTTTTTTCGCGAAATACGCTTCACCCTTGCGCCAGTCCACGAGGAGATCTTTAGTGAGGAAAGAGGCGACAATCATACGCAGCCGATTGTGCATCCATCCCGTCGCGTTGAAGTGTCGCATCGCTGCATCGACGATCGGATAGCCCGTCTCGCCTAAACACCACGCTTGGAAGTGCTCTTCAGTCCCTTGCCATTTGATTTTGTTATACTCGGGTTTGAACGCACTTGTCGTGACGTGGGGAAACTGATCAAGAATCATCATGTAAAACTCTCGCCAGATGAGCTCAGAGAGCCAGGTCATCGCACCAAGCCCCATTCGAGCGCGCGCGGCGCGCACGCATTCGCGGATCGAAAGCGTCCCAAAACGTAAGTGGACAGAGAGACCCGATGTGCCTCCTGCAACGGCTGGAAAATCACGTCGATCTTTGTAAGCGTGCACACCACTCTCTAGAAACGCACTCAGACGCTCCCGGGCGCCTGAGCTTCCAGGTTTGAGCCAAAGTGAAGCAGGCTTAAAGCCCATGCTCTCCAGAGTCAGTGAAACTGGTGTGTGAGCACTCGCTGGAGTGAACTTGGGATGTCCTGCGAGATGCTCTTGAACATCGCCTGCAGTGACTTGTGCAAGCCATGCGTTCTTGTAGGGAGTAAAAACCTTAAAAGCAGTTGCGCTTTTGGTTTGTACTTCTTTGCCTTCAAAAATGACTTGGTCTTTGAAAGTACGAAAATCAATCCCGAGTGACTTCAGTGCTTGGGCAACGCGCTGATCCCGCGTTTTGGCCTGAGGCTCGTAGTCGTGGTGAGCAAAGACGGCTGAGGCTCCAAGGGATTGAGCGAGTTTTGGAATCTGCTCTTCAGGAAATCCATGTGCCCAGAACAGATCGCTCCCTTGTTTGCGAAGCTCTCGTTTGATTTCAAGCACGCTTTCAAAGATAAAAGTGACTCGGCGATCCTCTCGGTCTTCTAGAGCATCCAAGATCGAGCGGTCAAAAACAAAGACAACCGCTACCTCGAATCCTGCAAGCGTTGCTTCTTTGAGTGCACGCAAGTCGTGAAGCCGGAGGTCGCGTCGAAGCCAGATTAAGGCGCGGGGTTGCATGAGTATTATTTATCCTGAAAGTGCTCTAGGAATCGAGAAAATCCCGTTTTTTTTAAGTCTGTGGTAAAAGTGGCGCATGACCAAGATCGCACCTGAACACCGACTCTTAGGACTTAAGCACGCTGCGCTCGGAGTGACCGACCTCGCACGTGCGTCTCAGTTTTACTATGAGATCTTGGACTGCACTGCTTATCACGCCGGCGACCCTGACTGGATGATGATGAATGTAGGTCCATCAAGTTTGAGCCTTGTCCGCATGCCTGCGCCCGAGGTTTCGCGTGTTGCTCAGGGCTCGCATGTTGCGCACTTGGGGTTTGTGGCGCCGTCTCGCGAGGCGGTCGATGCGTGGCACGTGCGCCTGCGGTCGGCGAGTCTCAAAGATCTCGGGACACCCAAAGAGCATCGCGACGGGAGTTATGGATTTTATTTCCGTGATCCGGATCAGAATATGCTTGAGCTCATCTATATCCCCTATGAGACCCAAGGTGACGCGCCTGAAGCACGTCTTGAGGCGCGTGCTGCGATTTTGATTGCGCACGGATCGAGTGATCCTCAGTGGCGTGCGCCGTTCGCGCGCTTGCTTGAGCGTCTTCGTGCGCATTCAAAGAGCGTGGACTGGGAGCTTGCGTACATGGAGTCTGCAGAGCCTACCGCACTCGCTGCCGCCAAAGCGCTTTGTGCTCGGGGGCACCATCGCATCCGTTTGATCCCTGCTTTTGTCTCTGCAGGAGCGCACGTTGCTCATGATTTGCCTCGCATTGCAGAAGAAATCGAGCGCGCGCACACCGGAGTGCGCGTGGAGCTCAGGCCTCCGCTCGGAGCGCATCCTTGGGTGCAGGATGCTTGGATTGCTGCGGCTTTGGACGAAGCCCGCGCTTAAGGCGGATTTGGTGCGCGAGGCAAAAAAATGAAAACCCCCGAAGGATACTCTCCATCGGGGGTTTTTCTAAGGACTCCCGCTGGTTCAGGGCGTGGAGTGCTCAATGTGTGCTGTGGAGAGAATAGCTGATTTTACTGCGTTCTGTCCTATGCATGATAATGGATTTTATGATTCATATTATGAATGATGAATTTCTCCTCTGAGCTTGCGGTCTTAAGTCGTGCGGTCGCTTACCAGAACCTCTCGGGCGCGGCAGTGCACGTAGGTCTTAGTCAACCCCAGCTCTCGAGGATTGTTGCAAAGCTTGAACGTGAGCTTAAAGTTCAGCTTTTGGATCGAGAGACTCGTCGCAAATCGGCCTGGACGCCGATGGCGCATCGATTGGCTGAGGTCTATGTGCGCTCCAATCAGTCCCTTCGGATCGAGATCCAAAAGCTACAAAAGAGCTCTTTGCCTCGAGAAATTCGAGCAGGCACGCTTGAGGGGGTGGTTTCGGTGGCGCTTGAGATTGTTGAGCGACTTCTTCGCCTCACACCGCTTCTGAAAGTGGAGCTTGATGTCTACGATCTCAACGCTCTTGAAGAGCTTTTTTTAGCAGGAGAGGTAGATTGGATCCTTTCTTTCCGGGAGCCCGGGCGTCGTAAGTTTAAGTTTAGTCGGACACTAGGTTTTCAGACTCTTGAGAGCGTAGGAAAGGGGGCGCAATCTCCGCGCGTGATGAGCGTGTATGAGTATCGAGCTCAGATCGAAGGCAAGCGCGCGGAGGGGGAGGCTCATGCAAAGACTCTGGTGAGTAACTCGCTGATGGTGAGAAAACTCTGGCTTGAGACTCGGGGTGGGACTGGAGTGCTCCCCGGGGGAGTACGGAGCGAACGACGTGGCTCCAAAAACGAGTCTCCGGTGATTTTGATGGCTCAAGATCGGTATCCGGAGTTGCTCTGGAGGGCGATGAGCCCTGAGAGCCGGCTGCGTTGAGTGTGGTGACTGGATCATTTTAGTCATAAGTATTTGAAATAACTCATTTATTTTACCCATTCACGCGAAGATCATGCCCCTGCCACAGCCTCCACACGACTCGAGCGAGTCAGTTTTTTTGGGATTTTCTTGGGCAAAACCCGTTTCAGGTTGCTCTCGACTTTAGGAGTGCGATAGTCACGGTCGTATACGACCTTAGGTCTCGTAATTAGGGCATGGCCCTGACTTCGTTAAAGAAAATCGTTAACGAAAATCGAGACTCAGGATTTCGGGAGGACGGCATGATTCGAATGAACCGCACGACAGAATACGCGCTCCTAGCACTCAAGTACATGAGTGCTCGCGCAGGGAGCACGGGCTGCGTTCAGATGACGAGCGCACGAGAGATCGCCGAGCGCTACGGATTGCCGTTTGAGATCACTGCGAAAACGTTGCAGCGCTTAAAAGACTTGGGGTTCATCGAATCCGCTCATGGCTCGCGCGGGGGTTATCTCGTCAAACGCGCACTGGAAGAAGTCACGCTCACTGAGTTTTTATCCTCCATGGAAGGCGTGCAAGCGGTGGTGTCCTGCGTGTCAACAAGTCCTGAGACTGCGAGTGGACCACGCTGCGAGTATCTTGAGCGGTGCGAGATCCAAAGTTTCATGGGTGAAGTGAATGGAAAAGTCTTAAGCGTTCTCTCGGGGATCCGCTTGAGCGAACTGATGAGCTCACAGGCATCCTCTGCGGCCTTTGCTCAATCTCGCGCAAACACCTCAAAGAGTGAGCAAGGAGCGCACGTATGAGTCAGCCGCTTTTTCGCATCGACGATCTCCATGTCAGTGTTTCAAGCCGTGAGGGTGAGAAAGAAGTCCTCCGTGGGGTAACCCTCGAGCTTCGTGCCGGCGAAGTGCATGCCATCATGGGCCGCAATGGCTCAGGCAAGACCACGCTCTCTCACACTCTCATGGGCAACCCCGCTTACCGCGTGACGCGCGGAAAGATCTGGCTTTCTGGCGAGGATATCACGGAGCTCAAGGCTGATGAACGCGCTCGGAAGCGACTGTTTCTTGCGTTTCAGTATCCGGTCGTGATCCCAGGGGTTACGGTTTCGAATTTTTTACGTGCGACCTTAAAGGCCGTGCGCGGGGACGAAGTCCCCTCAGGCGAAGTTCGGAAGCTCATTCAAGCTGAGATGAAAGCGCTTAAAATGGATGAGTCGTTTGCCACCCGCGCGCTCAATGACGGTTTTAGTGGCGGCGAGAAAAAGCGTCTAGAAACTCTGCAAATGCGGCTCCTCCAACCTAAAGTCGCGATTTTGGATGAGACGGACTCGGGCCTAGATATCGACGCTCTAAAAACCGTTTCGGATCGGATTGAAAGTCTTCGCTCCCCTGATCGCGCTTTACTGCTCATCACGCACTATCAGCGCATGCTCAACTACGTGAAGCCTGATCGTGTGCACGTGTTTGACGCTGGTCGGATCGTGCAGAGCGGAGGCGCGGAGCTTGCGCTTGAGCTTGAAGCGAAAGGCTATGAGCACCTCGTCGGAGCTCAGGCAAAGTCAGAGGCGCGCGCATGAACGGACGCTTCGAGCTTCTGCGTACTTCGGCTGAGGAAAAGCTCTCGCGCATCGCCGTGCCCACGGTGAAGGATGAGAACTATCGCTTCACCTCCCTGAAAGATGTGCAATGGAACCGCGTCGCACGCGCTGTGCCTGAGTTGCGTGAGATTCCCGAAACCCTGGGCGCGCGTACCTCCTCTGAGGCCGCGTGCGCTGTCGTTCGCTCCGGATCCCCCGAGCTCAAGCTCTCTCGCATGACTTCTGTCTTAAAGCCTCGCGGTGTGACAATCGAGAGTTGGGCGCAAGCTGCCGCGCGCTCTGACGTATGGAGCGAGCAAGAGCTTGTGCCCCAGTCGCTTGAGCGCGATCTTTTTGCGCAGCTGTGCTTGGCGCGTGCAACGACAGGTGTGGTGATCCGAGTGCCGCAGGATACGGTCGTAGATCTACCGATGCGAGCGCTGCACTGGTTTGATGAGGCGTCGGATGCGTTTTTCTCGCGCACTCTCATCTGGGTTGGTGAGCGCAGTCAAGTGCGACTCGTCGATGAGTTCGGTGGTGATGGAACAGGGAGTGCGCCGTTTGCAGGTCATCTCCTCCAAGTCTTTGCAGGGCGTGATGCTCGAATTGAAGTGGCAAGTCTCCAGGGGTACTCGCCGAGGACGCAGTTTTTCTCGCGGCAGATGTTTAGCCTCCGCGCAGGCTCTGAGGTAAACTGGGTGTCCTGTCAGGGCGGTGGCCTCAAATCCCAGTCACGCACCGATGTGCACTTTGAAGAAGAAGGCGGGCGCATGAAAATCCTCGGAGGCGCACGTGCACGGGATGAGCAGCACTTTGATTTTTGGGTAAATCTGCGCCATCAGGCAGGTCGGACGCAAAGTCAGTGCGACTACTTCACCGTGGCCTCCGACAGAAGCCGTGTTGTTTTCAACGGCAATGTTGAGATTGATCCCGGTTGCTCTCAAACTGAGGCGTTCCAAAAAAACCGAAATCTGGTCTTAAGCGGACAAGCGGCGATTGAGACTTTTCCAAAGCTTGTGATTGCGAACGACGACGTTAAGTGTGCGCACGGGGCGACGGTGAGTGCGATTGAGCCCGAGCAGCTTTACTACCTTCAAGCGCGTGGCATCCCGCCGATTGAAGCTGAGCAGATGATCGTCTCGGGGTTCACACAGCCAGTTGCTGATGCGCTTTCGAGCGAGGACCTGCGCGCGCGTGCGATCCGCATCTTTGAGGGTCGATCAGCGCAGAAATGGCTGCATTGAAAATGAGTATTGATCCAGGCGCACTTGAAGATCGGCTATTCTGGAACGGGGTGAGAGCGGAGTTCCCGCTTCTGAATCGCTGTATCCGTGATCGTACGCTAGTGTACTTAGATAGTGCTGCGACCGCGCAGAAGCCTCGCGCCGTGATCGAAAGTCAAAAAGCATTCTATGAAAACACCAACGCGAACGTGCGTCGCGGGGCTTATCTGCTCAGTCAAGAGGCTACTGATCTCTATGAAGGCGTTCGCGAGCGAGTTGCAAGGTTCTTAGGCGCGCGCAGTGCGCGAGAGATTGTTTTCACTCGCGGTACGACCGAATCTCTGAACTTGGTTGCCGAAGCCTGGGGTCGACGCAATGTCCAAACGGGTGACACAGTGTTGGTGACTCGGATGGAGCACCACGCGAACTTTGTGCCCTGGCAGCGTCTCGCGCGTGAGCGCGGTGCGCGGTTCCTGATCGCCGAGCTCGACGCGGAGTGCAGGCTTGATCTTGCTGCACTCGAGCGCCAAGTGCGCGAGTCAAAACCTAAAGTTCTTGCAGTCACTCTCATGAGCAATGTGACCGGCGTAATCAATCCTATGCGAGAGATTGCGCGTATCGCGCGTACGTACGGAGCGAGAGTCGCGGTTGATGCGGCGCAAGCGATCTCGCATATCCCGGTGAAACTTGAGGACCTTGGAGAGATCGATTTTCTGGCGTTCTCAGGGCATAAGCTCTTTGGTCCAACTGGAATCGGTGTGCTCTGGGTCCGCGAAGAAGTCGCGTTTCATGAGATGGATCCTTATCAAACCGGTGGCGACATGATTGCGCAGGTCGGCGACGAAGAGACAACCTGGAATGAGCTCCCTTGGCGTTTTGAAGCAGGAACCCCGAATGTCGCGGGTGTTGTGGGTTTGGGGGCTGCGATTGAGTTTGTTGAAGAGATCGGTCTCAGTCGTGTGGAGCAATATGAGGCAGAGATCACTGAGCAGGCGATTGGCGCATTGCAGTCAATTGGGGGAGTGAAGATCGTCGGTCCAGTAGATACGCGCGCGCGAGGATCGGTTTTAAGTTTTACGCTCGAAGGCGTGCATCCGCATGATCTCGCGACTTATCTGGATGTCGAGGGGATTGCGATTCGCGCAGGACATCTGTGCGCGCAACCGCTGATGCGTCGACTGGGTGTCGTTGCCGTGAATCGAGCAAGCTTTGCGCTCTACAATACGCCTGAGGAAGTTGCACTTTTGGCGAAAGCGCTCCGCGGAGCGCAGACGTATTTCTCGCGCGGAAAAAGGGGAGTGCGATGAGCGGAGAATTGGACGCACTTTATCAAGAAATCATCCTCGACCATCACGAGTCGCCGCGCAATTTCGGCGCCGTCGAGAAACCCGATTACATGGCCGAAGGCTTTAACCCTCTTTGCGGAGATCGCGTGAGTTTGGGTTTAAAGATCGATAGCGGCAGATGCGTTGCAGACATTCGCTTTAAGGGCGAAGGCTGCTCGATCTGTATGGCAAGTGCAAGCATGATGACTGATGCGGTGAAAGGGTGTGCACTTTCGGATGTGAGCATGAAGATCCAAGCGTTTCGAGACGTGCTTCAGGGGCAGCGCGACGCTGAGATTTTGGGCGAAGAGCTCCGCGCTCTTGAAGGTGTGAAGCGCTTTCCTGTCCGGATTAAGTGCGCACTTTTACCGTGGACGACTTTGAAGGACGCGATTGAGAAAAAGGAAGTCGTGAAATGAGCGATGAAATGACGATTACTGATCCGAACACGATTCTTGAAGCCGAGCTTCGCGAGTGGCTGAGACCTGTTGAGGATCCGGATCTCTATTTGAGCTTGCTTGATTTGGGTCTGATTTATGGAGTCGATTATGATCCCTCAAAGCAGTACGCACACATCAAAATGACACTCACTTCACCGGGGTGTCCATCAGCGGGCCACATGATCGAAGAGTTAAAAAAGCGCGCACTTGAGCATCCGCAAGTCAAAGAAGCGCAGGTTGAGATTGTCTGGGAGCCTAAGTGGGATCCAAAAACAATGGCGAGTGACGAAGTCAAAGAGGAGCTCGGCCTATGGTAGATGAGTTTCAAAAACAAGATTACGCAAAATACGGATTTGTCACTGACATCGAGTCTGAGACGATTGCACCTGGTTTAAGTGAGGAGACGGTCCGCACGATCTCTGGCAAAAAAGGCGAGCCTGAGTGGTTGCTAGAGTGGAGGCTTAAGGCGTTTCGTCAGTGGCAAAAAATGAAAGAGCCCACCTGGGCGCGGCTTGAGTACCCCCCGATTGACTATCAGTCGATCAGCTACTTTTCGGCACCCAAGAAAAAGCCTGAGCTTAAAAGCCTGGATGAGGTGGATCCAAAACTGCTTGAGACCTACGAGAAACTCGGTATCCCCCTTCACGAGCAAAAGCGTTTGGCAGGTGTTGCGGTTGATGCCGTGTTCGACTCTGTGTCGGTCATCACGACCCAGCGCGAAGTGCTCTCAAAGCTTGGCATCATCTTTTGTTCGATCTCAGAGGCCGTCAAAGAGCACGGTGATCTTGTGCGCAAGTACTTGGGCTCGGTCGTTCCGACGACAGATAATTATTTCGCTGCTCTCAATAGCGCTGTCTATTCGGACGGCTCGTTTGTTTACATTCCTAAAGGAGTGAAGTGTCCGCTTGATCTTTCGACGTATTTTCGAATTAACGCCACGGGTACCGGACAGTTTGAGCGCACACTCATCGTTGCAGATGAGGGCTCAGAAGTGAGTTACATGGAAGGGTGCACAGCACCGATGCGTGACGAAAATCAATTGCATGCCGCCGTTGTTGAGCTCGTGGCGCTCAAAGACGCAACCATCAAGTACACGACTGTACAAAACTGGTACTCGGGCGACGCGGAGGGGCGTGGCGGGATTTACAACTTTGTCACTAAGCGTGGTGTCTGTAAGGGAGCGAGATCTAAAATCTCCTGGACGCAGGTCGAGGTGGGATCTGCGATCACTTGGAAGTACCCCTCTTGTATACTTGAGGGTCAGGACTCAGTAGGTGAGTTTTACTCGGTGGCGATTACGAACGACAAGATGCAAGCCGACACAGGGACTAAGATGATCCACATTGGAGCACGCTCGCGCTCTCGGATCATCTCAAAGGGGATCTCGACGGGGCAGTCTAAGAACTCCTACCGAGGCGCCGTTGTTGTTATGCCTTCTGCTGAGGGAGCGCGTAATTTCACTCAGTGCGACTCGCTCTTGATTGGCGCAGGTTGTGAGGCGAACACGTTCCCGCTCATTGATGTGCGCAATAAGTCCTCGACCGTTGAACATGAGGCGACGGCATCAAAGGTTTCCGATGATCAACTATTTTATTTGAAGTCTCGTGGGCTCACTGAGGAAGACGCTCTGCGCCTGATCCTTTCGGGGTACTGCGGAGAAGTGTTTAAACAGCTCCCGATGGAGTTTGCGATTGAAGCGCGCAGACTTCTAGACCTAAAGCTTGAAGGTGCGGTAGGATAAAGAAAGGGTTTGCCATGATCGAGATCACTGAAAAAGCCGTTAACGAAGTAAAGCGCATCCAAACTTCCGACCCCGCGTCAAGCGGGACACATCTGCGCGTGATGGTCGTAGGCGGGGGATGCTCAGGCATGAGCTACAAACTCGGCTTTGAGAACGATGCACCCAAAGACTCAGACAAGGTCTTCGAAAAGCAAGGCGTTAAACTGGTGGTGGATCCGAAGTCGTTTCTTTTTCTTTCGGGCACGACGCTCGATTTCTCAGATGGACTTAACGGGACGGGGTTTACTTTCAGTAACCCTAACGCAAAGCGCACCTGCGGGTGTGGATCAAGCTTTTCAGTCTAGCGTCTGGCTCTAAGATCGACTGAGGTGTGATCTTTGTGACGATGCTTAGTTTTTGGCCAAAAGTGGCCGAAACGCTCAGAGCATGTTGCAATCCATTGCCAAAGACTTTTCACCTCCGACTGAAGCCCTTTCGCGAGCGCGCGAGTTCTTAAGTCAAAGGCTTCTTGGACAAACTGAGATTGTGGATCTTGCGCTCTCGGCGCTTCTCGCAGGAGGGCATCTGCTCCTTGAGGGGCCCCCCGGAGTGGGAAAAACCACGCTCGCCCGCTCGCTCGCCGAAGTGTTTGGCGGAAAGTTTAAACGCATCCAGCTCACCAGTGATCTACTTCCCAGCGAGATCGTTGGAGTGCTGAGGCCTACTTCGGATGGACGAGACTTTGAGTTTCGTGAGGGGCCTGTGTTCTCGAACTTTCTTCTTGCCGATGAGCTTAATCGTACAGGACCAAAAACTCAGGCCGCGCTTCTCGAAGCGATGGCTGAAGGTACAGTGAGTGTTGACGGCAAGACGTACCGGTTGCCGGATCCTTTTTTTGTCGTGGCAACCCAAAACCCTCTTGAGTATCAGGGTGTCTACCCTCTTGCCGAAAGTCAGCTCGATCGCTTTATGCTGGAACTTCGTCTTCCTCTCCCTCCTGAAAAAGCTGAGTTTGAGATTTATAAAAATCATCAGGGAATCATTCAAGTGAATGAGGATAGAATTGAACCCATCCTTCCGGTGAGTGGAATTGCGCAAATACGCGCTCAGGTGGGTCGCGTGTTTATTGAAGAGAGTTTACTGCAATACGCTTTTGAGCTCATTCAAGCGACTCGCTCACAGCCTGAAGTCAGTTACGGCGTGTCTGTGAGAGGAGGGTTACAGTACTTACAGGCTGTACGCGCTTATGCATATCTGAAAGGACGTGCGTTTGTGCTTCCGGAGGATCTCAGAGCTCTTGCCACTCCTGCATTAGCGCACCGTCTACGTCTTGATGAGGGAGATCTTGAGGGATCTCGCAAAATCAAGCTCGTCGAATCAATTTTGGAAAAGGTTCGCGCACCTCAATGAGACGCGCAGAGCGCAGTTGGGCGTACGGCAAACGGCGCTTGCATGTGACCGTGTCGGGACGCTGGTATCTGATTTTGACGATAGGACTTGGCGTGGTTGCGCTCATGACCGGTAATAACGTGCTTTACTTGCTTGAGTCGTTTTTGCTCGGAGGACTGATCCTCTCAGGGGTGCTCTCAGAGCAGGCGATCGCTGCGATCGATCTGCGGGTAAGGCGACGAGCTTCGATTGCAAAGAAAAAAAGCTTTGATCGCATCGAGATCGAAAATCGCTCTCGGCTCGCTCTCTATAGTGTTGAGATCGGGGAGTGGCGGTTTGGACGTTTTGAGCGTCTTGCACTTTTGCCCCATATCGAGCCGCGTGGGCGAGTGATCCTTGAGGTGCCTCGAGTCTTTGAGCGTCGAGGGATCCATGCTTGGCAGGGTCTCGCATGTGCTACGGCATATCCATTCGGACTTGCGCGAAAAGTGCGGTTTGTTCCGGACTCAGGAGAGCGTGTCGTTTGGCCAGAGGATCTTGGTTCTACGACTCAGGCGAGCTCTCAAGCTTCGAGCTCAAAGACTCAAGGAGCTGAGGGCTACAGCAGCCCGTCAGTGAATAGGCGCCTTACCTTAGGTGAAGCGGCAGATGGCGAGGTTCGCTCTTACCAAACTGGCGACGACCTGCGCGATGCGATCTGGAGTTTGAGTCTCGTGCGCGATGAGCCGCTTTTAAGAGCGCGCGCGATGGATAAATCGAGGCGCTCAGAGATCCTGGATTTACGTCAAGACCGACTCACGAGTGAGTCTCTTGAAAAGCGTCTCGCTGAGCTTGCGACGTTAGTCTATCGAGATGAGTTGCAGGCTTTGACCGTGCTCAGCCAAGACTCACGAAAGCGATTCGAAAGTCCGAGTAAAATTTTAGATCTCCTCGCACTTACGGAAAAACCAGAATGACTTGGGGACCGCTGACGCAAGTGCTGACTGTGATTGCGGATCTCATTGCAATGGGGGCGCTTGGGCTTACGGGAGATGTGTTTGCTTGGATTTTTTTGGTTCCAGTCTTAATCGGAGCTCTCCGTTTTGGATTAAAAAAGTCGTTCATTGCGGATCGGTTCTTGTTTTCAGGCATGTTGATGATCATCTGCAGTGCGGGCTATTTTGCGATGACTACTCGATTGCACCCTTTGCTTGTAGCGGCTCATCTTGCAGTCGTCTTGCATGCGTTACTGTGGTGGAGTCGCTCAGACAGTCGAAATCAAGCGATTCGGATTGGGATGGGTTTTGTGGATCTTGCTCTAGCTGGAGCGATAAACCCAGATTTTCAAACTGGGGTAGTGATTTTTCTCTATATGGTCATTGCGTCAGTATCCGTATCTTGCCAGTACATTGCGCAAGAGTTTCGCGAAAAAAGTCCCGAGCTTTTAGATAGAAGAGTGCCAAGAGATTTTCTCTCAACATCCACTGCAGTTGCGCTGCTCACATTTTTGGCAAGTCTGATTCTTTTTCCGATTCTTCCTCGTACTCAGGAGGGAATGAGTTGGGGTACGGCTTTAGGTGCGCTCTCGAAGACCGGATACACTGAGGAAGTGAACCTAAGCACCGAGCGACGTTGGGGGAGTGAAGATCAAAAGCCAGCCGTACGACTATTGATAGGAGCAGAGGCGAGAGACCCACACTTCCAACGATGGATCCCTTACGGACTTTTGCGTGGGAGGTCGCTTGATTTTTTTGATGGTCGAACTTGGAAGCCGAGTGTCGAAGTGCGTTTTGGAAAAAGTTCTTCAAAAAAAATATTAACCGAACAAAAATTTCACGGAAACATCAGTGACTCTAGTGTCTACTCTGCGACTTTCGAAGTCATTCGTGAGGCGTTGGGGAGCGCAGTGCTTCCGACGCCATACTTGACTCGGCTGGTGTACTCCTCGACGGAGAGTGGGCAGTTTCGTAGATCTGTTTCAGGGGATTGGAGCGGTGTAGGTAGCGCAGATCGTCGGCAGACGCACTACCGTGTTGAGCTCAGCGCGTCCTCACGTTTGACGCAGACTCCTACGCAAGAGCATTTAGAAGGATCTCTTGACTGGAGTCAGGCCGATCGCACGCATCGGGAGAGATGGGTTCGGCTGAGTGAGAACTTGTTTCGTGATACGAGCACGCACGCGCAAAAAATTGAAAAAGTGAAATCCTATTTTCTTTCAGGAGCGTTTCGTACTCACTTAGAGGAGGCAGAGATCGGAGACAAAGGAAACAAGGAGATTCAGCCTTCAGTCAATGTATCGCAGTTCTTGTTTGAGCGACGGCAGGGACATTGTGAGCTCTTTGCTACGGCTGCGGCTTTGCTTTTGCGCTCAGGCGGAGTGCCGGCGCGATTGGTGAGTGGGTTTCGAGTCTCAAAGGCTCCTGTGGGTGAAGTGCTCACGCTTCGTCAAAGCGATGCGCACGCATGGGTTGAGGCATGGGATCCAGCGCGTGGATGGGTCCCGCTTGATCCGACTCCACTTCAAGCTACGTTGGGATGGGGAGCGCTAGACTGGGTGCGAGGGATGATGGATACGGCCTCGGTGTATTGGTCACTGTATGTCGTTGGGTTTGAGAGTGGACGTTTACGCGTGCAAGCTCGGGATTTTTTGGGCGAAGTGGCGCGAGACTTTCGTGAACTCCCCAAGCAGTCGTGGGGAGGAGTTAAGCTCTGGGTAGAAAAATTCGGAAGCCTCCTTTTAGGGCTTGGAGTGTTGGTTTTGCTCGGTGCTGGGGTGTGGATGCGAAGTGGTTTTCGATGGAATCGCGGTAGAAAAAAGCTCGCTCTGCGCTTGCCTCGCGACCATGGTTTAGAGCGGAGGAGACGCAAGGCTCAAGCGTGGCTACGAAAACGAAATCCCGCTCTCGCGCTCGCGCCCGACTATTTGGAGTGGAAAAAGGGGTATGAGCGCGCGCGCTTTGGTGCAGAGCCCATTACTTCAAAGACGCTCGCGGATCTGGATCGGCTTTGGGGGCAGTTTGTTAAAGGCTGATGCAACAAAAAATCAATTAATTTCAAATATTTAAGTCAAAGGCAAGAAGGCTGAAGCCCGCGCTTGACGCGCGGCGTGAGCTCTAGGTATTCCCTCCTCATGATTGCACGAATGAGTCTGCTCGTTTTCAGTCTGCTGATGGCCTCTCACGGTGTTCGCGCAGAGGAGTCCGGAGCGCTTGCGTCGCTTGAAAGCAAGGTCGAGAGCTTAAAACAAACTGCTCTTGCTCCTCCGGCAGCTGCGGCGCAGGATCTTCCTTATGCCTCAGTCCCTGAAGACAAACGCGAACAGCTCGTCGAGCGTATCCGCCTGGTTGCGCAGATCTTGCGCAAAACGGGTCGCGCTTACGACTACCGGACGCTTAAGACGACTGAACTACGACGTCTGCATGATCAGGCGCTTGAGTCTCAAAAGCGCGCTGGCTCTTAGTTTTAGTTTTTTTTTCGTCGCTTGCTCGACTACGAAGCCCTGTTCGCAGGGAGGAGATGTCTTGCTCCCTGGTGTGGCACCCATCAAAGGCGATCGATACTGCTACACGAAGGAGCTCTCGAACGGTCGCAGAGTGATGCATGGTCGATTTCAGCAACTACGTACCGATGGCAAAGTGGCCTATGAGGGCGCTTTTGAAGAGGGACTTAAAACCGGAGTCTGGACTCTCTATGATGAAAAAGGCGAAATTGTGGCAGAGAAGTTTTTTGAGCGCGGAGTAGAGCGTAACTTCAAGACGCCCGAGACTCCTGATGCGTCTCAGCCTAAAACCAAGAGACGTTGATGAGTGTTGCTGCAAAGCCTCTTTTACGTGGGCACTTTCATCAAGCTGCTTTTTTTATAGCGCTTGGCGCGTCGGCGGTGTTGATTCACCGTGCGCATACTGCTCGCGCACTTTTGGGGTTAGGCGTGTACGCAGTGAGTCTTGTGGGACTTTTTGGTGTAAGCGCTCTTTATCACCGGATCAACTGGTCTACGACGCGGCGGATGTGGATGCGCAGACTGGATCATGCTGCCATTTTTGTGTTGATCTCTGGAACTGCAACCCCACTTTGTTTGTTGCGATTGCCTGAAAGATCAGGCCAGACTTTGTTGTTTTGGGTTTGGGCTTTAGCCCTTTTAGGATCCATCAAGTCACTGATTTGGGTGCGGATTCCAAAAGCCATTTCGTCCTTACTGTATGTCGCTACAGGCTGTGTCGCGTTGCTTTACTTTAAGGATTTTCAGGCTTCACTTTCGCCCATGGAGTTTGCGCTTCTGTTAGCAGGAGGGCTCGTCTATGCCGCAGGCGCTCTTGTCTACGCGTTGAAGCGACCCGACCCCTTACCCCAGGTCTTTGGTTATCATGAGATCTTTCATCTTCTCGTTGTGGTGGCGGCAGCTCTGCACTTTGCTGTAATCGAGATGAGTGCAAACTGGATTCGGTGATTGTGGTATCTGGATCCTTAAGTCTGCAATGCATGCTGAAGAGTGGGCGCGCATGCGCAATTTAAATCAAAAATGACCACAATCACCGAATCCAGTTTTCAAGAGCCCTGTGCGTTTTCGTCCTCTACTTTGACACGCTTTGGCTTTGGTTTTTCGATCGCCTGTGCAGCGCAAACACTGAAACAAACTCCACAGTCCTCGCACGTGTCTGAGTCGATGACGTACTGCCCGCGGCCTAAAAAAATACTGCCCGTAGGGCAAGTCGACACACAGTCTTGGCAGAGCGTGCATTTGACATTGATTTTGTGTGTCATGCGCCTATTTCCCGTGCAGACCTTTGATTGCAGCTTTAATTTGAGCGTCTCTGATCCCAAGCTCTGAAAGGGCTCTGCGCTGTTGAGGAGTGAGTTGCGCCGTAAAAGTGAGGCGATCCGCGGCTTGCAGAAGCACGGCTAAACAGTAAGCATCTGGATCGGCAGTGCGTAAGTAATAAGGATCATACGCATGTGTGACAGAGAGAGAAGCTGCTCGAAGAGGCTTGAAAAACGAGCAAATTAAGCCCGCAATTCCTGGGGCATCACATTTAAAATGTTTTCGTTCAAGTCCAAGAGCAAGAGTTTGGAAGTCGATGGGCTTTAACTTAATCAGCCGCTCCCATTGATCCTTCCATCCGGCTTGAGCTTTGGAGGAGGGGTAAAAAAGATCCATAAAGAATCTCCCTAAACCCAAAGTGAGGCCCGAGGAAAAAGCATAGCGATCGAGTTTAAAGGCTTTGAGATTCATGCCGAGCTTGTAAGTGATTTGTGCAGTTTTAGAGGCGGTTTTCCATGCCTCTTCAAGCCCAGGCTGCACGCCTTTGCCCCCAATTTTTTGCGCCTCAAGCAGTTTGAGGAGCCAATCGTAAAGCAGGCCGCCTAGGAAAATAGTTTCCGGATGAAGCAGGCTGTGGTCCATCGCAAAATCTTCGACTTTGAGTGCGAACTTGAAATGATCCGAAGGTTTTAGAGAGAGTCCGTCTTTCTCAGTTTTAGGAAGTCCCTCACCGAGCATGCGCAGGAGCCTGAGATTTAAAAGAGCATTACGCGTTGGATTACGCCCGAGCAGTAGGATCATGCGCTCGGTCTCGCCATATTTAGGTCCCTGAGATCCCGGCAAAGGCTTTCCGTCCTCGCCTGTGGGTGCGGGCTCCTCGGCCTCAGTCCATTTGGATTTGCGGCGCTGCAGGAGATCTGAGGTTTTAAGGAACTGATCGTAGGCCTGATTGGATTCGATCACTCCTGCAAGAAAGAGTGGCATGGAGGTTTGCGGGTCAGAGAGGCATTCGAGGTACTCGATACACGTATCGCCAAGATCCAGTCGGTAGAGCACTGGAGTAAGAAAGTCAGCGAGTTTGAAGCCACCTGTGTTTTCTTGCACCGCTCCTTAAAGTGTACTCTCCACTGAGTTGTGGGCAAGAGAGGATTTCGTTATTCTGTAGGGAGAGGAAGTTTCAACACCATATGCAGACCACCGCTCGTGAGATTATGTCCACAGAAGTCCTAACTGCCCGCGTGGGGATGAGCCTCGAGGAGGCGATCAAGCTTTTGGTCAATAACAAGATTACAGGACTGCCGGTGATCGACGAGAAAGGGCAGTTAGTCGGTGTCTACTCCGAGTACGATGTCCTAACGCAGATTGCTCAAGCCGAGCGAGTCGGCCCAAAGATGTTTCAGACGGAGATCCGATTCTCGAGCGCGACGCACACGATCTCTGAGAACATGCCTTTAGAAGAAGTGCTGAAAACTTTTGTGGATGCAAAGTACAGAAGACTCCCGGTTCTAGACGCTCAGAAGAGACTCGTCGGCATCATCACGCGGCGCGATTTGATGCGTCTTTATTTTTTTAGGGCCAAGCTCTCGTGAAGCTAAGCCTCGGACTCACACAAGGCTTTACTGTACTCAAGGTAGATGCCGAGGTTTCTGCGCATGATTTTCAAGTCTTAAAGGCCGGAATCACGAAGCTTCTTGGTGATGGCAAAGATAAAATCGTACTCGATCTCACTCCTCAACAAGACATGGATGAGGCGATGATTCGAGAGCTAGGGCTTTTGAACTTCACGGCACGTGAGCTTTCTGGGGAGATCGTTCTGATCGCAAGCGCGAAAGGATTGCTTCAGAAAATTGAAAGCTTCGCCAATCCGAAACCCATCTCCATCTATGGAAAAGTAGAAGAAGGTGTGGAGCATCTCGTGCGCAAAGGCAAAGTGGCCTCTGAGCTCTCAGGCGCTCCTGTGGGCGCATCGCCGGAAGAGATCCAAAAACTTCAGGCTGAAATCACTCAGCTCAAAGGACAGCTCCGAGACAAAGAGGGCGGCGGAGAGCTTGCGCAAGTTAAACAACAAAACGCTGAGCTTGCAGCTCAAAATCGTCAATTGATGGAGCAAGTGGAAGCGATGTTTTTAAAGCGCGTAGAGCCTCCCAATGCCGCAAGCTATCAAGAGAAAGTCACTCTTCTTGAGGATAAGGTGGAAGAGCTCCTCAAGAAAATCGAGGAATCTCAGGCTCCCGCGAAAAAGTGAGAGTGCTCATCTGCGGAGGAGGGCAGCTGGCACGAATGCTCGCTGAGAGCGCACTTGAACTCGGACATCAGGTCTTCGTTCTCGCGCACGAGGATGAAGAGCCGATTCGCACTCTCAAACTTCCGCGCGTGGATCGCTATGTGAGCGGTGATGTAGTGGTATTTGAGAGTGAGTTTCAGGATCTCTCGCGTATTCCTGAAAGTGCTCGATGTGTGCCAGCGCGTGAGGCGTTTGCGCGCTTAAAAAGTAAACTTGAGCAAAAGCAGTTGTTTTCTGAGCTCAAACTTGCAAGCGCGCCCTTTTGTGCGCCTTCTGATGCTCCTGCACGCTTTGCTCAAGGTTTTGTGCTGAAACGCGCTCATGGCGGGTACGACGGTAAAGGGAATCGGATCGTGCGCCCCGGGGACTCTTGGGAGGAGTTCGTGCGTGAAGGAGAGTGTTATGCTGAAGCGCTCGTGGAGTTCGAGCGAGAGCTCGCGCTCGTTTGTGCTCGGACGAGTACTGGGGAGTGGGTCTCGTATCCGCTCGTTGAGACGCGACAGGAGAGGGGAGTCTGTCGCGAAGTACGTGGGCCCGCGTCGCTTTGGGGGGCGCAAGCGTTACTGCAGGAGCAAGCTGAGCAGGCGGCGCGTGCAATCGGGGATCACTTGCAGCTCGTTGGTGTGTACGCGCTTGAGTTTTTTCTCACGCGCGGAGGTGATTTGCTCCTAAATGAAATGGCGCCGAGAGTGCACAACTCTGGACATTTTTCGCGCGGTGGAGCGCACATCTCACAGTTTGACCTTCATTGGCTTGCGATTGCAGGGAGGTTGCCCACGGATCTGGGAGTTGCTCCGGCGTTTGGAATGCGTAATTTGCTCGGTCCTTGGGGTGCTCCCGAAAAGTCTGTGCCCGTGCCTCTGAGCATGCCCGGTGAGCGCCCCCTCTGGTACGGGAAGTCGCACTCCTCCGAAGGGAGAAAGATGGGGCACCTCGTTGTCACGGGGCGAGATGCTCAAGAAATTGACGAAGCTCTGAGGAAGTTCGAGCAGTGGGAAGCATCCTTTTGGAGTAAGATCTAGCTATGCCCAAACGCGCTACGAGGCTCGAAGTCGCCGTTATCATGGGTTCGCGCTCGGATCTCCCAGTGATGCGCGAAGCGGTGAAAGCACTTAGGGAGTTTGGATTGAAGCCCTACGTCCAAGTTCTCTCAGCCCACCGCACGCCTGAGGAAGTGATTGAGTTCTCGCGCAGCGCACAGGAGCGTGGCTTTCGTGTGATCATCGCGGGCGCAGGTGGAGCAGCCCACCTTCCGGGCATGGTGGCAGCGGTTACTCCGCTCCCTGTGATCGGTGTGCCGGTCGGTGTTGGACCTTTACGCGGGCAGGATGCGCTTTTTTCGATCGTGCAGATGCCGCGAGGTGTACCCGTTGCAACGGTTGCGATCGATAACGCTTACAACGCTGGGGTACTAGCGGCACAGATTCTTTCTGTCGGCGCAGGGAGAGAGGCTTTATCGAAAAAGATTTCGGCCTACAAAGCGCGCTTGCGGGCGAAAGTCAAAAAAGCCCAGATCAAAAAGCTTAAAAAAAAGAGCGCTAGCCTAAATCTGCAACGTCTGCGCGAGAAAACGTGAAGGGCGCATACAGTCTGCGCGCCGTTTCCAAAAACGCAGGCGAGGCGTCTGTGATGTAAAGGTGCGTTTCTCCCCGCTGCTCTGATCCGCATCCAAGCGCGCTCGCCAAAGTCTCGGCTGAGTCGACGAGCCTCACCTCGGGCCCGAGCAACTGCGCAATTGCGCGCCTTAAGACCGGATAGTGGGTACAGCCTAGAATCACCGTGTCGACTCCCGTGAGTTCGCCGAGATAGATCTCGACTGCACGATCTGCGATGGGATCGTCTTCGAGCCCCTCTTCTACGATCGAAACAAATAGCGGACACGCGATCTGGGTGATCTCAGTATCAGGCCGTAGCCACCGGATCCGCTCCAGGTATGCGCCTCCACTCACGGTTGCCCGCGTGCCTAAGACGGCGATCTTGCCACCCACACTCACGCGGCACGCGGCCTCCGCGCCCGGACCAATGACATCGTAGACAGGGACATCAAACGTCTCTCCCGGTACGAGTACGCTCGACGCGGAGTTGCACGCCACAACGATGGCGCGGATCGGGAACCTGCGTAAAAAATCGATATTCTGCTCAAGGTAGCGGCGAATGGTCGCAGGACTTTTCGTTCCATAAGGGAGGCGCGCTGTATCTCCGAGATAGATAAAGTCCTCCTGCGGCATCCGCTCGCGCAGCGCACGCAGTACTGTGAGACCCCCGACGCCTGAATCAAAAACTCCGATCATTTCGAGCCTATGGTACATTGAAGTCATGTTGAAAAAAATCATTCTCGCGGCCTTGGGCCTAGTGGTGGTCTTTGTTGGTGTGGTGAGCTATCTGGTGTTCTTTACTTCGGTGCCATTTAAGATGATCGAATCAGGCCTGAGGTCCAGTGGCGTTCAGATTACAAACCTCCAAGGCAGCCTCAACTCCGGGATGAGTGTCGACGCACTGGAGCTCAAAAACGCGAACATGGATCTCGCCCTTAAGAACGCGCGGTTCAAATACAGTGGGTTTATGGGCATTCTACGAGGCGAGCTCAGCATCTCGGAG
>JBILEK010000035.1:0-27500 GCA_044352155.1 Bdellovibrionia bacterium
CCTTTTTCGCCAGCACCGTCGTGATTGCGGCCGTCAGCGTCGTCTTCCCGTGGTCAACGTGCCCGATCGTCCCAATGTTACAGTGCGGCTTTTTTCTTTCGAATTTCTCTTTCGACATCGAAGTACTGTCCCTTTCCAGTTGGCGGATTGTTCTTCGTTTCGACTCAACCTTAGGGGATTGCCATTCTCCCCAGAGGTCTTTTACCCAGAGATCAAAACAAAATTTTACATTTGCACGACCCCGAAACTGCTTTAGGTCGTTGGCGAAGAGGACGGAATATACCCAGCTCGGCGCTTGATCTCATCCGCCACGGCCGGAGCCACCGGCTCGTAGTGCGAAAACTCCATCGTGAAGGTGGCCCGCCCCTGAGAGGACGAACGCAGTGCGGTCGAATAACCGAACATCGACGCGAGGGGGACTTCCGCTTTGACGATTTGCATACCATGGCGATTTGACAGATTCAAAATCTTTCCCCGCCGCCCATTGATGTCGCCGATCACAGTCCCCATGCTCTCCTCAGGCACAATGATCTCGCAGGCCATGACCGGCTCGAGAAGCTGGGGTTTACCGCGAGAAGCGGCATCCTTAAACGCCATGCTCGCAGCAATTTTAAATGCGATTTCAGTCGAATCCGTATCGTGAAACGAGCCGTCAATCAGGGTAGCTTTGACATCAACGACCGGGTAGCCCGCCTCGATACCGCCCAGTGTTGATTCTTCGATCCCTTGCGCGATGGGCTGAATGAATTGTTTCGGCATTTTTTCGGGCGGCAGGCCGTTGACGAAGGTGAACCCCTTGCCCCGCTCCTGTGGTTCAAGCGTGATGACGACGTGACCGAACTGGTTCTTCGTGCCCATGAGGCGCTGGAACTTGCCTTCACCCCGGGCTTTTTGAGCAATGGTCTCCTTGTAAGAGACTTGCGGCTTACCGACGTTTGCATCGACTTTAAACTCGCGTTTCAGGCGATCGACGATGATCTCAAGGTGCAGCTCCCCCATCCCGCTGATGAGAGTCTGCGCAGTATCGTCGTTTTTAAGAACACGAAACGAAGGGTCCTCAAGTCCCAGCTTCGAAAGCGAGTCGCTGAGTTTTTCTTCATCCGCTTTGGTCTTAGGTTCGATCGCAATCGAGATGACCGGCTCGGGAAACTCGATCTTCTCCAGAAGCACCAGACGCTTGTCGTCTGAAAAGGTGTCGCCCGTCGTCGTAAGCCTAAGACCTACCGCCGCTGCGATGTCTCCCGCTTTGACGACCTGAACCTCTTCGCGCTTATTTGCGTGCATACGAAGAAGCTTCTGGAATCGCTCGCGCTTGCCTTTGGTGGAGTTCATGACGGCTGAGCCGGACTTAATCTCTCCTGAATAGACTCGGAAATAAGTCAGTGTTCCAGAAAAGGGATCATTGGCGATCTTGAATGCGAGCGCTGCAAAAGGCTCGCTTGCAAGAGGTTTACAAAGAATTTTTTTGGTCTCGTCCTGGGGGTCGATGCCTTCAACGGGTTTTACATCAAGGGGGGAAGGGAGCAGATCCACGACAGCATCTAAAAGAGGCTGCACTCCCTTGTTCTTGAAGCTCGATCCACAAATCATCGGGACCAATTCCATCTTTGCGCATCCCTCACGGAGTGCTTGACGAATTTCTTGCGCACTCATCTGCTCACCACCCAAGTACTTCTCCATGAGTGCGTCACTCTGATCGGCAACGGCCTCAAGCAGCTTGGCGCGATACTCGTTGGCCTCTTCCTTGAGATCTTGAGGGATCTCGACGATCTTCACGGTTGAGCCTTGATCACTCGCTTCGAATACGAGTGCGCGCATCTCAATGAGGTCGATCACACCTTTAAACTGATCCTCTGCACCCCAGGGAATCTGAATGGCTACGGGTCGCGCTTTGAGCTTTTCTTGCACTTCTGCAACCACGCCAAAAAAGTTTGCGCCCACGCGGTCCATCTTGTTGACGAACGCGATACGCGGCACACTGTGCTTGTTGGCCTGACGCCATACGGTCTCTGACTGAGGCTCAACTCCGCCGACTGCACAAAACACTGCAACCGCTCCATCCAGCACGCGCAAGGAGCGCTCCACTTCGATCGTGAAGTCCACGTGCCCAGGCGTATCAATAATGTTGATTTGATGATCGCGCCAAAAGCATGTCGTCGCGGCCGACGTGATAGTGATCCCACGCTCCTGCTCTTGAGGCATCCAATCCATGACCGTGTTGCCTTCGTGCACTTCACCCATCTTGTGCACTTTGCCCGTGTAAAAAAGGATCCGCTCGGTGGTCGTCGTCTTTCCAGCATCGATATGGGCCATGATGCCGATGTTGCGGATACGATTCAGCGGAGTGTCCGTCATGTTTGCCAACCTAGAGGGATTTTGAGGGATTGTAAAAGCGAAACAGGCGCCCCGTTTCCGGGAGCGCCTGTCTTCGAGGAACGTAGAATTGGAACCTATATTACCAGCGGAAGTGGGAGAAAGCGCGGTTCGCTTCTGCCATCCGATGCATGTCTTCACGCTTTTTCATCGCGCCACCGCGTCCGTTAGACGCTTCAAGAAGCTCAGAAGCAAGGCGTTCACCCATTGCGTGTTCAGAGCGACCGCGTGCCGACTCGATCACCCAGCGGCCTGCGAGCGAAATGCCACGCTCGTTCTTCACTTCGATCGGAACTTGGTAAGTTGCTCCACCTACGCGGCGCGACTTCACTTCAAGAAGAGGCTTCACATTATCGAGCGCTTTTTTGAAGACTTTAATTCCTTCTTCTTGAGTGCGATTTTGAATGATGTCCATCGCACCGTAGAAAATTCCTTCCGCCGTGGCACGCTTGCCGCCGGTGAGAAGAGAGTTAATAAAGCGAGTGACAAGAATTTCGCCGTACTTGGGATCTGGATCAACGGGACGCTGTTGGGCTCTTTTTTTACGTGCCATGTTTTAAATCCTTATGCTTTTGCGGTAGCTGCTGCAGCTCCGGCAGCTGCGCCGCCAGCGCCTTTCTTTGTGCCGTACTTGGAGCGACTTTGCTTGCGGTTGACGACACCTTGAGTATCGAGAGTGCCGCGTACTGTGTGGTAGCGCACACCAGGAAGATCTTTCACGCGGCCGCCGCGCACGAGCACAATTGAGTGCTCTTGCAGATTGTGGCCTACGCCTGGGATATAGGAAGTCACTTCATAGCCGTTGGTGAGGCGAACGCGACAAACTTTACGGAGAGCCGAATTCGGCTTCTTTGGAGTCGTTGTGTAAACGCGCGTACAAACTCCGCGACGTTGTGGGCAAGACTGGAGGGCGGGAGAAGCGGTTTTCCACGGCTTTTGTCCACGGCCTTTTCGAATCAATTGGTTAATCGTAGGCATGAGTGTTCTCTAAATTCCTTTTGTTCCTCGGTACTTTTGAGCGAGCGGGCAAAATAGACGAGGCGTTTCACGGGGTCAAGCGGGTTTTACCGCCAAGAGGCAGGGAGCTTTTTAAGAAACTCAAGAGGGAGTCGTGCGCGAGGCGCATCGCAGCGCGGCAAAGCAGGGTCTCGCCCTGGGCCGGATTTAATGTCTTTTGTTTCAAGAGGTTAAAGCCTTAATCAGCTTTTCTAAAAAACCGATAAGCAAGAATGCGTCAGATCGTGAGTCTGTTTTTTTGGATCACTTTACTCCTCGACGGGAGCGTCATCGCTCGCGCCGACGAGTTTACCCCGCTGAAAGATCCACAAAAACTCCTGAAGCCCGTCGTTCAAGAGTGGCCCTTTGAAGAAGAGTTTGCGCGCGTCGAAGGCGCACGCATCGTGATCGTCGACTACGAGCTTTTGCGCCGAGACTTTGTGGAGACACGCACGATGAGCAACTCCGAGATTGACGCTTGGCTGTTAAAGCATACCGCGTTTATCTCAAAGTCACAGGCAGCACAGCACGTCGTGAATACTCCGATCGCAACGAGCGCAGAGCGCGTGCGGGCGTTTCGACCGAAAGAGTACAAACGTGCGGCTGTGTTTCGCGCAGGCTCGGGCTTGATTGATGTGAAGGGCTCAGGAGCACCGCGCCCCAAGCAAGCTGATCACGGAAACGGACTTGCGTCGCTCGGCGAGGGGATCCGTGAGTTCGTCTACGAAAAGCTTGTACGCAAAATCTTCGAGCAGGAGGGGCGAAAACACCAAACGCTAGGAACTTACGCGATCCTCGACTACGGATTTGATGTCGTTCACCAGGACGGATCGCGCTCACCGGCCGGCGCGATTTTGCGCCAAGGACACGCACGGTTCGAAGGCGACTTCGCGTTTTCACTCATGGACGAGGGCCGAGCGCTTGAGGTTGAGCTTTTACTCAGAAAGTACGGGATCACAACCGCCGGTGCACACCGCAAACATCCTGAGGACTTGATCAACGTTCAAGGCACGAAAGAAGGACTCATCATCGATTTCGGCGCATTTCTGACCGTTGAACGCTTTGAGAAGCCCATTCGTCATATCCATGGGCGCGTGAACCTTATGGAGATGAATGATCCACGATTCGTGCAGCCAAACCCTCTTTTACGGGTGGATTTCTCGCGCTGGGGCACGAGCATTACAGGAGTGCAGGACACCAAGTACGACAACCCTTGGGTCTGGTCACATGAGTTTGCGGAGAACTGGCGTAAAGGAACTGCGACACGCGATCACGCTTGGCAGCACTACTTGAACCTCGTTGGCGCGCAGGAGCTGCGATGGAAGGCTACGATCCAGTGCGTACGCAAAGCGATTGGACGCTAATCGTTTTTTAAAAAAAAGCCTGGAAGCATGAAGAGCGCTTCCAGACTTTTTAAGATTGATCAGAATGAGTGAGAGCTTAGTGCTTCACCGTGCTCGTCGATCCTGGACGCGCGACCTTCTGACGGAAGATGTCGGCAATCCGGACCGCAGGCACGAGCTGCTCGACCTTGCCCCCGGCCATGAACTCCGCTGGCTTCTCAAGATCGAGCGCGACGCGCAGGACCTGATCGGCGTGCTCTGCGGGCACGACGTCGATGCCTTCCAGGATCTCGCGGCCGACTTTTTTAAGATCCGGCACGTTCAATTTCGGAATCACAACCGTCTTAATGCCCGAAAGTTTTGCAGCTAAAAGCTTCTCTTTCAGACCACCGATCGGGAGCACCCGACCGCGAAGCGTGATCTCGCCAGTCATCGCAACATCGCGTTTAACTGGGATTTTGGTGAGTGCACTTGTGATCGCAGTCATCATCGTGATGCCGGCTGAGGGGCCATCTTTGGGAACAGCACCTTCCGGTACGTGCAAGTGGATGTCGATGTTTTGGTAGAAGTCCTTGTCGAGGCCCAACGCTTGAGCATGCGCGCGGACGTAAGAGAACGCCGTTTGCGCCGACTCCTGCATGACTTCACCGAGCTTGCCGGTGACTTTGACGTTACCCTTGCCAGGGACAACAGACACTTCGATCTGAAGCATGTCGCCGCCGGAGTCGGTGTAGGCCAGGCCGTTCACCAAACCGATCTCGTGACGCTCTTCGATCTTGGACTGCGTGTACTTCGGGGGCCCCAGCAACTCTTCAAGATCCTCATGTGTAATGGTGACTTTGATGGGAGGGACTTCGATTGCGGTTTCGGCGCCTTTTTTCTTAGATCCTGCTGCTTTCTGAACACGAGCAAGCTCCTCAGCGCGCTGCTCGACAATCATGCGCGCAGACTTGCGGCACAGAGTCGCTACGACACGCTCCAGGTTCCGCACACCGGCCTCGCGCGTATAATTGCGAATAAGATCACGCACCGCTTGATCGGTGATCTCAAAGTCACCGTCTTTCAGTCCGTGCGCTGCCATTTGTTTGGTCACCAAGTACTTACGGACGATGTTGAACTTCTCGATGTCCGTGTAGCCCGAGATCGTGATCACCTCCATTCGATCTAGGAGTGGCTTCGGAATATTGTGGAGCGAGTTTGCGGTCAGCACGAACATCACTTTCGAAAGATCATAATCGACTTCGAGGTAATGGTCGCCGAAAGTGACGTTCTGCTCAGGATCAAGGACTTCGAGGAGTGCCGAGGAGGGATCTCCGCGGAAGTCCATCGACATCTTATCAACCTCATCAAAAAGAAAGACTGGATTGGAGGTTCCTGCTTTTTTAAGCGACTGGATCACTTTGCCGGGAAGTGCTCCAACGTAAGTGCGGCGATGTCCACGGATCTCAGCTTCATCTCGCACGCCACCTAAACTACAACGCACGAACTCTTTATTGAGCGAACGCGCGATCGATCGCGCGAGCGAAGTCTTACCCACGCCAGGAGGCCCTGCAAAGCAGAGGATCTGCCCCTTGGAGTTTTGCGTGAGCGTGCGCACGGCGAGGTACTCCATGATGCGCTCTTTGACTTCTTCAAGCCCATAATGGTCCTCATCGAGCACCTCTTGCGCTACTTTGATGTCATGACGGTCTTCGCTGTACTTGCCCCAAGGCAGCGAGATGATCCAATCGATGTAGTTGCGAACGACCGTCGCTTCGGCTGACATGGGTGCCATCATTTTGAGTTTTTTCAACTCGCGAGTGGCTTTTTCTCGCGCTTCTTTTGGCATTTCTTTCGCGCGGATTTGTTTTTCGAGTGCTGTGATCTCGGCCTTGAACTCGTCCTTCTCTCCGAGCTCCTTCTGGATCGCCTGCATCTGCTCGTTGAGGTAGTACTCCTTCTGTGAGCGCTCCATCTGCTTTTTGACGCGTGTGCGGATCCGGCGCTCGACTTGGAGAATCTCGATCTCGCCTTGCATGAGGCTGAGTAACTTCTCGAGACGCTTGTGTGCGTCGGTGATCTCGAGGATCTGCTGCTTCTCTTCGAGCTTTAGGTTCAGGTGCGCGACTACGATGTCGCCCAGACGCGAAGGATCCTCAACCGTGTTCACGTTCATGAGCATCTCAGGCGGAATGCGCTTGTTGAGGCGGACGTAATTCTCGAACGCTGCCTTGAGAGAACGGACGAGCGCTTCAAGCTCGACAGACTCGCTCACGGTATCGTGGAGCTCCTCGACCGTCGCCTCAATCATGCGATCCGTCTCGTTGTACTCAACGATCTTGGCTCGGCGCTTACCTTCGATCAAAACTTTGACGGTGTTATCGGGGAGGCGAAGGATCTGAAGAATCGTGCCCAACGTCCCGACTTTGAAAATATCTTTTTCACCCGGGGAGACTGTTGTCGCTTGGCGCTGAGCAACCAGAAAGAGCTCCGTCTTTTGGTTCACGCACTCCTCTAGGGCGTTGATGGACTTCTCGCGCCCCACGAAAAGCGGCACGACCATGTGTGGAAACACAATCACGTCCCTTAACGGCAAAAGAGGGACGGTCATCTTTTTTTGCTTCTTTTCGGACTTTTCAGATTTGCTCATGGTGTGCGCCTTTCTGTGGGTGTCCTGTGCTTGAGTGGAAATCCATTCCACTCCTCTCTCAGTACATCACAAGGCCACCACGAGAGCAAATCAGTCGGGCTGATTTTACGTGTGATTTCAGCGACAAAGCAAAGACGCAGATCTAATTTTTGCGCGCAAAAGCTTGCTTTAGCGCACGGGTGTTTCTACAATACCGCAAGCGTCACGGCTTAGTTTGAGGAGACTTTATGAACGCTTTCTTCCACCTGTTTTTTGCTCTGTTTTTTTTGGGTTCAATCGGTAGTGCTCAGGCGGAAGTATCCAAAAGCACTCACAGCAAGGCCGAAGCGCACTCCAATCACACTCATCAGAAAAACTGCGGCCATCCTTCAAAAAAACATGGCGATCACGAAGACTTTGACCATGACGGACACCAGCACCGGACTCACGGCGACCACTACGATGAGTGCACCCCAAACAAGACCACCCCTCAGTCGAGGTAGATTGCGTTAAGCGCTCTCTGCCGCTCCTGACTTTGACTCCAAGTGCGAGCCATCCGCAAACACGACAACTGGGCGCTCGCCTTTTTGAATCGTCTTGGGAGTAATGATGCATTTTTTGACGTTCTCTTTTGACGGAAGCTCAAACATCACGTCGAGCATGCATTGCTCAAGAATCGCTCGCAGGCCCCGCGCACCAGTCTGACGCTTGATCGCCTCACGAGCGATCGCTTCGAGCGCGCCCTCTTCGAACTCAAGCTGGATACCGTCGTACTCAAATAGTTTTGTGTACTGTTTGGAAAGTGCGTTCTTAGGCTCTTTGAGAATACGCAGCAAAGCAGCCTCGTCGAGCTCCTCAAGAGCTGCTGTAATCGGGAGACGTCCAATGAATTCCGGGATCATCCCGAATTTCACTAAATCCTCAGGCTCCGCCTGCATCAATAGTGAGCTATTGCTCTCCTCGGATTTAGTCGTGATATTGGCGGAAAAACCCATCGATCGCTTGCCCTTGCGAGCAGCGACGACTTTGTCGAGGCCGACAAAAGCCCCCCCCACAATGAACAAAATATTCCGTGTATCGACTTGGATAAACTCCTGCTGTGGGTGCTTGCGTCCACCTTTTGGTGGGACATTTGCGACTGTGCCTTCGATGATCTTAAGAAGTGCTTGCTGTACTCCCTCACCCGAGACATCGCGAGTGATCGATGCGTTCTCGCCTTTGCGTGAGATTTTGTCGATCTCGTCAATGTAGACGATCCCGCGTTGCGCACGCTCGACATTGTTATCGCAGGCCTGGAGGAGATTCAGAATAATGTTTTCAACATCTTCACCCACGTAACCTGCTTCAGTGAGTGTCGTCGCATCTGCCATTGCAAAAGGGACGTTCAGCATCTTAGCCAAAGTCTGAGCGAGCAGAGTCTTGCCAGAGCCTGTAGGCCCAATGAGCAAGATGTTGGACTTGGTAAGCTCTACCGCCTCACCGGCTTTGGAGCCCTTTTTTGAGTCCATGTGATGAAGGCGTTTGTAGTGGTTGTAAACAGCAACCGAGAGCGCACGTTTGGCTTTGTCTTGCCCGATGACGTACTCGTCCAGATAGGTTTTAATTTCGTTGGGCTTAGGAAGTTTTTTATCTGCAGTCGTTTGTGGAGCACCATCTTTTTGCGACTCATCTGCAATGATGTCGTTGCAAAGCTCGATGCACTCGTCACAGATATAGACCGTTGGACCCGCGATGAGTTTTTTGACCTCACGCTGATTTTTTCCGCAGAAAGAGCAGCTCAGGTTGCCGAATCCATCGCCAAACTTTTTATCCATTCCGAAATCCTTTCAAAGTCTCTAGCTAAAAATTTTACCCAAATTTCTGAGAGAGCTAACGACGCTCTTTCACGTGATCAATCAACCCGTACTCAGCCGCTTGCTTGGCGGAGAGATAATTGTCGCGATCCGTATCCTTGGCAACTTGCTCAATCGGCCTTCCGGTATGAAAAGCCATGATCTCATTGAGGCGCTGCTTGAGAGCTAGGATCTCTTTGGCCTGAATCTCAATATCCGAAGCCTGGCCCCGCGCGCCCCCTAAAGGTTGATGGATCATAATCCGCGAGTTCGGCAAACTATAGCGCTTGCCCTTGACCCCAGCGGTCAGAAGCAACGCGCCCATGCTTGCGGCCATTCCGATGCAATACGTGCTCACATCGCACTTCACAAACTGCATGACATCGTAAATCCCAAGTCCCGCATAAACTGAGCCGCCTGGGGAGTTGATGTAGAGGTGAATGTCGCCATCCGGATCCGAGCTCTCCAGAAAAAACATCTGCGCCACCAAGAGGTTTGCAACCACATCATTGACCTCAGTGCCCAAAAAAATGATGCGATCGATGAGCAAGCGCGAATAAATATCGTACTGCCGCTCACCACGCGCAGTCTGCTCGATCACGATGGGATTAGGAATATAGGCTTGGGGCTGAAACCGATCAAATCCCACGAGATCTGGGCGAACCAAGTCTGCAGGCACTTTCGGTTGAGCAATCTTTATGTGCATAGGTGGCCTAGGCGGACCCTTTCTTCAAATGATTATAACTCCGTTTCGGCCCGCCCTAGGCCAGGTTGAATGAAATCTCCGAGAAAGAAGCATGTTTTCGCGCCAAACTCATGACAAAGGGGACTCAGTCGTGCCGCGGGGCAGAAATAGAACTGACTGACGCGCTAGTTTAACGCGGTGTTGTTCCGCATTGCTTCTTCATCGAGTTCTTCGAGGTAAGCAAGAAGGGAAGCGCGCAGGGTTTCGATCGTGAGTTCTTCGGGATTGCCGTGACCGGTTTCACTGAGGATGCGTGAGAGCTCCTGTTTCATTTGATCTTGCGGAACGCCGGTGAGCGCGACCACTTCTTCTAGAAGCTCCTCCCCGCATAGTGTGGCCTGAGCCTGTGTCTTTGAATCCTTCAAAACACCCCCGTTAACCCTGAGGCAAGTATAGGAACCGTTTTCAAAGGGCCGCAAGATTTATTTTGCTCCGCGCTGGCAGAGGTGCGCAAATCCATTGACGCTCTAGCCCCTCGCACGCGACCATCTCAGGTATGGCCAGAAAAAAAGGCAAGTCACCCTCCGAGTCGATTGTCCAAATGACGGAAATCGTGCTCCCCGTGCATACCAACGCCCTCCATACAATGTTTGGCGGTACGGTGATGTCTTGGATCGATATTGCTGCAGCAATCTCAGCTCAGCGGCATGCACGGCGAGTGGTCGTGACGGCATCGATTGACGCCCTTCATTTTCGCGCCCCGATCAAACTCGGCTACATCGTCCACGTGCGTGCTTGTGTGAATCGCGCGTTTAAGACCTCCATGGAGGTTGGAGTGCGTGTCGACTCCGAGAACCCCATGACCGGCGAGATGCACTACAACGTTAAAGCTTACACGACCTTTGTTGCGCTCAATGATCACGGAAACCCAGTGGAGATCGAGCCGATCATCCCTAAAACCCCAGACGAGATTCGACGTTTTGATCAAGCTCTTAAACGCCGCGAAAGTCGGATGCGACTCGCGCAAGACCTTAAGGGTTGAGACGAGCACAGCGCCACGCGCTTGCGCAGCCTCTTTGATTGATGGAGGTCGTTGATGAGCAAGCGAGAAGAGCAAAATCGCAAGCCACAATCGGCAAAAGAGTGCGTTTCAGCGACGTTTTTCGAGGTTACCGCGGACTTCCCAAAGCAGCGGGAAGGCTTTTTTTGACGTTGTCGAACGGAGGTACTGCACGCCGCTCGATCCACCGGTGCCTTGTTTGAACCCGATCACGCGCTCGACCACGCGTACGTGGTGCTCGCGCCAAAGAGCGAGGTACTCATCGATTTCGAGCAACGACTCGGAGAGGAGGTAGAGGGGCAAACTCTTTTCGGGGTTTTGGTAGAGGACGCAGAGAGCTTTTAAAATCGCTTCTGAGTCCTTCGACTCGGAAGCGTGAGCGGGGATCGCATACCCCTGACGGTAGAGAAGCGCGTAGTAGGCTTGCTTAAGATCACGAGCCTTCAAGCGGCGCTCAAGATCTGCGCGTAAGTCGGGGCGGTTATCGAAAAACTTAAGGTAGCGCTCGTCCTTAAGACCGCAAGCGAACTCGAACTCGCGGAACTGCATCGACTGAAAGCCGCTCGCCGGCATCAGACGATCGCGAAACTCCAGGAACTCGATCGGCGTCATTGTCTCCAAGATGTGGATCTGCTGAACGAGTAACTTCTGGATCTCCACGACACGCTTGAGAAAATGATGTGCTCGCAGCACCTCATCGGCGTCCATGTGGTGCATGGCCTGCGCGACTTCGTGCAAGATGAGCTTAAACCAAAGCTCATACGCCTGATGGATGATGATAAAAAGCATCTCATCATGGTGTGGAGGCTTAGACTCGGGAACCTGAAGCTTGAGGAGCTCAGGCACCTTGAGGTAGTCGTTATAGGTCAGATCGCTTGTCGCAACTGACTTCGGATCCCGGCCATAGGGGCAGTTCATGGATCCGAAGCTTCCCGCGGATCCATTGCGGTCGCAACCGGAAAACAGCATTTTAGAACCTTGATGGACGAAAGAATTGTGCTCACAAAAAACGGACAGTGGCTCTCAAACGGTGAGCCCATCACGCATGCAGGCACACTTGCGCTTTTTTTTCGAATTCTCAGCCGAGACGAGACCGGCTACTTTCTTGAGATCGGGCGCGAGCATCAGCGGGTCGAGGTTGAAGACACGCCGCAGTTCGTAGTGCGCATTTTGGGGGATCTTAATCAAACTCCTCACCTCGAGTTTACTGATGGCATTAAAGAAGCACTCGATCCCACGCGCCTAACCTACTCACATTCTCTCCAGCGCTTAACGGCAGAGCGCACCTCTGATCAGATGCGTGCCCGATTCCTCCACGCTCCGTACCATGAGTTGCTTCAGTGTGCGTTTAATGAAGGCGAGCAGTACATACTAAAAATTGGCTTAACCCAGCATCCACTGCGTTGCACGCCTTAGCGCGCGGGACGCTTCAAACCGTTTATCGTATGCAGACGAGTCTTGTAATCCACTGACGACTTCCCCCTCGACCGCAGTCCCAGGAAATCCAGCGCTCTCCGTCCCAGCGAGAGCAATGTCCTCCCCAATGCCTACCGGCAACAAAAGATGCAGCAGACATGTAACCCTTGTGTTGACAAGTCCGGTGGGCAGTCATGGCATCCGCAAAAAGAGCAGTCTGTGCAGAATAATTAAAAAATGCAGGTGGTTCCCCAAACTCTGTGTTTGCCTGATCCCAACCCTGACTGTCCCTTCCTAAACTCAGTGGAACGAGTTCCATTTGATGTCGTATTCGGCAAATTTCTCTGCCAGCCCCAGGGTCGATCCCCCATTCGAACCGGTTTCCCAATGCGGCACACATCTGTTGAGCAGATGCATTCGCCTGACATGCTACGATGGGACCTGCCCCCAGACCGGCCGTCGTAATGCTCATCAAAATCGGGCTCGATACGTTCGAAATTGTCCTACTCCCAAGTGAGTCCTGGGGTCGTTCGAGATCTAAAATGAGTTGTGCTCGATGGACTTGCAAGCCCCCGCTCGCGGATACCGGCAGTGTACCAGGAACAGCCTCGAGTCGAAGTGTGCGAAGAGTCGCGCCCGAATACCGAGCACCGACTCGAGCGAGCTCAAGACTCCCCAAAACGATCGCTGAGAGCTGCTCAGTGGCACTCACATCCCCTACTGATCCAAAGTGGGCAACCCCGCCTCGAGAGTTTCGTAGCGCTGCAAGACACTGTACGGGGTCGCTGAGAACGAGACTGATATTGCTTCTGAGATTACGGAACTCAAGCTGGGTCTCAACGGTTTTACTGCCCTTCATGGCAGTGAAAATCATTGCATTCATCGCTGTTGCAATGATTCCAAGCAATGCACTTGCTACGAGTGCACTCGTTAAGGAAAAGCCCTCGCTCTTCATGCTTTGAGTTCGCCATGAAGCAACAGGGTAATTCATATGAGTTAACCCTCCCTCTAATTGCTCAAAGCGAAGCAAACCACATCAGAGCTACCGAGCCTGAAAAACACAAAAGCACTGTCGACCAGCTCAACTCCGATGGCATATCCGTTTCCCCCTTCTCCCTCAGAACAACATTAATGAAATCAAATCGTGCGCACTATGCGCATCTAGTTAGCTCGAATCCGTGTCGATCCTGACACTTTCCGTAAACACAGGGGTTTTTAGCGCGCGAGCGGGAGTGAGCACCCCATGACCCGCATTTAAAACGACTTTCCGTGACTCGTGCGCTATTCTACTGCACATGCATCCCGATATTTCGTGAGGAAAGCCGACAATGTGGCTTTGCAGGCACGGGATCCCAAACAAAAGAGAATTGCGCGAATTGCAACGGCATCTGGGATTCTTTCGCTGGAGGATGCCATGCGCCCGAAGGTGAGTTCTACCTATTTGTTTCTGAGTGCTTGTCGCGGGTCTGCCGAGAACGCGCGCAGAACAACTATCGCGCCTGTGCGGCAAAGTGCGTCCAACAAAGACAGGAGCCCGTCACAGGGTTCTCGGATGACAACCAGGAGCTTTAACCGTGACCGCCCATCAAAAAAGGCTGAGACAAAAATGAAAGATCTCGATCCTTCGTAGAACGTTCGAAGAACTCAAGTGCATCTCCCCAAAGCGCGTCGGGCTCCGTGTGGCTGAACACCCGTTTTCTAAACTCGTGGCAGCCCGGGTAGCCCGACGCGTACCAAGCCAAAAACTTTTTAGCGTGGAGCATCGCTACGCGCGGGACCTTAAAGCTCTCGGCCAAAAGAAGGCGTTGCTGATCCAGGAGCTGCAAGAGATCCGAAGTATGAGGCTGCATCGGGGCCTCACCCCGCCAGAGCGCCGCGGCTTGCTTAAAGATAAAGGGATTGCGCAAAGCCGCGCGTCCGATCAAGACCGCGTCCACTCCGCTCTCGCGCAGGCGCCGTACAGCGATTTCGGGGGAGTTGAGATCTCCATTCCCGATGATAGGGAGTGGACTCTTGGCTTTGACATCCGCAATGAACTCCCAATCCGCTTCACCACTATAACCTTGCGCGCGCGTCCGCCCATGGATCGCAACCCACGCGACACCCGCGTCAGCCGCCACGCGCACGATCTCGTGGGCATTACGCGACTCTGCATCCCAACCTGTGCGGATCTTGATCGTGACGGGGATCCGAACACTCTTCACCATCGCGGCCAGAGTCTTTGCGAGTGCGACGGGGTTTCGGCACATCGCCGAACCCGCGCCCTTTTTCACGACCTTCGGCACGGGACAGCCCATGTTCAGATCCACAAAATCCGCACCCATGCGCTCAACCACTTGGCAGGCCTTCACCAGCCGCTCGTCATCCTCTCCAAAGATTTGGAGCCCGACCACGCGCTCCTCCTCGTGGAAGCGCAGGAGATCGAGTGTGCGGTGGCCTGCGTACTCGATGCCGTTGGCACTGACGAGCTCGGAGACGACGACCGAGCTCTCCATCCGGCGCATGAGACGTCGAAAGGGCGAGTTCGTGATCCCGGCCATGGGAGCCAGGATAAAGGGATGAGCGACTTCGAATGGACCTAACTTCATGGCTTACTTGCGGAGCGCGAGGATGTCCGACTTTTCTTTGGGGCAATCGGCGGTGAGGTTCTCATAGCCGTTTGCGGTGATCAGGATGTTGTCTTCGATCCGTACACCAATGCCACGGAACGCTTCCGGCGCCTGCGCATCCCCTGGTTGATAGTAAAGTCCAGGCTCGACCGTAAAGCACATACCGGCTTCGAGCTTGCGGCGAGAGCCTTCGCCGTACAGTCCGATATCGTGCACATCCATACCGAGGTAATGACCCGTGCCGTGTGGGTAGAACTGGCGTTGCAGTCCATTGGCGATGATGCTTTTTGTATCGCCCTTAAGATGCCCCATCGAGAGCAGCCCTTCCACGAGCACCTCGGTCGCCTTTTTGTGAATCTCGGCGTACTCGAGGCCGGGCTTTAAGATCGCGAGCGTCTCTTTTTGGGCGCGTAGGACGAGGTCGTAGACCTTTTCTTGCTCGAGAGTAAACGTGCGGCCCACGGGCCAGGTGCGTGTGATGTCTGACGTGTAGTACTCGTACTCGCCCCCAGCATCAATCAACAGCAGATCCCCCTCGCGTAGAGGCTCGTTGTTCGCGCGGTAATGGAGACAAGTCGCGTTTTTTCCGCCCGCGACGATGCTCCCGTAACCCACGCGCGCGCAGCCGTTGCGCCGTAAAGTGTAATCAATGAGCGCTTCGACCTCAGCCTCGTTCCATCCTGGACGAGCTTCTTTCATGACTGCAGCGTGAGCGAGCGAAGAGATTTTGCACGCCTTACGGAGGTATTCCACCTCTTCCGCTGTCTTGAATAAGCGCATTTCCCCGAGTGGCTCTTTTGGATCATGGATTGGGAGCTGACCGCGACCTGAGCGCCCGTGCGCACGACGCACTTTTGCGAGCGCGCGGTAAAGCCGCTCGTCGTACTCCGGGTACATCCCGGCCGCGTAGTACACGCGATCCGAGGACTTCAAAAGCTCCGGTAACTTTGCATCGAGCTCGGTGTTGACGTACGCCTCATCGACGTGAAACCAAGACTTCGCGCGATCAGCACCGTAACGCTCTCCCTCCCAAAGCTCCATCTCGACGTTTCGCTCTTGCACAAAGAGCACGGCTTTGTATGCGCCGGGGGATGAGGTCTGAGGTGCGAGCACGAGCCAACTCTCGGGCTCTTCAAACGCACTTAAGTAAAAGAAATTACTCTCCTGCCGAAACGGATAGTCCACATCCGGGTTACGCATGTGGATCGGGGTTGCAGGAAACACGAAGGCCGCACCCGGATGGGTTTTCATCAGTCGGTCACGGCGGGCTTTAAAAAACAGCGGAATATCCTTACGAAGCATAACGCAAGGCTAGCACAGCGCAGCTAAGAAATCTCGAGGCAATCGAGAGAATTTATGTTACCCGAAAGCCTTATGAGTGATCGCGTCCCCCTCACTGTGCAAGGCAAAAAAGCTCTCGATGAAGAACTCAAAAACCTCACGCTCTTTGAGCGCCCCAAGGTCATTGAGGCGATTGCGGCGGCTCGAAGCAACGGAGATCTCTCTGAGAATGCCGATTACGACGCTGCCAAAGAGCGCCAGGGATTTATTGAAGGCCGCATCCAAATGATCAACGCGATCATGGCCCGCGCTGAAGTCATCGATCCCTCCACGATCAAGTCTGACAAGATCGTTTTCGGTGCGACCGTTGAGCTTGAGGACACGGATACTGGTAAACTGCAGACTTATCAAATTGTCGGCGCTGAAGAGGCTGACATCAAAAAAGCCAAGCTCGGCATCACCTCGCCCATGGCGCGCGCGATGATCGGCAAAAAGGAAGGCGATGAAGTCGTCGTCGACGCCCCCAAAGGCCGCATCACCTACGAAGTCCGTAAGATCCGCTACGAGTGAGACGGGTCTTCAGACGCCTGTCCAGTTTGTCAAAGGCGTAGGACCTAAGCTCGGACTGGTGTTTGCATCGCGCGGGATCTCAACCGTGGGCGATCTCCTCGCGTTTTTTCCGCGATCCTACGAGGACCGGACCCGCGTCGCACAAGTTACGGAACTCCAAGAGGGAGTGGCTTCAACACTCGAGCTCTCGGTGCTTTCGGCTCGAAAAATTCCGATCCGCCGCATGGGGCGCTCGATGCTCGAAGTGCGCGCATCAGATGCGTCAGGAGTCGTCACTCTGAAATGGTTTCGTGTGCCCTACGGCATGGATTCAAGCTTCAAAGCGGGCGCTAAGTTTCGCGCAACTGGAACTCCCAAAAAGTACATGAACCAAATGGAGATCCTCCACCCGGAAATCTCCTGGAATATGGAGTCCCAGGAGATCGGCACGGGACGCGTGATCCCGATCTACGTCGAACTTGACGGGATCCCCAATCGCACTTTACGGAAAGTACTTTGGAACGCGATTGAGTCATTTGCAAAGCACTGGCCCGAAGAGATCCCTCATGCACTGCTGGATCGGTACGGACTCCCCGAGGCTGCGCGCGCCGTGCGCGAGATCCATTTTCCAGAAAATACGCCGATCGAAGAGTTGCTCGCGTTCCGGGGACCTGCGCATCGGAGGATGATTTTTGAAGAGTTCTTCAAATTTGAGTACCTGGTACTTAAAAAACGCCAGGGTCTGACGCGCGAGCCAGCGGTTGCTTACCTGCGCCATACATCCGAGGGAGCCGTAAACGACTTGCTCACGCTGCTACCGTTTTCTTTGACCGGCGGTCAGCGCCAAGCGCTTGAAGATATTTTGACCGACCTCTCGCACCCTCATCCCATGAATCGACTTGTCCAAGGAGATGTGGGGAGTGGCAAAACCGCGGTCGCACTGCTCGCAGCCGGGGCCGTGATCGCTCAAGGTGGACAAGTCGCGCTCATGGCTCCAACCGAGATCCTTGCCGAGCAGCACCGCATGGGAGCCGAAAAACTCTTGCACGGTAAAATCGCTTGCGAGCTCCTCACCGGTCGCTCAAGTACAATTGAGCGAAAACGCATCCTTACTCGCCTTCAGTCTGGCGAGCCGATTCTCCTGATCGGCACTCATGCACTTTTGGAGGATCCGGTCGAGTTCGTGAACTTAACGCTCGCGATGATTGACGAGCAACACCGATTCGGAGTCGAACAACGTCAAACGCTGCGAGAGAAAGGTCGCGGCACAGTCCCGCACACCCTGATCCTGACGGCGACTCCAATCCCACGCACTTTGGCGCTCACCGCCTACGGAGATCTTGAGGTCTCTTCAATCACAGAACTCCCGCCCGGACGCACTCCGATCCGAACTCACGTCGTCAAACCCGCCCAGATCGCTCGAGCGTATGAGCGTATTCGTCAAGAGCTGCAGAGCGGGAGACAGGCGTACTTCATTTTTCCGCTCGTTGCAGAGAGCGAGGCGGAGGGCTTTACTGCTTTAAAAGCCGCAACTCTTGAAGCCGAGAGACTCCAGAAAGAAGTGTTTCCCGAGTTTAAAGTGGGGCTCCTTCACGGAAAGCTCTCGGGCTCCGAAAAAGTAGAGACCATGCGCGCGTTTAAAGCGTGTGAGCTTCAGATCTTAGTGTCCACAACGGTCGTAGAAGTGGGCGTTGACGTACCCAATGCCACCGTCATGGTCGTCGAACACGCCGAGCGGTTTGGACTCTCGCAACTTCACCAACTTCGCGGACGCGTGGGTCGTGGAGGGCAACAATCGTGGTGTTTTTTGTTTCCTTCGGGACGCGTAAGCGAAGACTCCTCAGCACGACTTGGAGTGTTAGAAGAGTTTTCTGATGGTTTTAAGATTGCGGAGGCGGATCTTGAAATCCGCGGACCTGGCGAGTTCTTGGGGACTCGGCAGGCTGGAGCACTCCCTTTTAAGATTGGTAACCTCGTGCGGGATCGCGAGCTCCTCCTGCAAGCGCGCGTGGAGGCTGAAAAAATCCTTCTCTCCGATCCGGAGCTCACTCAAACCACGCACGCTCCCCTGCGGGCATATCTTAATCGCGAGGGAGCCGAGCGTCTGGAGCGCTTAAAGACTTCGTAGAAGGATCCTCAGATTTTTTGGTGTCCGTTTCGGCGTGCGATGGAGACTTAAGCCCCGCTATGCCCTCGGGCGGCGTGAGAGTCTCGCGATACATCAAATGCATCATCTGACATCCCTCATCGTCTTTGAACATGGGCACAGATGTCGTACGCTCACCCACTACACGCGTGAGCGTCGCAGCTTCAACAGGAGAGGCTCCGTACTTCACTCTAAAAATAGATTCAAAGTGAGCGCTAAGAATCAGAAAAAATTTAATCCCTCCATATTTTTCCCCAAGTAACTCGCGCGCCGCTTGCTCGATCGCAAGTCGAGCGCGCAGATTCTGAGGTTGAGTCATCCCGACACGAAGGACTTGTGAGGATCCAAACACCCCACTCTTGCGATCAAATCCTAGCGGCAAAACCCCATGCTCAATCAAGAAAGCCTGGGGGAAAAGATTTCGCGTCTTTTCAGAAACATCCGAGAGCTCGACGTACAAAAAATCAAACTCTCGGGACTCTCCAAGCAGCATCTTTAGATCTCGAGCGCTCAAGTACCCTAACTCAAGCACGCTCTCGCCGAACCGACTTTTGGTTTTTTGCGTATGCTCCAGTACGCAGCGCACTTGCCCCTCCGTCAGGAGACCCCGCTCCGTAAAAAGCTCTCCGATTTTTCTCGCCATAGACCCCTATCTCTCTCCACCTCCTACCCGCCCGGTCTGTGCTCCAGTTTACCAGAGATAATGCGATGCGCAATGTGCCCCCCTGTGTCTTAACTGTTTGAGTTGACAAATTAGACGCATTGCATTATTCTACTGGCATGATTGACCAAGGCTCGCCCCCTCCAAAGCGACCGAAACTCGTGGGAGCGTACATTCGCGACCGCCGCGAGAGCCTAGGACTCTCCCAAAAGGCGTTAGGGCAGCTCTTTCAGCCTGCCGTGACCACTCAGTTCATCAGCAACATTGAGCGCGGCGTGACCCCGCTACCTCCCAGCCACATCGCGACCCTCGCTCGAGCACTTTCGGTAAGCGAGACCGAGCTTCTGCAGGTTTTGGAGCGCGAGTATGTACAAAAACTCTCCGGAAAGCTCGGACGCGAATCCGCGCAGCAAAACTCTGAAGCACTGGCTGTTTCGTTTCAGGGCGAGGAGCGAGAGTTTTTTGCTTCGCTCTACGAGCGCTATCGACGAGCGGATGAAAAGACGAAAAAGACGTTTCAGTCTCTTTGTGAGAGTATCTTTGGTTCAAAATGAGCGCGCTCCCCAAAGTAAACGGATACTTTAAGTCCTCCGACAACGTGCGCCTCTTCTATCACGTCGAAGGAGAGGGAGCGCCTCTGGTGTTCTGCTATGGACTTGTTTGCTCTAACCTTCACTGGAAGTATCAGTTCGATCACTTCAAACAAACCCATCGCGCAATCTGGATGGACTATCGAGGACATCATTACTCGGAGCTGCCCGAAGATTTAAGCTCGCTCTCACTGACCCGGATTGCGCGCGACGTAATCGAGCTTACGGAGGAGCTCCAGCTTCCGCCCGCCGTGTTCTTAGGTCACAGCATGGGCGTGAACATTGTGCTTGAGATCGCACGCCTTGCTCCTGAAAAAGTCTCAGCCCTCGTCCTTGCCAACGGAACCTCGCGCCGTCCGTTTGAAACCATGCTTCGAGTGAACGCTATTCAATCTGCGGTCGACTTTGCGCATCGAATCTACAAACTCTCGCCAGACCTGATGCGTAAAGTCTGGTTGTACAATGCAAAAAGTCCGGTCACTCGTTTTTTGATCGGACAATACGGATTCAACACGATGCTCGCTGACCCGAAAGACATCGATCTTTACGTGCGCAGGATTAGCGAGCTTGATCCTGCGATGTTTTTTAACGTGGTCGACACTTATCAAACATATGATGCAACTCCGTGGCTCCACACTCTGAAGGTTCCGACACTTGTCATCGGAGGGGAGCGCGATCTGATCACTCCGATTGAAGAGCAGCAACTCATCGCTCAGCTCATCCCGGGCGCTCGCTTTGAGGCGATTGAGCATGGAAGTCACTGCACTCAACTGGACTTACCAGAGCTTGTGAACCTGAAAATTGAGAGATTCCTTCAGCCGCCCAGCACCCACTCAAACCAAGGAAAACGCCAGTCCACCCATCCCTGAGCATCCACGCCTTGCTCCATCAGGAGTCTTCGAAACGCTCCACGACAGATCATTCCGTGGCACTTACCCTCGCCCACATGCGTTGCAGCAAGCAAGGACTCCGGCGAGTGATGATGTCCTGCCTGTAGGCGCTCAATCACTTCGTCGCGCGTAATCTTAAGACACGGGCAAAGGTAGGTCTCAGAGCTCGCATCCGTCGTCAGACGAATGCTCATTCCCCGATGGATCCGAGTTTGGCAAGCAAGCTTTTTCACCCCGTCCACCATCACCGCACAAAGTCGACACGAGCCATCGGAGCACAGCAAGTTATCCTCAGGCCGACTACGGCCAATCTCAAAAAGCGCAACCGAGAGCGAAAGATCATCTCGCACCAATCGTTTCTCCCCATCCAGCAAGATCTCCACGCGCTCCCCCTGTCGACTTGACGAGAGCTGTGAGGAGACAAACGACTCATCCTCGGTTTGACTCTTTTTAGGTCGCCGTAGACCGCGAGCCTCCCAAACTAAATGCGCGGGCACAGCCAGTCGAACCAACTGCACGTCCACGACCTGAGCGTTCACTTGCTCGACTCGGGGCAAGTCAATCACACGAACATTGGAGAGCGCCTCGCCGCGACGATTGAAGACCGTTGCGAGATCGCCGACTTTGAATTTGCGTTTCCCACGCCAAGACAGCGTTAGCTCCGAGAGTGAGTGGCTATCTCGCTCCTGAACCAGCACCGTCGCCTGACTTGGACAAGCCATCAGGCAAAGTCCGCAAGCCGTGCAGGCTGACTCGTTGAGCATCGCACGCTCAGAGTGAGCCGCGCGCACCGAGAGATCAATCGCTTGAGTGGGGCAAACTTTTTGACAATGATCACAGCCGATGTCCTCAAAGCACTCGATCGCAGCGATGGGCTGCTTGCGATGCAAAATCTTGGGCTGACCTGGAAAACTTCGGATCTCACGAAGACTCTGGGTTTCGGTCCATTTTCCCTGAAACTTCTGAACAAAGGGATGCTCCCGATGGAGCTGAAAAGAGCGGAGCTCCTGTCGTGCACGACGTTGCTGTTTTTCGAACTGTTCTCGTCGCTCACCTAAATCAGCAACCAAAGCGCGCACAATGGAGACACCCAACCAACGCGCACGCGCTTCTTCGCGCTCCCATCCTTCGACGTTTTGAGCCCGTGAGTGGCCTGCGGTTTGATCAAACTCATACAGAGCTGAGCCTGGAGGATGCTCTCGTAACCCGGGTAGATCCACAAAAGGTCCAAACGAGACAACGCGCGCGACATCTAAAATACGCACCCCTTGTGAATCTTGGACCTTAAACTCCCACAAAAGCGGCGCCTTTTTGATCAGTGAAAGCGGCTGGGCTTCGATCGGCTTTCCTCCGAGCATCTGAAAACGCCGCCACTCCACTTCCCACGCCGAAAATCTTTTCTGCCCCCAGAGCTCGGGAGAGGACTCGATTGCAATCACTTCGCGCGTGAGCTCTTCTTCGAGAAGCTTTGATCCAAACCTTAATGCCGCATTACCCGTCCCTAAGATTGCAACCGTCGGAAACCAGCTCGCGATGCTCTCATTGTAGAGTACCGTAGCGGTGCTGTGAGGCACTAGACCGTCTGAGCGCCAACCGGGAAAGGGTTTCGGATAAACCACAGGCGCACTCAGGCGAACGACAGCACGCGCTTGGATCCGATGAATTCGCTTTTGCGCATCTTCGGCAAGCACAACCCCTCCCGTGCCCGAACTTGGGATCACGCCACGCACCGAAATCGAAGATCCTCCAAACAGTCCGACGCTGAGACCCATCTCCGTACAAAACGCTGACAGCATACGCACACCGATCGAAGGCCAAAGCATTACTCGGGGGCCCGCAACGATCACGACATCAAACCTCGAGTCATGAACCGCAAAACTCATTGAAGATCCTCCGCAAGTCGACGAGACTCCTCTACGAGAGAGACGATCGCACCGTCGGCACGAGGAACAACGTGCAGCGGCACTCCTCGTTTTTTGAGAGTCACCGTCTGAGCCTCTCCCCATTCAAAAACACGGCGCGCCCTTAAGCCACGCACCGAGAACCCCTCCCACTCCATAAACTCCTGGCACAAACGAGAGAGTGACTCAAAAGAGCGTGCTCCGGCCCAGTCGCGCGACTCTCGGCGAGCATCAAACGCAGAGATCCGATCGCCTGCACGCATGACTTTCAATCGCTCCGAGCCTCGTTCGGGTAGACCCTCAAAGTCGGACCAAACAATCAAGTCTTCAAAGATTCCCACTGAGCTCGGATCAAGCGGTAAGCGCGAGACTAATGACCACTCCTCCCAGTCTCGAGCGCCGAGAGGTTGAATTGGAGCCTTTTTCAGACCCTCTTGCTCGAACGCGCCTCGGACCCAGGGCGTAAGTCGCGGAGTCCAAAACAGCGCAACGCTCTCGCGCACGCTGAGCGTGTGAGTTCGACCGTGAGCAAAAAATCGAAGCCCACGAACATCGCGCTCCATCTCAGAAACCGAGCGAAACCATCCTTGCGCTCCCACGCGCTCCAGTACGTACTCCATCACACCGATCCGGTAGCGCTCCACATCTACGTCGGCTAAGCGCGGAAGCAAAATCCCATCGACCGTCTCACGCATCGAGCCTGAGACTCCGGGAAAGTGCTTCCCCAAAAGAGCCCCCGAAACCTCCTGAGGATGAAACCCCGCGTCCGATGCACGCACGAACATTTCTTCAAGACGACTCCAGCGTGCGCGATGAACTTCATCCGCTTGTGCACGCTCTGAGCGTACCCACAGACGATCTCGAGCTCGTAAGTGGGGCGCAAGGGGATCACGAAATCCTTGGATCTTGATCGTCGGACTCACAATTTGGAGCGCTCCAGGATAGGAGGGTGTTAAGGTCTCTACCGCTCTCTCCAGAGCACTTGAATAAATCCGTCGCGCATCCACCCCCTCGCTCTCCAGAGGCCAAAGGGGGTCCATCTGCAACTCCGAATGCTCCTGAAAAAAGTCCCAGTCAGGATTGAGCAGAGCCACACTCTTATGTTGCGAGATGAGGTGCAGCGCTGTGACGAGCGGAGCGAGTCCGGTCCCGATGAGCGCTACGTCACAGACGTTCAAGCGAGACTTCCCATTACGCGTTTCATGGCGGTGAGGACTTGAGCGCGCTTGTACTCGCTGTGTGAGCTCCGCCCCTTTTGATTCTCTTCATGACTCGCGTGATCGACGATCTGCACTTCATAGGGATAAAAAAACCTTACTTCTTTCTGAACATACTTGAGATCGAGCGCCTCAATCCGCAGTCGCAGACTCTCTTCAAGATCTGGCGTACCGCGAGCAGCAGTTTTGAGCGACTTCAGATCGTCGTAGAGCGGATTGGTGAGCTTAACAAGCTGTCGCGCTGTGAACTGTAGCGAGCGATAAAACTCGCTCGTGTGCGGGTTCTCAGCTCCTTGAGGCGCTGGGATGTTTAAAGCGCTCTCAAGCTCGATCAAGAACTGCTCTTCAGTGATCGTCTCTTTCTCAAGCTCGCTTAAAAACGGAGTCGCCACACGTCTCGCTCTATCGAGCTCAAGCAATGTATTGCGCGAGCGGCTGGGCTTGATGTTGGCGGGCATGATGAGATGCTCATCCATCAAGAACTTAATCACTCTGAGCGCATCCACTCGCGAGCGAGTGATGAAGCGGATCCCCACGCGATCAAAGAGCTCTTCTGCTACGTTTTCGGGTTTGTGCAAGAGTTTCAGCAACATCGAGTCACGCGATTTTTTAGGCTTTGATTCAAACCCCATCAGATCCACGCGAAGTGCGTCGTCGGCACGTGTCCCTAAATAAAGTTGACCTAACTCATCTCGCTGAACGCAACGATAAAACCGATCTAGAATCTGTTTCTGAATTTCGGAAAAATAAGAGCTCCTAATGTCCTTATCTAAGTGAGCAATCACGTGCATGACTTTCAATAGGCTACACGCCCAGTCTCGGAGCTGAGCCCCAAAAACATCTGCCCGCTGTCCTGGGTACGAAAAACCAACCATCAGCAATAGATCTCGGATATCCGTGCACTCAAGAATCTTGCGTGGAATCTCAAGCTTCAGTCCGTCCGAATTCTCAGGCTGAAGAAAGTTTTTACGAATAAAGTTGAGCGCCTCATGAAAGTTCCCAAACACCTCAGCTCGCTCGATCGGATCTTCAAGATTATAGCCGTAAGCGTGTAAGAGATCGTCGGCGTCCTCACCGTTTCGAAGTGAGAACCCCGAAGGACCGAGCGGTGTGTCGATGAGGGACTTCCCCCCGACGATTGCGTCGAGAAACTCCCACCGAAACCGATACCGCTTTTGGAGCCGTGCAATACGTTCCTTCATCGTTGTCTGTGAAAGATTACAATACCCTTCAAGCCAGGTATACTGCGAAGCATGATTCTAGAAATGTGGGAGCGTCTCCATCGTCTCCCAGCCGGAAAAACTCTGTTTAGTCACTTTTTAGGACGCATGGTGCCTTACACAGGCACCCTTGGGGCGAAAGTCTTGGCACTTGAGCCCGGCTACGCTCGAGTGGAGCTCACCGATCGACGCAAAGTACGCAATCACTTAAACTCGATCCATGCGGTAGCGCTAATGAACTTGGGCGAAGTCGCCTCGGGGCTTGCGTTTATGACAGGGCTACCCAAAGGGATGCGCGCCATTTTGACAGGATTTGAAGTTGAGTTCCTAAAAAAAGCGCGTGGCACCCTCGAATGCGAATGCCGCTCGCCCCGCGTCCTTTCGAGCGAAAGCCAAGATTACATCGTTGAAGCGAGTATTACGGACTCCTCAAAAACCGTCGTTTGCCGAGTGCGCGCAAAGTGGCGAGCGAGCACGAAAAAATGAACTTAAAAACACCTTTAACCGAAGCCACCGGGATTGAGCTGCCTATTATTTGCGGCGCGATGTACCCGTGCTCAAACCCCGAGCTCGTCGCCGCTGCAAGTGCGGCGGGCGGGATTGGTGTGATACAACCTCTCACTCTGGTCTACGTTTATAAGTACGATTTTCGCACCGGGCTTGCGCGAATCCGCGAACTCACGGATCGGCCTGTCGGATTCAACGTACTGCTTGAAACTTCCTCAAAGGTTTACGAAAAGCGAATGCGCGAGTGGCTTGAGATTGCGCTCGAAAATGGTGTGCGTTTTTTTGTCACCGCACTTGGAAATCCACGTTGGGTGGTCGATCTCGTTCATGCGCATGGTGGAGTGGTCTACCATGACGTCGTCTCAAAAAAATGGGCCTTAAAAGCTTTGGATGCAGGAGTCGATGGCCTCATCTGCGTGAATCGCAACGCCGGCGGGCATGCGGGCTCAGAGACTCCCGAAAAAATGATTGAGGAGTTAGGACCGCTCGGCAAACCTCTCGTCTGCGCAGGCGGGATCGGAGACGCTTCTGACTTTACCTACGCATTGAAGCTCGGTTTTGCAGGCGTCCAAATGGGCACGCGATTTATCGCAACTCGCGAGTGTAAAGCTCCCCAAGAGTACAAAGAGGCCATCGTACGAGCAAATGCTTCGGATATCGTTCTTACCGAACGCGTAACAGGGATCCCGCTTGCGGTGATCAACACCCCTTATGTTCAGTCGATCGGAACGCGCGCTGGGCCTCTTGCCCGATTTCTGCTTCAGAATCGGCGCACAAAAAAACACATGCGCACACTTTTTCAGATCGCTTCGTTCTGGAAGCTCAAACGCTCCATGCAAAAAGGCATGTCAACTCAAGACTACTGGCAGGCAGGCCGGAGTGTTGCGAGCGTTCAGAAGATCGAAAGTGTGGCTGAGATCCTCGCGCGATTTCGCGCCGAGAGCGTACGCTCATGAGCTCTCGAGCACAGATTCGCTGGGAGCGTCTACGCGGGCCACGTGATTGGCTTTCGTTCTTTGTTGCAACCGGTGCTGGGTTTGGTCTCTCTCCCTTTGCACCAGGTACGGCGGGCTCGATTCCAGGACTTCTGCTTTGTGCGCTGCTCATGCCGAGGCTCTCGCCTCTCGGTTATTGGACGTTTTGGGCGATCTTGTTACTCCTGGGGATCTGGGCTGCGGGACACTTTTGTCAGCGCATGCAAACTCAGGATCATCCTGCCGTCGTGATCGATGAGATTCTCGGCATGGCGGTGACGACTGCGTTCATACCGATGTTCATGCAATCGAGCACTGAGAGCGTACCTCTTCATGTGTGGGGGCTTTGTTTTCTGACTTTTAGGATCTTTGATGTTCTTAAAGTTCCGCCCGTTCGCCAAATCGATCGCTGGTCAAAACGCGCCCAAACGCTTGGCGCCGCAGGGTTTGGTGTGATCGCCGATGATCTTCTCGCAGGGGCTCAAGCGTTGGGGGTGTGCTGGTTGCTCAGTCAAAGCGGATGGCTTGGGCTTTTCAAACTGGCCCCTTAGTGTGGAGATGTTTTTGTAGTTTGGTTCTGTTTAGGCTTAGGAATTGAATCGTTGGCGTGAAATGAAACGCCAATGTCCAGATTCTGAGTGT
>JBILEK010000114.1:0-2749 GCA_044352155.1 Bdellovibrionia bacterium
ACTGAGTGTATTAACACTTAGGCTTTTGTTCTCGTGGTTTTTTGGTAGAGTTTCGGTGGATTGGGGATTCGTTGAATGCGTATTTACATGGGTGTTGGATTTGTTTTTTTAGGGTTCTGTCTCACCGCTCAAGCAGGAGAAGTGAGTGGAAAAATCGTGACCTCCACTCGCGTCGTACTACCGAAGTCGCCGCGAGCACTTTTCTTATCTGCCCGCTCGATCAAAGGGGGACCTCCCATCGCTGTAAAAAAGATTTCCTCTTTTCAGTTTCCACAAGGCTTTGTTCTTAACGACAGCAACGTCATGATTGCAGGTCATAAGCTTGAGGGTGAGCTCGAGATCACAGCCCGACTCGATCAGGACGGCGATGCGATGACCCGCACTCCGGGAGACGTCTCAGGAAAAGTCCGCACTCGCGCCGGGGAGAACGCTCTGCTCACCATCACGCTTGAGACCATCCACTAGCGCGCGCTAGGCTACTTTTTTGGTTCCTGAGCGTAATCGCGTGAGCAATGGGGCACTCAGGTGGTACTTTGAGTTCTCACGTAAAATCCAGTCAGGATACTTTTTTCTAAAGCGCGAAAGAAACACTTTAAGTCGTGTCTCTGCGACCTCAAAATCATGCTCATCAGGGTACATCTGAGTGATGAGATCAATACGATCCAAAGCTCCTTTTGCAAGGACATGGACGAGCTTGATCTCAAGATCACTCATCCCGTCAGGAAGATGAAGCGGAGTCTCTACCTCAGAGCGACTGATCATCTGACTTAACTCTCGCTCTAGGAGATCCGCGCCTTCAAGCTCAAGCTCCCCTAAGAGTCTCTTGAGCGCGATAGATGCCGCTTTCGTCTCTCCGAGTTTTTTGAGTTTTCGCGCTGAGAAAAAATAATCCGTCATCAAACTTTGTGGATCTTGCGCGAGCTTAAGCTCACAATCAAATGCCCAAATTAAAGCTCTGAGAGACTTTTTTTCGACGCCGATGTCTGCGAGTGATTGCGAGGCTTTTCTAAACGTAAGTGCTGCGAGTGGATAGTTACCCTGAACTCTTAAAAGAGTGGCGTGAACATAATCTCTCTCAGCTGACCACGTAGGATCATGGGTTTGTAGAGCTCTGATGCTTTCCAGCCCGGCGTATAAGCGCTTAGAGCTCAAAATTCCGCCAAATGCCTTTGCAAGTGAGTGGGCGCATGACTGAGGATCAAGCGCTAGCACGCACTCATCAAGAAGCGAGAGATCTTGCAAAAAAAAAGCTCTCACACACTTGGCGTACCCGAAGATCTCAGGCTCAGACTGAGCCCAGCTGAGCGAGTCGTGCTTGAGCTCTTCCGAAGAGAGCTCTAGCACTTGCTTCAAAAGCTCGGCTTTTTTTTCGAGACTCTGCATGATCTTCTTACTCTCTCTCCCGCTGATCTAGTATCGGCGCTCAAACAGAGACTCTACAGACGTCATACTCTCAATATCGCAGCCCCTAAGCGCAAACGCGCTACGCACGCATAGCTAAGAGCGAGAGTCGTCAATGCACTGACGCTCCAGAGAAGATTCCATTGAAAATCGGTCTCGGCTGAGCCACCCAACATCCCTAAAAAAAAGTAAAAACCCACCAGTGCTGGGAGAAACAAGAGTTTTCGTCGATACACAGTCAGCATCTCAACTGGACGCAAGACGAGCACCGCAACCCAGGCGGTCAAAACAAAAAAAGCCGCTCCACAACCCAACGCGCAAACGTGATGCCCGTAGCGCATCAACAAACCCATGATCCCATCGCCCCCTCCCCAGGGACCAAATCCAAACTGCGGACAAAAACTCAACGTCAGAGCGCCCGAAAGCGCTTGGATCACGATGAGCTTGAACGCAACCCGAACAGAGCTGACCTCGAGCTCAGATCGCACTTGAAACTCCACTGCACGCGTGACCCAATGAGGCGGTGTGATCGGCTCGATCGAGCTAAACTCATTCCACTCGTTTTTCATGACTCGCTCTCCGTAAAAAAAAGACGTAACCGCTTTATTGCTCGACTGAGGCGTTGTCGTGCATTTGCGGGCGAAAGCTCTAGGCGACGTGCAATTTCATCAAACGCCAAGTCCTCCTCAAAGCGCAGGCGCACGATCTCTCTTTGCTCAGCATTCAAAGCACTTAAGTCCAACGCCTCCGACTGTGTCGGGGGTTCAAGTACTGGATCATGCACACCAGGCTGAAACGGAATCTGCACCCCACGCGCAGCACAGGAGCGTAGGTGATCTAAAAACACTGAGCGCGACAACGTAAAGAGCCATGCCACAAACGGGTAACGCGCTAAGTAGCGTGCTCGCGTTAAATGGAGCTTTAAAAAAATAGCTTGCAGCAAATCACTGGCCTGATCCGCGGATTTAACTCTTTGCAGCAGATAGGCGTAAACGCGCCCCGAGTAGCGCCCGTAGAGCTCATTAAACCCTTTAATATCGCCAGCTTGATAAGCGATCATGCACTCCTCATCGGTCGATTTCACTTGGTAATCTTCGCCCTCACCTGGAATACGGTTAAAAAAAGAGAATGTGACACGGTCACATTTTTCGTACTCTATCCGTAATCTATCAAAGAAGGAGATTGCTAAAATCATGATCAAGAACTTACTCGCGGTATCTGCCATTGCTTTGGGTTTAGGACTCTCGGGTGCCCCTCTGGCATCGGCGATGGATTGTAATTGCGGAAAAGAATGCGCTGAAAAATGCAAAAAGTCCGACGGCAGCTGCGATTGCAAAGAAAAATGTGA
>JBILEK010000115.1:0-2728 GCA_044352155.1 Bdellovibrionia bacterium
TTCGGAAATGCTCTCGCCGACGCTCGGGGCTAGGACGTCTTGTTTCATAAGGAAATGGAACCAAGAAATCAGCGCAAAATCAATGCGTTCTTGATCTGACGCTTAGCGCATCTCAAAGGCGCGCGAGAGGAGTTCTTCTTGCTCGTGCTCGTGCACGTGATGGAAGCCGGTTGCAGGAGCCGCGGAAGCGATGCGTCCGACAAAACGAATGTTTCTACCTTGCAAGCGGGCCTCAAGCGGAGTGCCACCGCACTCCTTTCCTAGTGCCCCGTTCCACTGTGAAAAAACGTAGGTCCACGCGCCCATGTTCTGCGGCTCCTCTTGGACCCAGACCCAATCGCGTGCAGACGAGTAGCGCTTGAGTGTCGCTTCGATTGCGTCGGCGGGCCAGGGGTAGAGCTGCTCTACGCGCACGATGGCTACGTCTCGTCGCTCGCCTCGAGCGGCCCGAAGATCGTAGTAGACTTTACCTGAGCAAAGCAAAACGCGGGTGACTTTTGAGGGATCGCTCTCGGGATCGTCGAGTACTTCGCGGAAGTCGACTTTGGAGAACTCATCCAAACTCGAGACAGCTTGAGGATGACGGAGCAAACTCTTTGGACTCATGATCACCAGCGGCTTACGAAACTCTCGGAGCATCTGGCGTCTTAGGGCATGAAAGATCTGCGCTGGAGTGCTCAGGTTCGCAACGATCATATTGCCCTTGGCGCAGAGCTGCAGAAAGCGCTCAAGACGCGCGCTGGAGTGCTCAGCGCCCTGACCTTCGTACGCGTGCGGAAGCAGGAGCACGAGTCCGGAGGAGCGTCGCCATTTCATCTCACCTGCTGCAAGAAACTGATCAATGATCACTTGAGCACCGTTGGCGAAATCACCAAACTGTGCCTCCCAGATCGTGAGGAGTTTTGGATCCGTGATCGAAGAGCCATACTCAAAGCCTAAAACCCCTGTCTCCGATAAGTGCGAGTTATGAATTTCAAAAGATCCGAGCATGGCAAGCGGTACATACCGCGCTCCGGACTCGGTGTCGGTCACGACCGCGTGACGGTGCGTGAACGTGCCTCGGCCCACGTCTTGGCCTGTGATTCGAACGGCAAAGCCCTCGGACAAAAGCGAAGCGTAGGCGAGCGTCTCGCCGTTGCCCCAGTTGATGCTTTTGCCTTCGCGCACGGCTTTTAAGCGCGCTTCAAAAAACGGCTGCAGTTTAGGGTGCAGTTTAAAACTCTGAGGGATGACGTTGATTTGCTCGGCGAGCTTTGTGAGCTTTTCGGGCGCAACGGAGGTGGAGCAGTGAGTCAGAACGTCTTGGGAGTCTGCGACTCGTAGTCCCTTCCATACGCCCTCAAACGCAGAGGAGAGGGGCTTCGTCTTTTCTGCACGCATCTTACTCTGCGCAGCAGAGAGCTTCTCGATGACTTTTGCAATTTGCTCGTCGAGCTCGGCGTCAGGGAGGAGTCCCTCGGATTTCAGCTTCGCAGAGTAGAGCTCGCGCGGAGACGAATGCGTCTTAATCGACTTGTACATCAGGGGCTGAGTGAATGCAGGCTCATCCCCTTCGTTGTGACCATACTTTCGATAGCAGATCAGATCTACGATCACGTCTTTATGAAATTTCTGACGAAACTCGACTGCAAGTTTCGCAACCCAGTAAAACGCTTCAGGGTCATCCCCGTTGACGTGAAAAATCGGTACTTCGAGCATTCGCGCGAGATCGGTCGAGTAAGTGGTCGAGCGTGCGTCTTCAGGTCCGGTCGTAAAGCCGACTTGGTTATTGATCACGACGTGGAAAGTGCCACCGGTTGCAAATCCGGGCAGCTGCGCGAGGTTGAGTGTCTCGTAAACGACGCCTTGTCCTGCAAACGCCGCATCCCCATGAATCACGATCGGCATGACGCGAGTACGGCCTGGGTCCCCGATAAGTCGCTGTTTGGTGCGGGCCATGCCCTCGACGACTGCACCCACAAACTCGAGGTGTGAGGGATTGTACGCCATGGACAAATGAACGGACTTACCCGAGCGCGTAGGTAAGTCGCTTGACCATCCCATGTGGTACTTGACGTCCCCTTCGCCTAAAGATGCATCGGGCTCAAAACCTTCTTCAAATTGGGTAAAAATGAGTTCAGGATTTTTTCCGAAAATATTCGCAAGCACATTAAGGCGTCCGCGATGCGCCATGCCGAGCACGATCTGCTCGCAGCCAAGCTCAGCGGAAACCTCAATGACGCGATCAAGTGCTGGAATGAGGCTTTCGCCGCCTTCGAGTGAGAAGCGTTTCTGCGCGACGTAACGGGTGTGTAAGAAGCGCTCAAACGTCTCTGCGTCGACCAAGCGCTGATGCACATGCTTTTTGTCCTGTGCACTCAAGGCTTCGCGGTTGCCTGTGGACTCCATGCGCACTTGGAGCCACTCGCGCGTCTGGCGATCCGTGATGTGCGAAAACTCGACTGCAATCGTCGAGGAGTAAGTGGACTTGAGTCGCGTCAGGATGTCTGAAAGCTTTGCGGCTCCTAGTCCTATGAATTTTCCAGCCTGAAACACTTTGTCCAGATCACCGCTCGAGAGTCCGAAGGCTTGAAGCTCAAGAGAAGGATGAGCGGATTTTGTAAGTGAGAGCGGATCCAAGTGCGCGTCTAAGTGACCCAAGTTCCGATAGGCGTGGATCAGGTCGACGACACGTGCTTCATTGCCAAGATCAAACGAGGCGTGCGTGACGTTGCTCAGAGGCGCTGCA
>JBILEK010000037.1:0-26657 GCA_044352155.1 Bdellovibrionia bacterium
GTGCACGATCGAGCGAAAGCGTGATCAGTACAACGGATTGATCCTCCACACGGTGCTTGATCAGTACTCACGCGTGGTCGGTCGCACCTACAACGCGGGTGAGGCCGAACGGATCCGCCAGGCATGTCAAGGCACCGATGGTGGAAGCGGGGGATATCCTAATCCTTATCCTCATGATCCCTACAATCCGGGCGGCGGCGGATGGGGATCGGGCTGCACAGTACGGCAATACACGACAGCAGTAGGAGTGTGCGTGTATCAGGTGATCGATCGTAGAGGCAATGTGATCTCAACGATGCCCACCTCATCACAGGCCTACCAGCAGGCACGCTCAAATCAGCTCTGTTATCGATAAGAGAGCAACTGATCTCAGTAAATCGAACGAAAAACAGAAAGCCTGATCTCTGAATGGAGGTCAGGCTTTCTTGTTTTTCTACGCCAAGTGAGATGGGCTTATTTGCGCGATCAGCTGCCTTAAGGCGCGTTTGAGCTCTGTCAAAAGCTCGAGAAGCAGTTCGCGGATGAGGATAACCAGATTTCGCTCATTTTTTTTGGAGGTATTTTTTCTTCTTGTTTGGGACTTAGGACGCGATGAGGAGCGTGTTTTTTTTGAGGCGCGCTCTGTAACCGGATCGATGCGAGTACTTGAGGCCTGAGAGCTCGTTTTTTGAAACGGATTACGTCCGACTCGATCTCGGGCTGTCATTGTGGTGATCTCGCGATGATCTCTCGTGCAAGAGCTCGAAAGTCTTCGCTCGCGTTTCCTCCGGAGCGCTCGTATTTAAGTACAGAGCGCGCATGCCCGGGAGCTTCGGCCAGAGCCACAGAGTCACGGATTGAGGTTTTAAGTACAAGTCCTGAAAACTCAGCCTCAACAAGTTCGATGACCTGTGAAGTAAGTTTGCGACGCGAACTGATTTGCGAAGGCAGTATCCCTAAGATCTGAAGCTCTGAATTCCATCGTTCTCGAACGTCATCAAGAGTCTTGCGGAGTTTTACGATTCCCTCGAGGGAAAAAAACTCGGCTTGAATCGGGATCAGCACGCGATCGCTTGCGACGAGCGCATTTAAAGTGAGAAGGTTCAGACTTGGTGGAGTATCGATGAGAATAAAGTCATAAATCGAGCGCAAAGACTCCAAAAAGTTTTTCAATAGGAGTTCGCGATCAGGACGGGAAAACAAGTAGTACTCGACACCCGCGAGTCCGCGATCTGATGCGATCAGGTCGACACCCTCATCAGTGGAGGTGATCCAGTCTTTTGCTTTTGAATGAGATTTCGCTAGATAGAACTCATCTAAGGTTGGGATTTTTTCGCCCTTGTAATCGCCATCGACTACCCCAAGGTAGCTTGAAAGATTGGCTTGTGGGTCTGAATCTACTACCAGGACGCGTTTACCGCTTTCGACCAGAGCTGCAGCAAGGTTTAGAGTCGTAGTCGTCTTGCCGACGCCACCTTTTTGGTTGGATACAGTGAGGCAGAGCGCACGAGTTTCCATGCGCAGTAGCGTAACTGATTCCAGCAAATTTTAAAGAGAGAATCCCGAAAGTGTTCTAGTCAGCAGATAGGTGAGCGCTGCAAGCGTGTATGCAAGTAAACTGTAGCTTACAAAAGTATATAAAGGGATCTTCCAGCCCCCTGTTTCTCGCCGCATCACAGAAAGGGTCGAGGCGCACTGAAGAGCAATTGCGTAAAAGACTAAAAGCGATAGCCCTGAGGCTAAGCTGAGTCCAGAGCTTCGCAAGGCATGAGCGAGGCTCTCGACGTTTTCACTTGCGCTTTCAATTCCGAAAAGAGTGCCTAGAGTTCCTACAAAAACCTCACGTGCCACAAAAGAAGCCAGAATAGCGACTCCGAACTTCCAGTCCATACCGAGGGGTTGAAAGATGGGGTCAATCCACTTTCCAAGGTGTGCAAGCCAAGAGGTCTCTAAATGCCCCGAGCCTCCTGGAAAATAGCCCAAAATCCAAACAACGACATTGACCGTAAAAATTACGGCCCCAGCATTACGCACAAATGCCCATGCGCGTGTGAACGAGTTTCGCATCAGTGGTTTTAGTGCGGGTACCCGATAAGGAGGAAGTTCAAGCACAAACGGCGCATCTTCCACGCGTCGGAGCGTGGATTTGGAAAGAACTGCCGAGACGAGGAGTGCGGTGAAAAGTCCAAAAAGATAAATCGCAAACAAGACCAGTCCCTGAAGTCCTACTAATCCACCGAGATAAGAATGAGCGGGAATCAAAGTAGCGATCAAGAGAGCGTAAACGGGCAGACGAGCTGAGCATGTCATCAGAGGGATCGAAATGACCGTGAGCAGTCTACGTCGAGGGGACTCGATTGTGCGCGCCGCATAGAGCGCCGGGATCGCACATGCAAAACCTGAGAGAAGCGGGACAAAACTTCTTCCTGACAAACCAAAGAGGCTCAGCGGACGATGGCAAATAACCGCGGCACGCGCGAGATAGCCTGAGTCTTCAAGAAATCCGATCAGAAGTGTCAGGACAAAAATCTGCGGAACAAAAACCAGAAAAGACCCAAACCCCCCGAAAACAGCATCTTTTAAAAAATCAGCAGCGATTCCAGCCGGAAGTAGACGTGAGGCACTCTCCCCAAGAGAGCCCACTCCGACTTCAATGAGATTCATAAGAGGTGTTGCCCAGGAGAAAATAGATTGAAACAGTAGCGCCATCAGCGCCAAGAAAATCAGCCCTCCCCCAAGAGACGAAAGTACGACGCGGTCAATTTTGTTTTGGGCGAGAAGCAAGATATCAGAGCTCGGGCCGTGCTCCCGAGCAAGCTGATGCGCGCGCTCGAGGGTTTGTTCAACGGTAAGCTTAGGTGCGTCGCGAGCGACTGCAGGCGACTGAATGGCGACTCCCACAGTTTTACGTAAGGCGTTCAACCCTTCGCCCGTGCGTGCTGAAACCAAAACAACAGGGGCACCCAGAGCCTCGGACAAAGCTTGGGCCCGAAGTGAGACTTTTTTTGAGTTGAGCTCATCCAGCATATTTGCAGCAAAAACAAGTGGCTTCCCATAACTGCGTGCAAGTTCAAGTGCCTGGATACCAAAGTAGAGGCTTCTTTCTAGTCGAGTCGAATCAAGAACACACACTACGCAACTTGGTGTGGGCTCTTTGAGTGAGGCGGTGAGTTGATCGATGGCAATCTCTTCGTCGCGTGTGAGAGCGTGTGTGGAGTAGATCCCTGGAAAATCAAAAATCATCCAAGCGGGGTCATCGACCGACTTGGCTTTTGATACTTGAACAGTCACACCAGGAAAGTTTGCGACCTTATGACTCAGTCCTGTAAGGCGATTAAACAGCAAAGTTTTTCCTGAGTTCGGATTGCCGATGAGTAAAAGCGAACTCATGGAGACTTTTTCACAACGACGTGCCGTGCGATATCCTTTGCAATCGAGAAAACGCATCCTCCCACTTCAAACACGGGGGGCCCTCCTAAGGGGATCCTCTTGAGGCAACGGACTTGAGCTCCCGGGTGTATCCCGAGTTCTCGCATTCGGTTTTGGTGACGAGGTTCGATGCCTGACTCAAGGCGCTCGACTTTCGCAGATTCGTTTTCTCTCAACTCCCAGAGGCTCACGGTCTTGTTCCTTACCTGCTGATGATGAGAATCGTTCTCACAAGTGGCGCCCGATGTCAAAGTCTTTGATTTTTCAGTCTAATTTGAGTTTCCGAGCTTCGGTAAGCTCTCGCGGATCGAGCAAAGTTGCACCAAAATCAAGCTCCATGGGGCTTCCTTGCGGCCTGAACACATGGGCGTCCCCTTCGTACTGAGCGTTTGGATCGGATCCGGATCGATTGAGAGCTGCAAAATAGCACTGCGCTGAAATTGCGCGTGAGGCAGAGAGCACTCGAAACTGCTCAGCTTTGTGGGGACCGCCAAGCCAGCACGCCGAAAGAACGACAAGATCGATCCCTTGTTTTCGCAAAGGATCAAAAAGCTCTGCGAAGCGTAAATCAAAACAAATCCGTAGCGCGAGTTTCCAACCGCGGTATTCCGTAACACCCTCAAGCTCACCTACAGAGTAGAGATCACTTTCGGACGGCGATCCACGTGTAAAGAGTCGCTTTTTTCGATAAGCGCAGAGCGTGTTTCCGTGAGCGTCAACAAGCTCCAAGCGATTCCAAGGTTTGTGATGAGAGTCAGATTTTTCGGGGTACCCAAAGATCATGGCGGTTTTGTACTTGCGTGCGAGCGCGCGTGCTCGCAGCACAGGCTCCGCATCGTTGGCAAGCGGCGTGACCCCCTCGAGCATGAACCCGGTGAGTGTCATTTCCGGAAAGATCGCGATCGTCTCCTCTGATGGCAGGGAGGATTTTGTGAGTCGATCGCTGAGCGCTTGTTCCATCCGCGCAGTGTTTTCGATCGGATCAGCCCACGCCAAATCGATTGGAAACAACTGGAGCCGTAAAGGGAGCTTGCTCATGTGTACTCAGGTTTCATCCGCTCCAAAGCGGATCGAAAAGCGTCTTGAAACTTTGAGCTCAGCACGTCAGTACAAACTGCATATCGAAGAAGTGGATCCGGAGATCCGTCAGGATTTTGTCCAGTGAAATGCACGCCGACAATGCCGCCCTCTTGGATGATCGTGCGATTTGCAGCTTCAGCAAGAGAGATCCCCTCGTTTTTGGCAATCGATTTTAGATCTTTACCAAAAACACGTGTAGGACACTTCCAGAGCGTGAAAAAGCCCGCATCCGTGAGGCAGGCTTTTTTCATCCCGGTGCTTTCAAGCGCTTCCACTAAAAAGCTCAGACGTCTCTGATAAGTAGTTTGTAGCTCTCGAAGCGCTCCGCGAGTGCGCTCTTCGTTTTTGAAAAACTCACCATAAGCTGCCATCACCGCGGGTACGGGTCCGGAATCCGTGTTTCCCTTGATCAGAATATAGTCATCAATCAAATCCTGGGAGCCAAACATTACTCCTAAGCGAGCGCCAGGATCATTGAAAGACTTGCTGACGGAGTAGAGCTCAGCCCATTCTAGATCAGGGTACTTGGCGGCGACTTGAGCAAGTGGAACGTGTGCGTCGCGATTTGCTGAATCCACAAGACCTGCATAGGCTCCATCGTTTACTAAGCGTGATCCGCGCTCTAAGCAAAACTCAATGAGCTGCCTCCAGTCCTGCTCGTTTGCTCCCACTGCAGCAGGGTTACCTGGACGGATCACAAAAATCAGGTCCGGTCTGTCACAGCGTGCGTCTTTAATTTTTTCTTTCAGAAGCGAAAGATTCAGTCGCATATTGTCTTGCGAAAGAAGGGGCCACACGATGCGATCGGTTGCCAGATAGGAGCTCGACCAGGTTCCAATCACATCGTAAGCAGGCAGATTTGAAACGAGGCGAAAACTCTTTCGTCGCTCGCGATCTGGCAGATGCACCCCGCAGGCAAGAGGCAGAAGTGCAGTCGCCGTTTTTATTCCCGCAATCGGTGTGGCCCGAAGCTGAGGGTGCTCCTGCAGACGCATCCCGCTATGAGCGAACACCATGCCCTCAACAAACGCATTGAGACTCTTGTCCTCAGCGTACGTGTGCAGCTCGTAGCTTGGGTCGCGCGAAAAACGAGCTTGGAGATCCAGAAGATCCTGAGGCGGCACACCATCGGGGTTGCCGAGCGAGAGATTGAGCGGTGCTTGACCGGTTTTCTGAGTGTATTCGCGGATCAGGATATAGATGAGTTGAAAGAGGTTGATACCGCTCGGCGGGATTCGACGTGCCATACGTCAATCGATTAACACGCGTTCTCGATTGGCGCGCGGCATAAACTGATTAGGTTCGCCCCAGAGTGGCTCCCTGGACTTAATGATCAAGGCTTTCTTACCGAAGAGCAGGGCGTGAGCTTTGACTACGACAAGTACCATCAAAAAGACGAGCACAACTCTTTTTGGACCTCCTATGCCGATTTATTTCTCATGCTCTCGATCGTGTTCCTGTTGATGTTTGTGGCATCAAGTTTGAGGAGTGGAAGCGCGGGCTTTCAGCAGCAGCAAGAGTTTAAGCAACTCTCCAAGCGAGCAGCCGACCTTGAGCAGCAGATCAAGGTCTATACAACTTTAAAAGACGAGCAGCTTAAGCAGTCCTCAGATGAGGAGCAAGAAGTCTACAAAAAGCTTATGGATAAGTTGAGCTTGCTGCAAGAAGAGGCCAAGGACGAGAAAAACCTCCTCATGAAAAAAGCACGCGAGAATCAAGAAAAAGAGTTTGCTCTTAATCAATATCAGCAAGTCATTCGAAACATCATCGACACAAACGTTTTAGCTAAGGCCCAAATTCGACATCGAGATCGGGTGATTGTCGATAAAAACGCAACAATCGAAGAGAAAAAACAACAAGTCGCAGTCATGGAGAGTCAAGTCGAGCGTAACGAAGAGGAGATCGAGCGCGTCAACTCAGAGCTCGCAGCAAATCTCAAGGCGCTCAATCAAGAGCGCACTCGCACTCGGATGAGTCAGGCCACTTATTCAAAGCGTGTTGCCGAGCTAAGGAGCGAGAGCGCAAGGCGTATCGAGGCTCTGGAGCAGCGCAACGAACAAGTCTCAGCACAGCTGGATGACGTCAAAGCGGATCTCAAGCAGACGGAGAGCAAGCTTTCGCAGACTCAAGAAGATCTCTCACAGGCAGGTCAAGAAATTGCTCAAAAAAAGCAGCAGGTCGGACAACTCGTCAACCAGCTTGAGGATACAAAGAAAAAGTACGTCAGCGAAATGGAGTCTCTGCGCTCCTCGCACGAGCAAAAAATGGCTGCTGAAAAGGCTGCTTTTAATGCAAACTTAGCAAAAGTGAAGATGTCAGCTCAAGCACGCGCTCAAAAGATCGCCCAGTTTGCAGCAGATGCGAAACGGAAAGCACAGGCGCTCGAGGGTCAGCTCGCGGGCCTTCAAGACAAAATTAGCCAAACCGAAGGGCAACTTGAGAGCGCTCAAACGAGGCTCGCCGGTGCTGAGGCTGCAAAAGCGCGTGCTCAAGCCGCGGTGTCGGGACTCCAGAAAGAGAAAGCTGATCTCGAAGGTGATCTCATGCGCACGCGTCAAATCGCAAACGCCAAAAAGAACCTCGCTTCTCAAATCGCGAAAAATTTTGAACGTGCAGGCATAAAAGCCGCGGTAGACACCGGTACAGGCATGGTCACTCTTGACTTTGGTGAAGAGTACTTTGACTCGGGTAGCGATACTCTAAAGCCCAAAATGAAATCTACTCTCGATAAGTTTATCCCGATTTACGCACGCTCGCTCTTTAGTGACCCCAAGGTTTCTGAAAAGGTTGCCAACGTTGAAATCATCGGGTTTGCCTCATCGACCTATCGCGGAAAGTACGTCAACCCCCGCAGTGTGCGCCCCGAGGATAAAGAAGCGATTAACTACAATTTGAAGCTCAGTTTCGGTAGAGCGAACGCCATCTTTAATCACGTCTTAAAAGAAGGCGCTCTCTCAGAGGCTGAGAAAAAACGATTAGTTCCAATGATGAAAGTGGTGGGACAAGGCTATCTGCCTGAGGGACGCAACCCAGCAGAGATTCCATCAGGGATTAGTGAGAAAGAATTTTGCAAAAAGTTTAACTGCAAGCGCGCTCAAAAAGTTGTCGTGAAATTTAACATGAAGGATTAGGAACTATGGAAAACGCACCTGAAGTTGCGCAAGTCGTCCACACCGTGCAACCGCTTTTTTTGCAGCTCATTATGCTCGCCAAAGCGTTGATTTTGCCGATCATGTTGACGATGTTTGCGCTCGCACTGGCGTTGCGGGCTTTGATTTACTACACCGTGAAGCGCAACGAGACTTTCGCAGTTGAGTTTGAGAAGCGTGTGAATCAGTTCTTAGATCGCGACGATCATCTCGGTTCACGCTCGTTTTTTGTTCTTGTGAAAAAAATTCTCGAAAAAACTTACTACGAGATGTTTGAGATGCGAGCGATCATGAAACGACGGCGCCTCGATCATGTCATGGAGCCGTCCGATCGAATCTTTTTAATTCAGCAAGGTATGGCTTATCTCGTTCGTGACTCTCTCCGCGAGCTGAAGTTTGTCAAGTACGACGGAAATCGCCCCCCGATGCAGGAGCTGGTGAAAACCGTTTTTGCAAATAATCCGTGTTTTAATCGCGTGTTTGGTGTCATTCCGGTGGGGCCTTTTAATGATTTCCTCAATATCATTCCAGGACTCTTTATTGTTGCCGGCATTTTTGGGACGTTTCTTGGAGTGATGCAGGCGCTTCCAGAGCTTGGGGCGATGGATGTGCGCAATCCTGAGTCGACGAAGATGGTGATGGATACTTTTTTGGCTAAGATCGCATTTTCGATGAGCGCGTCGACAGTAGGGATCTTTTTGTCGGTTTTGATGACTGTCTATAACAACTTTTTGTCTCCTGAGCGTACCTTTGTAAAAATGGTTGGGCGCTATGAGCGCAATCTGTTTCGGCTCTGGAGCCGTTGCGATAATAATCGCCTTCCAAAAGAGATTCCCGATTTCAACGAGAACCGAGATCCTGTTGAGGCACTCGCGGAGTTGTCGATCGACAAAGTGATTACGGCACTCTCGAACAAAAAGTCGCAACGCTCCGCTACTCATCCACAGTCAGCCCCGCAGGCGCCGGGATCAGATAAGTCGCAAGCGGCTTAGTTTTGACTTCCCAAAAAAAACTTTTCTTCTTGCTCTGGGGTACCGATGAGCAGTGAGGGAATATTTTTGGGGGCTAGCTTTGAGCTCGAGCGAACATAAAAAAAACAAGCACCGTGTCGAGTTCGTGATCGACGGGAAGGCCCAAAGCATCGAAGTAGGTGCTGATGTCTTTCTCGTGGGCCGGGACAAAATCGCAGACGTTCAGATCCCAGAAAGTTCGGTCTCGCGAAGACATTTTCAAGTCCGCCTTTTCGCTGATGTCGTCCAGCTTGTAGATCTAGGCTCCCAAAACGGTACCTATCTAAACTCAAAGCGAATCGAAACCAACTCCACAGTCACTTACAGGCCTGGCGACCTTATTGAGGTAGGAGATCCGGTCGTCCAGATCCGGATCTATCCTCGCGAGGAGGGGATGGCTGTCAGCGCGCCTACGGTCGCGGTCTCTGCTCCCCCACTTCCGCCTCTAAAGTTGGAAGCCACTCCTGGCACTAGCCTATCTCGATCTTTTTCAAAATCGCAACTGATCGACCTTGAAGCGTTCAAGTCGCATCAACGCGAAGAGCGCGTAGAGCAAATTGCAACTGAGCGGAGCAAAAACGAGTACCGGGATTGGGCCGATCGCACATCGCGTGCAAAAGAGGAGTGTCAAGAGATCGAGTCTAGAGTTCAAGAGCTAAAAAAGACTCTCGATCATGAGTCAAAAAAGGTTGAGAACGAACGGGTTTCCCTTCAATTAGTTCAAGAGCAAATCGGAAAAGAGATCGATGCTCTTCGAATGGAAAAAGATGGCGTCGAAGCCGCAGTTGATGAATCCCGTGCCCAATTGAGGAGCCTGCAAGATCAACTCGAGCAAATCGAAGATAAAACTCGAGCATCTGGAGCACAGCTTCATGCAAGCGAGCATGAGGTCCAAGCCCTTAAGGTTCAAGAGCAGTCGTTGGAGCAGAGAGTTACGGATCTCCAAAGCACCCTCAGTCAGCTCCAAGGTGAGCTCAATCATCGAAAAATCGTAGAGGAAAACAATCTTAAAGAGCTTGAAGCGGTTAAGCGAAAGCATCATGCAGAGCTTGAGAGCGTTGAGGCTGAGTTTAAGTTACGAACGGTTCAGGCCAAGATTCACTGCGAGGAAACTGAGCTTCGCAAAGCAGTCCTTGAGAAAGATGTCGAGATTTTAAATGCACGAAAGGAAAAAATTCAAGAAGAGTGGGCCAATGCGATCTCCGAAGGAGAAGCAAAAAAAACGCAGATCGAAGAGCATGCTCGTGATTTGTTTGCACAGATCGAGGCGAATGAGGAGAAACTGGCACAACTCAAAGCCGACATTTTGGACTCCGAGCGATCTCTGCTCGAGCGTCGAGCGCAGCTCGAAAAGCTCAGTCGTGCGATCGATGAGCAGGATCGGGTTTTTCATGAAAAGCAGAAAGAAGTACTCGTCATTCAAGAAGCCAACGAGAGACTAAAGGACGAAGCTCAAAGCCAAGCCTCATTGATCCTGAATCAGGCAGAAGACAGAGTGAGACAGCGGGAGCTTGAGTTTGAGCAAGAGCTCAGTATGCATAAAACTAAAATCGAGCAGGACTTTCATCGCTCGCAGGCTGAAGCGCGCACCGCCTTCGAGTTGGAGCGCAAGCAGCATGCTGAGCGGCTCGAGCAGGAGCGACATGAGCATGTTAAGAGAGTGGATTTCGAGATTGCTGAACTTAAGTTAAAGGCTGAGCGCGAGATCGATGAACTACGCGCCGAGGCTCGCGGGCTTGAAAAGTCGCGGCGTGACTTTCAGGTTCGCGAAATTGTACGGCAAGTGTTGAGCATTCAATCTCAACCGAGCGGAGAGCCCCTTGAAGATCGACTCACGCCCGTGATCCTTGATGTCCTCAATGATCGTGCCACGGTAGCTATCAATGCGGACGCCGCAAGGCGTTCGCGAGACTTTTGGAAAAAACAAGGTTTCAGACTTGGTGCAGTAGCATCGGTGGCCCTCGTTTGGGCACTGTTTCCACAGTGGCCGTCCCTGGTACGGAGTGTGGTGGATCGTAAGGTTGCATCGAGCAAAGAAGATGGCGGAGTTTTTCTCGATCAGATTAAGCAAAAAGGCGTGAAGTACGAGCCCACGCAAGATCAGACGTATAAGGAGTCTTTTTCAGAGAACGTCTTGCTCACTGAGGGTTACGTTGAGATGAAACTTGATGAGAAAGTTTCTCAAGCTTGGGTTCTTGAGCTTAATGGGTTTTTTGTGAAAAAACTCGAGCTGGATGATCGAGTGATCGTAGACTTTGCCTCTGCTGAGACGTTGTTGGTCACGGACTTACTGTCCATCCGTGAGGGGATTCTTCCGCAGTTCGTAGATCAAGGTAAGTCCAGAATGCAGGAAGTAGAGCGAAGCGGAGTTGAGCGACTTACTGGACTTTTGAAAGGTGCTGAAAACTACAAAGCCTATCGAGTCTTTGAGAAGGCGTTTTATGAAAAGTTTATCTCTCAGCGCCAAAAAACTGAGGCAACTGGCCCAAGTCAGTGACAGAGTTCAGGGTCGCTCTCCCATTGCTCCATTGAGAGCGGCAGAGCTCACGAGACCACGTTGGAGTGTAGTCGCGCTCACGAAGCAGCGCCACAAGTCCGCCCGAAAAGAGTTCTCGCTTTGAGTTCGCGAGCTCAAACGGGAGAGCAAGATCGAGAGAAAACACATCTCCGATGATGACATTGGGTCTCTCCTCACACAGAATTTGCTCGTAGATGGGGCGCGCGATATCGACTTCGCGCTTCCCCATGAGGATGCGACGAGATGTCGATGCGAGCTCAAATTTGCGTGCGTCTCCACGCACTCGTACGGAGCCGAGTTTGCGATCTGGATGCGCGACCGCTGGGATACCTGCTTTCTGAAAAATATCAAGAATCCGATCTGTCCCAGAGTTTGAAGTAATGACCACTTCAACGCCCATAGAAGTGAGCCTCTGAAGTGCCGGCTGAGTCTCTGAATCAATTGGAGTGAGGCTTGAGCTCATCACTTCTTCCGTCATACGAATATACGCTTGCTGCGCGAGAGACTTGTAGGATGAAATCCCGTGAGACTGAAGTCGTTTGAGTGCAGACTGAAGAGAGGGATCTTTTGCGCTCTTTGCATCAAGCCACGAGCCGATTGCATTAGTTTGAACAAACGCATCTTCGTCTGCATAAGCGCTGATCCTTCCTTGAATCTCCCAGCCCCAGGATTCAGGATTTTGGGTGACTGCCTGACGTGCGCTTTCAAACCAGGCTTTTGGAATCGAAGGATCGGTTTCGATTCCCGACCAAATCTCTACGAGCAACTCCTGAACGCGTATTGCCTCGTGCGTGAGGTTAGTCATCACTCCATCAAAATCGGCAACAAGCTTCATCCAACCACCTTAATTAGTTTTTTTAAAATGGCGTTCCCGGCGCGATTCGAACGCACGACCTTCAGCTTCGGAGGCTGACACTCTATCCAACTGAGCTACGGGAACGCATTGAAGGCAGATGCCTCATCGATTTGAATATAGAAGAAGCCGAGCGATGTTAAGCAGTTTTTTGCTAAACACGCTCGCCAAAAATCGCACTCCCTACGCGGACATGGGTGGATCCCGCGCGCAGTGCATCGAGATAGTCTGCAGACATACCCATCGAAAGCTTGCCTTGTGTGTGCGGGCGACAGTTAAGTTCGAGCTCAGCAAGTCTCCGAAATGCGTCGCTCGGACCAGGAGTCGGGATGCACATCAGCCCTAGAACTTGAAGCTCCTGGAATCCTGCACAGGTCTTTGCCAGTGCCTGGGTATCGAGAGGTCGAATCCCTGATTTAGTGGTCTCAGAGTCGATGTTCACTTCAATGAATACCTCAAGTGGACCTGAAAATCCGTGATCCTTCATTTTCCGACTGAGCTCAAAGGCAAGTTTAGGTCGATCAAGAGTATGAATGCAGCTCACGTGAGGAAGGATGAGCTTAAGTTTGTTAGTTTGCACGTGACCAATCATATGCCAGCGCACATCTCGAGCGCCTGCGCTGAGAAATCGTTCAGCTTTCTCACAGAGCTCTTGAGCATAGTTCTCTCCAAAGTCTCGATGCCCGGCCCGATAGAGGGTTTCTAGTTTTTCAAACTCTTGCCCCTTAGAAACGGCGATGAGCGTTGCTGATGGAAAATTAGAGACTTCATTTTTAATGCGGAGGTAGTTCTCAAGGACCGTACTCATTTAAAAACCTCAATTCCGGCGATCTGCTCGAGATCCTCGACCAAATGCGAGATCGGCAGCCCCACGACGTTTGAGTAGCTGCCTCGGATCTCAGTGATCAGCGCCATCCCTTTACCTTGGGCAGCGTATGATCCGGCTTTATCCATAGGCTCTTGAGTACCAACATAGTCACGTAAAACACTTTGAGAGAGCTTACGTAAAGTCACTCGTGTTTGGACCGTGCGGAACTTGATTTGTTTTTTGCCTTTTTTTTGAAATGCGATTGCATAGCCGGTGAATACCGTATGAGTCTTTCCTGAGAGTGTTCTCAGCATTCGAAATGCATCCTCAGCGTCTTGAGGTTTTCCTAAGTTCGTTTTTCCGTCAGGAGCAACCACCGTGGTGTCTGCTGCGATGATCAGTACATCGTCATTAGGATGTTGATTTAAAATCGCAAGCGCTTTCTCGCGTGCCAGTCGTGTAACCATTTTTTTGGGGTGTTCTCGCTCGTGCGGACTCTCGTCAATGTCTGGGATCTCGACTGAAAAATGGATGCCCACCTCTTGAAGGAGGTCTCTTCTACGCGGAGAACCAGAGGCGAGAATAATTTTCAAAAAAGACCTCAGAAGTAAAACTGTGTGGAAATAAAACGAAACTGATCCTTAAAGTCGCGAAAATTATCTGTACGTTTAAAAAAAACAGTGACTTCAGTTTTCACTCCGCCTTCACTCACGAAAAGAAAACTTCCCCCTGAGCGAAACACTGTGGCAAGTCCAATTCCTGCGCCTGCATACGATGCACGGACTTTGTACTCTTCTTCTGCATAGCGTTTAGAGATGTGAGTAAAAAGCTTTGCTTTATCTAAGCTACCAAACAGATCAACAGCGGTGATCGCGATGTACTCGCCATCATAGCCCACGTGTAACTCGACTTGGTGCTTTCCGCGTAACTCAAGCTCCGTATCGCGTGTGGTTTGAGCGTAGACAGGCTTTCCAGCCGCATCGACTGGGGCATCGAAGATCGCATTCATCAAGAGCTCATCGACTGCATTGGCAATCACAACGGCCATTCGGGTTTTGAACTTGATCGCGAGCAAAAAGTTTTTGACCGCCTCAACTCCCTCTTGTTTTTGAGTGGAGAGATTGAATCGGATCACCTGTACTTTGGTCCCAGGTGGCAAGATGTTAGCAAGTCCGAACGCTTTATCAGTTTGGGCCGCGCGCAGGACGATTCCGTAGCGACGTCCTGCGACGGCGGGATCCTGATAGTTGCGGCAGATGATATTACCAAAAATTGGACTCTGATAAAGAAAGCTGACTTCAGTTAACTCCGGGGTGCCGATCCAGTGCATCGTGTTGCCACTAATCTTGTCTGAATAAAGCCCGACACTTTCGGCAATCGCCTGCTCTACCTCGCGCGCAGTGCCGGAGTCCGGCGCATCCGCAAAAACACTCGCCACGTCGCTTTTGGCCAGGAGTTGAGCTGCGTTTCTGGCGTGTGGCTCAATGATCAGCTCAAGTCCCGCGGTCAATGCGCAAGACTCAGCAAAGAGCTGATCATCGTGTCGACTGGAGATGAGGAGAAGCTTTTTGCTCACGTCGTTTTTTGAAGCTCGTTTTACTTCATTAAGAAACTAAAAAACTCGTCTGGAATATCGTCGAATAGTGCTTTACCACCGCATTTGGAGCATTTGAGCGCCGGGACGTTGAAATTGATTTTTTTTAGGGCATCCCCTTTAAAAAGACCCACGAGCTCGGTTTTGCAGTTCTCGCACGAGAAAGGAACAAAGATCGAGTCTACGGGCGCTCCACAAGTAAAGTTTGAGATCAAGTTGATCTGCTCGACAATTGCAGTGCTGCACTCCTCAAAGCGGAACTTCAATCCTTTATCTTGGAGTGATTTGAAGTACTGAATCCAAGCTTTTACGCCCACGGAGTTAATGCGCGGTACACCCTTACAGTTGACCAGTAGCTCTTGATCTTTGTTCGGTACTCCAATGAGCTTGTTAAAGTCGACGCTCTCTTCAATGGAACCCGTCAAGCGGGCGATGAGCGTATTTCCTTTTTGTTCTTTGACAACGTTCAGCACAAATAGTCACCCCAAGGATTTCGAAAAGAGTTAGAACAAGTTGTTGTATCTAAAGTAAATTTTAGTGAAAATAACGAAGTGGAGCAACATCAAACTCAGCAGAAAATCTTTGTAAAGTTTCCACTCCGTTACAAGCTGCTTCTGATCGTAGTCTTACTTTTGCTGATTTCGATCGGATTTCTCGCTTTTTCTACAATTTATATTTTTCAGGAAGACAAGCGGGCTTATCTCTACCAAGCTCAATCTACAGTCGCCAGACTTGGAGCGAGTGAGTTTACAAATATCGCAGCGCGCTCTCTCGATGGCGTCCGCACTGTTTTTGGATCGATCTCTGATCCCACCAAAGATTTGACGCCTCAGCAGCGTGGTCAGTTTCAATCAAACCTCGATAACCAAAGCGAGCTTCTTGCAGTCTCTCTGAGAGTCGCTGATCGCGAGACTGGTCAGCTTCGCTCGATCATCTCTGGGGTGAACTCAAATAAAAAAGGCGAAGTCCCACAGCCCGAGCAATGGGAGCTCAAGCCCGAGTTAGTGAAGTCACTTTTTCTCGATCTCGATAAAGCCGGATTTGCGTTTTTTAACTACTCTTCCGTGGACTCTGTACCGCTGCTTGGGATTGCAGTCATCGACTTAAGTCTGAAGTCCAAACTCGGCACTCCAATCGCATTTGGGCTAGTCTCGCTTGAAGACTTCGGCCGAGAGTTTTCGTCAGCCGTGACCATTGCGACACCTGGCGGTTGGATTTTGTACGATACAGATCCTGCAGCGATGTTCTCGCAGAGAAGTGTGTTGGGAGAACCCCTTTTTGCTTCGGCCTTATCAGGTCCTCAGAGTCAAACGACCGAGTACTCGATCGGAGACGATTCGTTTATTGGAGCTTTTGAAAGGCTTCCACTCGGTAATGTTGTGGTGTTGGCTCGAATCCCTCTTGCCGAAGCAATGAAAGCGACTCAAGCACTGATTGTGAAATTCGCTTTGCTTGCGTTCATGTCGATTGGAGCGGCGATTGTTTTTGCGATTCTTTTCGCCCGCTCACTGACAGCCCCGCTCATGCGCTTGTATCAGGCGACTCGCGAGGTCGCTGCCGGAAAGTTTGACATCGATCTTCAGGAGAGCTCAAAAGACGAGATCGGCGCTTTGAGCGGATCGTTTACGACGATGTCACAGAAGATCAACGATCTCATCAAGGAGAGCATGGAGAAAGTAAAGCTTGAGGGTGAGCTCGCAGTGGCGGCCACAGTGCAGCAAACGCTGATCCCCCCTGCGCGTTACCATGAACGAAGAGTCATGATCTCGAGTCGCTACTCCTCGGCCTCTCAGTGTGGCGGCGACTTTTGGAACTATTTTTGGGTCGGGAACAGGCTGGCGATTTTTATTGCAGACGCAACGGGGCACGGCATTCCAAGTGCTCTGATCACTGCCTCTGCAAGAAGCTGTTTTTCTGTAATGCACAAGCTCTTCGAGCAAAACCCAAACTTGACCCTGTCTCCTGGATTAATGCTCTCGTTCGCCAATCGCGCAGTGTATGAAGGCGCAACCGGCAAGATCATGATGACTTTTTTCCTTGGAGTTTTTGATTTTGATCGAGGAGTGATCACTTACGCAAGTGCTGGTCATAACCCGCCCTGGCTCTACCAGCGAGCGGAAGGAAAGTATCAGCTCAAGAGCCTGATCGCTCCGGGCACTCGGTTGGGCGAGGCTCTTGATGTCCCTCCTTACGAAGAGGCTCAATGCAAGTTTGGACCAGACGACATGCTCGTCCTCTACACTGATGGAATCATCGAAGGAAAAAATACGGAAGGCGAGATGTACGGGAAAAAGAAAACCCGTAAACTCATCGAAGCCAATCTCACTGGCGGTCCAGAGCAGGTGGTGAGCGCATTGATGTCGGATTTTATGCAGCATAACGGCTCCAAGCCGCTGGATGACGATGTGACGCTCGCCGTGGCAAAGATTCTCCCACAGGCGTTTGGGAATGCCTAAAGCATGAAGGAGACCCGTCTCCGGCCGCTTGAATGGATGATGGTCCTCCTTGGGGTAGGGATTTCTGTTTCCTCTGCTGCCGTGTATTTTTCAGGCGTTAATGTCCAGCAGTATGTTTTTGGGTCTCAGTTTGCAGACTCTGAAGAGCAGGTGGGGGTTTTAGAGAACCAAACGTCAGGAACCGTTCGACGCAAAAAGAGAGATGATAACTCGTTTGTAGAGATTCCCTCTCGGTCTGCGCTCTACAACATGGACACACTGGTGACCGGTCCCGAAGTAGAAGCACAAGTTCATCTCTCGGATGGAAGCACCATCGAACTAAAACCAAAGACCATGGTGAAGCTTGTATTTGAAACACAGATCACACTTTCTGGCATTTCTCGAAATAGCATTGTCGATCTGGTCTCAGGTGAAGTCACGGGACGCGCTAAAACTGCTCAACGTAAAATCATCTTAAGGTCGCGCGAAAAACAAGTTGCACTCCCAGTCGCATCTGCACCAAGCGCACTTCCTGCACCATCGAGCGCTCCTCCGCCGACGCTTGTGGCTACCGTGCAGCCTCGAACGCTCGTACCGCCAAAGCCCTCTCCACTGCCCACGACGATTGTGATTGTGGATCCTCCGCCACCGCCGCTTAAGCCGATGCCCATTCCTGTGGCTTCACCAAGCGTTTCCTCATCCCCCATCGCACGCCTCTCGCCTACGCCCACACCTACGCCCACGCCCACGCCTACGCCTACGCCTACGCCTACTGTAGCTAAGCGCAAGGCCATGATGCGTCTTCTTGCTCCGCGCTTAGGCGAGCAGCTGCGACTCTCCGTAGAGGGAAAGTCTCCAACGCTCACTCAAACGATCAGCTATCAGGTTGATCCGCCCGATCTCAATATGCAGATCCGAGTTTTCTATAAGGGAGCAACGGGTGAGGAAGTTGAAGTTTTTAAAGACAAACCACTTCTCTCTCAGGGCAAGGGAAGCGCAAGCGTTGAACTGCGTGAGTTTGGAACTTACCAAGTCGAGCTAAAGACCCAAGAAGATGAGCGAGTGTTTCCGGAGAGTGTGCTCAGTGAGTTTGTCGTCGTTCCGAGTGGGAGTCGTAAGATTGAACTTCTTGAACCCCTCGTGGGAGGAGTCCCGCTCAGTAAACGCAACAATACGCTCTCGGATCGAACTCTTCGCAACTTTGACATCACGTTGCGATGGAAGTCTGTGAGTGGCGTGACAAAGTATAAGATCGATTTCTTTGAAAGTGAAAAAAGCACGAAGATCAAGCGTAGTGTCGAGGTGATGGGCGACTCTTTTGTCACAAGTGAGGACAAAGTTCAGATCGGAGCTTTGACGTATCAGATTTCAGCTAAGATGAGCTCCGGCGTTGAGCTCATTTCTCAAAAGAGCTCTTTTAAGTTCTCGTTCCCGGCTCCCACATTAAGCAGTCCCTCAGATCGCAAAGTATACACTCAGGCGGAGCTTGAGTCAGAGGACGGGCGTGTGCTGTTTACCTGGCGAAGAGTAGATTTCGCAACTCATTATGATCTCGAGATTGCGCGCGACGCAGGATTCCAAAACATTGTGGTCTCAGAGAAAGGGCTTAAGGAGAATCTGTTTTTCTGGAAAAATCCAGAATCCAGTAGCTACTACTGGCGGGTACGTGCTTGGGCTGAAGAAGTCAGTAGTCCAAATAGCAAGCCTTTCCAACTGACAGTCTCGCCTTGATCAGGTAGATGTGGCTTTGTATGAATGAAGTCAAAAAGCCGCTCCCTCAAAAGCCTAAAGATTTGATCTGCAACGTGATTTCGAACGTGTTTGTAACTCCGACCGTTTTTCATCTCGTTTTTCAGACAGAGCCTGCGTTTGAGTTTAAGCCAGGACAGTTCATTAGCGTGCTGATTCCAGGAGCAGGTCCTCAGGGTCGAGATTTGCGACGTGCTTACTCGATCGCAGCATCTCCTGAGGAGCGCCCAATTCATCTCTGCGTGCGCTTAGTTGCCGAAGGGCCAGGCACGAGCTATTTATCAAAACTCAATCCAGGAGATACTTTTAAGGCGCAGGCTCCGTTTGGTGAGTTTGTCTATAAGACCCGCGCTGATCGGCATGTGTGTTGGATCGCGACTGGAACTGGGATTTCACCTTTTCGTTCCATGGCACTGTCCCACGCCTTTCGTGAGAGCGCGCCGCAGTCGACGCTCTGTCTGTTTGGGGCTACGGATGAGACTGAGCTTCTCTACAATGAGCTCTTTAGTGAGCTTGATCAGTTAGATTGGAAAGTGTGCCTCTCCCGCCCATCAGCAAATTGGAGTGGATTTAAAGGGCGAGTCACCCACTACTTAGAGAGATTAGGGGATACGTTTCCATGGGCAGAGACTGATTTTTACCTCTGCGGAAACGGAGCTATGATCGAGGAAGTAAAAAATTTCCTCATACAGGGGAAGGGCGTCAAAAAAGATGCCGTATTTCAAGAGGTTTACTATCGTCCTAAAGAGTAGGGCGAGTCATCGATCAAGGTAACTCACAGAACGCACGCGTTTGGTACCCGCGGCTACGGTGACATCGTTTTTAATTTTGTCATCCCCAAGAACAGTGATCGTCAGGGCCTCGGGCTTGAAAAAAGACTTCATCGCAGCGTTCACTGACTCACGATCAAGCTCATAGGTTCGCTCCCCAAGTGTTTTCATGAAACCATCGGGAAGACCTAAGGTTTTCTCAAGCAATGTGTTTTCCACGCGCTTTTTGGGAGTATCAAAGTTAAACGCGGCATTATTGATCAGACTTTGTCGGGCAAACATAAACTCTTCATCCGTAATACCTGACTCCACAAGATCTCCCACGAGTTTGAGTGTGAGACTTAAAGCTGAACTCGCATCCTTTGAGGCCGAAGAAAATCCGATCTGCCAAGATCTTGCTCGAGTCCCTTGCCGAAAGTAGCTCTGCACTCCGTAAGTCCATCCACGCTTTACGCGTAACTCTTGCATCAAGCGCGCTTGAAATGAGCCGCCTCCAAATGCATGGTTCGCAAGGTTGAGCTTAAAAAAGTCAGGATGATCCATGCGCACTCCGATTTGACCCATAAAGATTTGCGCTTGAGGACGAGAGGGCTTACTGACAAAAACAAGCGAGCGGGACGATTTACTCTCGGGTGCTCCGAGCGGAGAGAGTGAGCGGCCCAGAGAGGGACGTGCTTTCTCAATCTTTTTTGCCCACTCTTTAAGTTTTTCAGGATCATAATCGCCAGTGCCGACAATCAAAAGTCGATCCGATCGAAACAATTGGTCGTAGTGCCCTCGAAGATCGCGCGCAAAAATCCGCTCGATGTCTTTGACTCTCCCGCCAATGGGATTTCCGTAAGGATGAGAACCAAACAGCGCGCGCTCAAATTGTTCACGAGCTAAAGAGCGATCATCGCTTAACTCATCTTGAAGCTCTGAGATCAGCTCGGATTTGAGTTTTAAAATCTCAGCAGGAGCAAAACTTGGCCGAGTCACCACTTCGAGCAGAAGGCCCAAAAAGCTCTCCGCTTGTGACGACAAAACAGCACCGCGCAGAATCAGAGCTTCGGCTCGGGTCTCAACTTCGAGCTTTGCTCCGATTTGATCAAGAGCGAGATCAATTTGTTCTTTTTTACGAGCAGTGGTTCCGCGGAGCATTGCTCGCCCAAGAAACTAAGTGATTCCAGACTTGCCCAAAGGATCTGTGACAGCGCCAGCTTTGACTGCGACGTTGAGGTAGAGAATCGGGACAGATGCGTCGCGCTCAAATGCCACCTCGATTTGTGCTCGAGCGAGTGTAGGAACACATAGTGCGAGTAAGATGATGATCTTATTCATTGGGCACTCCGACGATCACGGTTCGTTTTTGAGGCGAAAAATACTTTTGTACGACTGCGCGGACTTGCTCAGGGGTCACGCTCCGGATGCGCTGGTGCAGTCTTAGTGCTTCGCGAAAATCACCAAAACTGACTTCGGCACGCCCTATAAACGCAGCCCGACTCGAATTGGAACTGAGTCCTTCGTAAAAGGAGTAGTCCATTTGGTTGACTCCGCGCTGAAGCTCTTCTTGACCGACGAGCTCTCGTCCCAAGCGTTCGAGCTCTTGTAAGATCATCGTCTCAGCGACAACAGCTTTTTTGCCGACCTGAAGGCTCACACTAAACATAAAAAGCGATGGATCCACCGTTTGGTAGTTTCCGCTCGAAACGGATGACGCAATGCTCGAGTTCACGAGTGAGCGAGTGAGCCGGCTACTTTTTCCTTCAGTGAGAATTCCTTGCAGGACTTCAAGAGCGGCAGTGTCTTCTGAGCGGATATCGCCCACTTTGTAGGCCAAGAGGAGTTTCTCTACTTTTTGCGGCAACTCTAAAGTTTTACGACGCGGGCTAGTCTGCTCTGGCTCTGCAGGAATTGGGTGTCGCTCCGATTTTGCGGAAGCAATACTTCCGTAGTGTTTTTGTGCGAGCGAAAAAACCTCCTCTGCGTTCACGTCTCCAACGACGACAAGAACTGCGTTGGAAGGAACATAATGACTACGGTAAAACGCTTTAGCATCCTGAGCGTTCATCCGCTCAAGGTCTTCGCGAAATCCGATCACAGGCCATCCGTAAGGATGTTGGGTGTAAGTACGTGCGAAGAGCTCTTGCCAGAGGAGGCCGTCTGGATTGTTTTCAACTCGGTCGCGGCGCTCGTTCTGAACGACTTCACGTTCAGTTTCGAAAGTCTTTTGATCCACAATGAGGTTCGACATGCGATCGGCTTCTAGTCTGAGAATCAAATCGAGCTGTGCCCGAGGGAGCTCTTGCACATAGGCAGTATAGTCATGTGACGTCATGGCGTTAACGCCGTCGGCACCCGCTTCCTCGAGCTTGCGATCAAACTGACCTCCCGGGACGTTGCTCGTTCCTTTAAACATCATGTGCTCAAAAAGATGAGCAAGCCCGGTGTATCCCTGTTTTTCATGTCGCGATCCAACATTAAACCAAGTTTGAATTGCGAAAGTGGGAGAGGCTCGATCCTCGGCCACCAAAATTTTTAGCCCGTTACTGAGCGTCTTGCTCTGTGCGCGGAGGCTCCCGACAAGGACATCTCCGGCAGGCGCGCTTTTGTTTAAAGTCGATGCGCAACCCAAGGTCATCACGAGTGACGGCAAAAGAGTGAAGAAAATTCGCTGAGAGAGGATCATGGGCTCATGCTACACTGGCCAAACTACGCATGAAACGAGGATTCTGGATCTATTTTCCCACAACCCTAAGCGTCGTGATTGCAGCCGTCGTGGGTTTGACGTTCGCATGGCGCTCAGAACTCTGGATCGTTGAGGATGTGCGGGTTCAAATTGATCGCGCACCGAGTTTAGCAAAGGATCCCATCAGCTCTCAGCGCGTTGTCGATCTCCTCGGAGTTGAAAAAGGTAAAGATCTACTCTCTCAGTTATCAGGGAGTGAGCTTCGAAGGCGTGTGCTCAAGGAACGGTGGATTGGGGATGTAACAGTAGAGAAGGTGTTTCCTACTCGCATTCAAGTTCGCGTCCAAACACGAGACCCGATTGCTGTTGTCCAGTGGGCAGGGGGATCACTCGCGTACTTGGACGAAGCAGGCGAGACTTTTGGTGAGTTTGATTTTGAGATCGCGTCTGATTTGCCGCTCTTGAGTGGTGCAAAGCCCCAAGATCGAGCCGCACTTCAAAAGAATGCAGAGTTTCTCATGGCATGGAAGCGATCCAAGCTGAATGTGTTTTGCCAAATCAGCCAGCTCCTCTGGAAAGAGGAGGGGGTTCTCGAAGCGGTTGTGAGCTTTCCCCAGGCAGGGGGGGGGGTGCGACGACTTTCGATTGATCTCGGTCAAGAGTTTGACACTCGATCTGCGTCACATTTTCATCGCCTAGAGCGGGTCCTTAAGACTATTTCGGCGCGCGGAATCCCTGCTCGCGCGGTCGTTTTTGCCGATGGGAAAAAAATAGTTGTCAGAACCGCTCGACGTTCATAAAATTTAGACGCGCTGAGCCCTCTGCGATTTTGCAAAGAGCCAAGCTTCTTTAACGGAGATCCACAGGAGGGATTCTCTCTATGTCCAAAAAGGACATCGTCGTCGGACTAGATATAGGCACGACAAAAATTTGCTGCATTGTGGGCGAAGTCGTGGAGTCTGGACCGCGTCCGACGATTGATATTATCGGAATCGGCACTGCCCCTTCGCATGGATTACGTAAAGGTGTTGTCGTCAACATCGATAGCACTGTCGAAAGCATCGGCAAAGCTGTCGAAGAGGCGGAGCTCATGGCGGGAGTGGAGATCACTTCTGTTTACACTGGAATTGCAGGCGGACACATCAAGTCGTTTAACTCTTCGGGTGTTGTCGCAGTAAAAGATAAAGAGATTCAACCCAACGACGTTCAGCGCGTGATCGACGCAGCAAAAGCGGTAGCGATTCCTTTAGACCGCGAAGTCATTCACATCATCCCTCAGGAGTACATTGTGGATGATCAGGATGGGATTCGTGATCCGATCGGAATGAGCGGCGTACGTCTAGAAGGCAAAGTGCACATCGTGACGGGAGCGGTATCCTCTGCTCAAAACATCATCAAATGCGCGAATAAAGCAGGCTTGAATGTTGCTGAAATTTGCTTGGAGCCCATCGCTTCGAGTGAGGCAGTCCTTGCTCAGGACGAGAAAGAGCTTGGCGTTGCTTTAATTGATATTGGTGGCGGTACGAGTGATCTTGCGATCTTTCGAGAAGGCGCTGTGGTCCACACAAGCGTTCTTGCGCTCGGCGGAAACCACATCACCAATGATGTTGCAGTAGGACTAAGGACTCCTCAGCACGAAGCAGAGCTCATCAAGGTTCAATACGGCTGCGCTCTGTCTTCGCTCGTTAAACCCGATGAAACGATCGAGGTGCCCGGAGTAGGTGGTCGAAAACCCAGAGTCGTCTCACGCCGACTACTTGCAGAAATCATTGAGCCGAGAGTTGAAGAGATTTTCATGCTCATTCAACGCGAGATCATGAAATCCGGATACCAAGATATTCTCTCAGGAGGGATCGTGATCACAGGAGGGTGCTCACTCCTGGAGGGCTTACCTGAGCTTGCGGAGTTTATTTTTGAAATGCCCGTTAAACGCGGAGTACCTCTAGAGGTGGGTGGATTAAGGGATGTTGTGCAATCTCCTAAGTTCGCGACGGGAGTGGGACTTCTGAAGTATGGCGCAAAAAATTTGACGCGCTCTAAGTTTACGATACGCGACAAAAATATTTACGATAAGATCCGAGGCTCCATGCGGGGCTGGATTAAGGATTTGTTCTAGTAACCGGTTTTCTACGGAAGGAAGACGAAAGTATATGTTCGAACTCGATCAGATCAGTAGCTCGGGAGCTAAAATCAAAGTCATCGGTGTAGGCGGGAGCGGATGCAACGCGGTTAACACCATGATTCGGATGGGACTTCAGGGTGTTGAGTTCATCACCGCAAATACCGATCGCCAGGCGCTCGATGCATCTTTGGCCACGATCAAGCTCCCCATCGGTGGCGAGCTTACGAAGGGCTTGGGTGCTGGCGCCAATCCTGAAGTAGGTCGCAAAGCTGCGCTTGAGGATTATTCAAAGATTTCGGAAATCCTTGCCGGATCTGACATGGTTTTTATCACCGCAGGGATGGGGGGCGGAACGGGTACTGGAGCCGCTCCAATCTTTGCTAAAATCGCGAAAGAAGTCGGTGCACTTACTGTGGGCGTAGTCACTAAGCCCTTCATGTTCGAGGGCCGTAAGCGCATGAAACACGCGCTCGCTGGAATCGAAGATCTACGACATAACGTCGACTCACTGATTGTGATTCCGAACCAGCGCTTAGTCTCGCTTGCAGGCTCGACTCTCTCGATCGTCGATGCGTTTAAGAAAGCTGACGAAGTCCTTTTGAACGCTGTTCAAGGGATCTCAGATCTGATTAATCACACGGGTCTGATCAACTCTGATTTCGCCGACGTGAAGACCATCATGCGCAATAAAGGTCTCGCACTCATGGGTATTGGATACGGCGAAGGCGAGCACCGTGCAGTTGAGGCAGCGACCAGTGCGATCTCATCTCCTCTGCTTGAGGATGTTTCAATTGACGGCGCAACCGGGATTATTATCAACATCACTGGCTCTTCAAACCTTAAGATCCATGAAGTCAACGAAGCGACTACTCTCATCATGGAGGCTGCGCACGAAGATGCTGAGATTATCTTTGGCACTGTGATCGACGAGGCCATGAAGGATCAGGTCAAAGTGACTGTGATTGCGACGGGATTAGGTGGAGCGATCGCAGTTCAAAGTGCAACTCAAAACCTCCTGCAAACCGTATCGGATCGCCCTGCTGCAGTTGCGGCCCCCGCCCCGATCGCGCCCACGTTTCAAGAAATCGAAGCATCGCCCGCTGTCGTAGCCTCGGCTGACGAGCCAAAAGTCATCACGCCTCCCGCTCCTAACGAGGCGATGCGTATGGCGAGCTCTGCACCAGGGACTGCATCCTCACAGCAGATCATCATGCGCGCTGCAAATCGTGAGTTCGATTTGAGTGCGGATGTACCTGCAAAGCCAAGCTCTGCACAGCCTTCAAAAAATGCGGTAGGAACGATCGCGCCGCCTTCGACCTCAACTCCTCTTGAGGGGTCTGAGCTTGCACGTGCGCGAGCGATTGCCCAACGCCTGGGAGTCACGAACCTGACGGACGACGAGTACGAGATCCCGACCTACTTGCGCCGTCAGCAGGGTCCTGAGCTCAACGCGTGATCCAACTTTAGATCAGCTTGATCCATCTGCAGTTGAGGGTGCGCTCGCAGCACCATCCGTGAAGGTATCTACAAGTATCTCTCGACGGGATTGAGTTTAAAGGAGAGTGGAGCCCAAATCGCAAGCAGACTTCGCGGAACTTCCGCGGCCTCAGCTTTGGCTCTGAGACCACTGCTCCTCTTGAAATCTTTTGCAGATTTCGGAGCGGGATGCACGTTTCGGGTCAAACACAAGTTCAACGGACGACACTCAAGATCGACGGCCGCGACTTACCGGAGTTTCCTACGCCCTAGAACCCGATGCTGAGTGCGCCATCGATGCCGATGACTTGTCCTGAGATGTAAGCCGCGCGATCGCTCAGTAGGAACGTTGTGAGCTCGGCGACTTCCTCGGGCTTACCCATCCGCTTCAAGGGCACTTGCTGGATAAACTTTTCGCGCACTTCGGGCGGAATTTTCTGCGTCATCTCCGTATCGATAAGACCGGGAGCAATCGCGTTCACGGTAATACCGGAACGCGCGAGTTCGAGCGCGAGTGTGCGAGTCATGCCGACCACCCCGGCTTTGGAGGCGGCATAATTGGTCTGACCGATGTTCCCTAGCCACGCGATCGAGGCGAGGTTCACGATGCGACCAGATTTTTGGTCCATCATTTTTTTTGCAACAGCCTGAGTGAGATTAAAAACTCCCTTCAGGTTCACGGCGATCACCTCATCCCATTGGGTTTCGGTCATTTTGTGCAGCATCGCATCACGAGTGATGCCGGCATTATTCACAAGGCCATCGATGCGACCAAAGGTTTTGTGGACGCTCTGAGCGATCGATTGCGCCGTGATGAAGTCAGAGACGTTTCCGGGAACACAAAGGGCCTTAACACCCCGCGACTCGAGCTGAGATTGGAGAGGCTTTAGAGCGTCCAGATCAAGATCATTAAGCGCAAGTGAGGCTCCTTCGTGTGCGAGTCGCTCTGCCATCGCGGCGCCGAGTCCCCTTGCCGCTCCTGTGATGAGGATGACCTGATCTTTTAACGAACGGAAA
>JBILEK010000004.1:0-62975 GCA_044352155.1 Bdellovibrionia bacterium
TCTGCAAAGAACAAGACAGCAACCCCAACGAAAGACATCACGTTCTCTGACATGACCTTCGGCTTGAAGTACAAGATGGGTGACTGGACCCCTTATGCTGCAGTCCGCATGCAAGGCAACAAGAACGAAAACACGGGTGCTCTTGCTGAAGCGAAGCAGACCACCTACGGCTTTGGTATTGGCCGCCACATGAAGGCAGGCGATGGCAAGGTCATGTACAATCTCGGCTACTTCAAAAAGGGAAGCCTCATTGCAGCCGGCACAACGGACAACACCTCGATGATTCCGATTAGCGTAGCGGGCGAAGTGGATCTGAACAGCTGGATGGCAGTCCGCGCTGGTGTTCAGTACAATCTCGTTCACCAGAAGAACGGCGTTACTGAAGCTGACAGCACCAGTGCACGCATCGGCGCGACGATCAAGTCCGGCGGCGCTGCGATTGACTGGGTGATGGGCTCCGGTGGTGCAACCGCTGAAACCTCTGCTGACGATGTCTCCTTGGGCATCGGGCAAGGTATGTTCTCCAGCGTCTCTCTGACCTACGCTTGGTAATCTAGACCTCAAGTCCAAAACGAGAAAGCCCGGGGGAAACCCCGGGCTTTTTTGTTTTGTAGTATCGATAAGTTATAGCTGATTAACCTATTATAATAAGCATGCTATACTAAGCCTTGATGGAGCTCCAGGAACGCATCCGCAGGCACCGCACTCTGCTTGGCCTGACTCAGGTTGAGCTCGCATCCCGTTCCGGTGTCTCTCTCCCCACCATCCAGCAACTCGAGCGTGGGAAGTCCAACCCGTCTTGGGACACGCTCGAGAAGTTAGGACGCGTTCTGCGCTTTCAAGCGGAGCTGCGACCGCCCGCGATCGATTGGGAGGCCTGGGCGAGCCTTGGCGTCCCCCTGCTGGCTCACAGTCAGGAGACCCGGCGTTCGAGCGCGCCTTCACAAAGTCGGGCTAGGCTTGAATCCCTCTTGGATCCAACCTTGATTGCACTCTCTCTCGAAGGGAAGGAGCGCGAGCGCGAAGCCTTCGAAAGCTTTCTCTTAGCCTTGGCCCTCGATTACCCCGAGACGTTTCAAACGCTGAAAACACGCCACCGGCTCCTGGAGCGCTTCGTGCCGAAAGAATTCTCCGGCCGCCACCTGAAACTCAAAAGGATCGCCTCAAGCGTCCTCTGCACTTATCTATGAAACCACTTACTCCTGCGCTGCTCGGAAAATTCCTCGAACTCGCCTCCGATCGCCTCGAAGGAGACTGGGTCCTACTCGGAGGCACGCTGCTTCCCGCGCTTGGTCACAACGTGCGTGCGACGGTGGACATCGATGTCGTCAGCCTTTCTTCGGAACGCCGCCAATCCCAGAGCTTAGCGCTCATGAAAATCGTGGAAGACCTAGGCCTTCCCGTCGAAGCCATCAATGGCGCCGCGGAATATTTTCTTCTGAAGCAAGCCGATTTCCTGAATGAACTCGTTCTTCTTCAAAGCGGTAAAAAGGGGCGGATCCTTCGGCCGAATACCTTCCTTTATTTGCGCCTCAAGATGCAACGCATGACCGAATCAGATCTGATGGACTGCCAAGCGCTTCTCCGGCTCGAAAAGAATTCGCTCACTGAGGCACAACACTCAACGCTCCAACGCCTGCTTCAGGCGGAAATCCTGAAAAAAGACTCGAGGAAAAAACGGCTTCAATCGCTCCTCGGGCTTCTGACCCCCTAACCTCAAAACCCGAGCTCGCCTGCCCATAACTTTTCCACAAATGCGCGCCAAGGAAGCACGCCTACTCCACCTATTTTTTTCTCTCTGGCTTCTTGGCAGACGATCCACTTCAGCTTCAGCGGCTGAATCGAATGAAGCGCATCCAGTCCCTTGAGATGTCGCTCGGTGATCGTATGCGTGCTTTTCACTTCAATGCCGATTTCTCGCCGAATGACGAAATCGACTTCTTCGCCTCCCGGGTTTCTCCAGAACTGGACTTGCTCGGCCTCGCTCGACTTCCGGTAGTCCAAATACGCCAAAATCTCGAGATAAACCCAAGTTTCAAAGAGGCTTCCATACTCCGGGGTTTGGGGCGAAAGCGTAGATCTCCCGAGCAGAGCATTCACCACCCCGCAGTCAAAAAAATAAAACTTTGAAGTCGCAATCGCTTTTCTCGAACGCGCCCCCTTAAAACGCATGGGCTCGATCGCTCTCCCAATGAGGGTGTCCTCCAAAACTGAAAAATACTCGCGAATCGTACGCGCCGGAACTTGCGCATCACTCGCGACCGCTTCAAAGTTGAGGAGCTCACCGTTCATGCGCGCAGCTACGGGAAGAAATCGGCTAAACGCTTCGATTTTTCGAACGAGAGCCTCCGCCAGAATCTCCTCTCGGAGATAATCGCCCACATAGTCTTTAAGTTCCGACCAGGCGGAGTCAGCGTCAGGCGCGAGAAATATAGGCGGCAACCCGCCCGTATGAAGAACTTTGTTCAGGTCAAACTGAGCAGAGACCTCAGGATAACAAAAGGGATGCAGAGTGAGGCGGCGTGCACGGCCAGCCATCAGCGAGGTATGGCTGCGCTTGAGCTTGCGCGCACTACTCCCCGTGAGCACGAACCGAATGCCTCTCTCTTCGATGAGACTGTGAACCTCATCCATCAGGCTCGGAAGCTTTTGAATTTCATCAATCACTACGACACGGTCCTGAGGCCGAAGAGTCTCGCGAAGACTCGCGGGGCGAAACGACAACGATTGAAAGGTGTCTGACTTCAGCAGGTCAAAGGTTTGATCAAATTTGAGTTGATTGCGGAGGAGCGCCGATTTGCCTGTGCGCCGCGGCCCTAAGAGAAAGACGCTCTTTGAGCGTAGGACTTCGTCCAGTGGGATTAAGCGGCGGATGTAACTCATGCCAATTTGAATTTTGGCATCGCCACTGCTGAATAACAATGTAATTCCGCAACAGTAATGCGAAATAATAATCCATTATTTCAATATATTAGCGTAAAAATGGCCCTAGAACGGCCTAGAGCTCGACCGAAACGCCCGTCCCAATGAAGTCATGCGTGACCTCAAAACGCGCGTGGAACTTAGGGTGGAAGCGCCAGAACGCGCCCAGCCCGAATCGAGGTGCGAGCCTCCACTGCGAGCCCAGGGTCTTACTCGAAATCGACCCACCCAAACCGCCGATCGGATAGAACGTCCAGTTCACGTCGCGCTCGAAATCCCAGCGCAAGTGGATGCTGTACGTGAAGACGCTCGAGCTCTTTACAAACAATGGCCCCATCTGGAGTTCAAGCAAAAGCTGATCGTTGATGTCCTCGAGCCAACCTTCGTGCGCGACTTTGAAAGCCGCATTCGGGGAGATTTGAAACCCCGCGCTCCCGTCGTAAATCCCAAGCCCCAACATCGCGCCTAATGTCGCTGTGCGGTCCGGGGCTTTCCCCTTCCAAAATTCGGTCGTCGATTTCTCGATCGCGGAGACCGGTTGCGCCTGGGCGGCGGAGGAGATCAAAAAGAGAGCGAGAATGAGTTTGCGCATAGACCTAAGACTCTAGAACAAAGCTTCGAGTTCGGGAAGCAGGTGCAGGCGCGTAATGAATTTCCCCATTCCGATCGTAAAGAGCATCCATCCGTACAGCGCGTGCTCGAGCGCGGTGATCCAAATCGATCCGGTCTTTCGGTAGGTTTGAGTGAAGACGAGCCCCCCCAAGAACGTGAGCCCGATCGCCCATGCGTTATGGAACATCAGGTGCCCTGCACCAAAGAGCGCCGCTCCCACCCAGAGCCGTACACCCGCACCCAAAACGGTCTTGTAGCGCCACTCAAATAAGGATCGGTACAGAAGGGTTTGCGGGAGGACCGATAAAGGAAAATAAGTCAGAAGCAAGAGCTGCCAGATGCCCCGGTGGTTGCGCGGAAAATCCCAGAGCGCATCGGGTGCAAAGATCCATAGCGCCAAAAGAAAGAGCGCCGTGACGGAGAAAAAGCGCGGAAGGATCGCGCGCAGTCCTATCCCCCACTGCGCTCGGGTCGGAAATCGAAGCTCGCGCTTCAAGTCAAATCCAGGAACACGAGCAAGAACCCCGAGCGCAAGAAATCCAAACACCGGGAGAACCGCGATCACCGGCACACGCGGTCCCAAAAGATCCAGCGCCACAGGAACGCCCAAGAACAACAAAGCCATCTCGAGCAAGCGACGTGCTTTCACTCGCCCGCTTCCACCCGTTTTAAGCGATCGCGCAGATTCGCGATCATCGCTCCGGTCGCGCCCCAGATCCTAAGACCGTCCCAATGAAACACCGCCGTCGGCAAGAGCACGTTCCCTAAGCGCAGCTTCTCGATCTCAAAACGCTCGGGCTCCATGAGCTCCTTCCACGGAATCCAAAACGAGCGTGCGATTTCGTGCGCCTGATTGCGAAGCTCTACCTGCGTAGGTTCAGCATCGAGCGCACCGACGAACGGATGCACGGTGAATCCCGAAGTCACGGTCTGAAGCGTGGGGAGAGCCCCTAAAATCTGTACCCGCTCTGGAGGGATCCCAACTTCTTCCTCAGTCTCGCGACATGCGGTGCGCGCCAGATCCTCGCCATCCGCAGGATCCCAACGCCCTCCAGGAAACGCGACCTGCCCCCGATGCGTCTCGACCGTCTCACTTCGCAACGTCAAAAGCACCTGGGGCTCGCGGCCCGCAAACGGAAGTAGCACACCCCCGCGCGAGCTCCCGCTCTCGATGTAGGCTAAAGGCTTTGTGGTTCGGCCCGGGAGATACGGATGATCTAATCTGAGCGCGCGTTTTAAACGCTCTTGCCAATCGCGAGTGAGCATTGCCCAAAAGACTACACCTAAGGTAGACCCCCCACAACGCCATGGAACTTCGCGGACGCTGCACTCGCATCAGTTCTGACTCTTGGACGCTTCTCGACACAGAAGGTCAGGAGCACGTTTTCCCTGCCGATGCGGGGGTGAAACTAGGAGATCTGGTCATCTGTCCTCCTACTGGTCCTGCGCGAGTTCTGAGAAGCGCCAAAGATCCTGCGCGTCTTAGGTGGACTGAGCGGATCGGAGACGTTCGGCGTAGACGCGCCCTTCAGATTCGTGCGCAAGTCCTGCGCGAGACGCGCGCGTATTTCGACTCCGAGCAATTTCTTGAAGTGCACACTCCTACGCTGGTTCCGTGCCCAGGCATGGAACCTCACATCCGCCCGATCCGCGTGAACGCAGAGGTCGCGCTCCCCACATCTCCTGAGTTTGCGATGAAACGCCTGCTCGTGGGCGGACTGCCGCGTATTTACCAGATCGCATCCGCATTTCGCAATGAACCGCGCTCCCCGCAACACTCACCTGAGTTTACGATGCTCGAGTTCTATCGCGCGTTTGCAGGCGAAGAACAATGTATGCGCGAAGTCGAGCGCTGGCTTGAGACACTCGCACTGCGCATTTACGGATCTACGCAGATTCCCTATCAAGGCCGTGTACTCAATGTTGCTACCCCCTGGCCAAGGCTCACCGTGCGCGAGTTGTTTTTGGAGCACGCGGACGTGGATCTTGAGCGCACGGATCTCCACAAAGAGTGTTTAAGACTTGGGCTCTCTCCTTCGAGCTCCGACACCTGGGATGATCTGTATCACCGCATCTGGCTTGAGCGAGTGGAGCGTAAGCTTCCGTTTGATCGCGCCGTTTTTGTCACGCGCTATCCTGCAAGCCAAGCTGCGCTTGCTGAGAGAGACGGATTCTGGGCTCGACGATTTGAGCTGTATTTGGGTGGGATGGAACTAGGTAACGGGTTTCAAGAGCTCACTGACCCCGCAGAGCAGCGCGCGAGGTTTGCTGCAGACATGGATCTAAGAGAGCGCGTTTATGGAGCTGAGTTTCCAAAAACGCCGCTGGATGAGGAGTTCTTGGAAGCTCTTGAAGAAGGCATGCCCCCTTCTTCAGGGATCGCGATCGGTATGGACCGCGTTGTGATGCTTTTTGCAAACGAGACTGAGATTGACCGTACGATCGCGGTACCAGCGCACTGGTGGACTGAAACTAATCTCCCTCATTGATGAGCCCAGTTCGCAAGTTACTCTGGGCAAGATCCCCAAGCACTTAATAGGATAGCGAGATCTGCCGAGTTGGTGGTCCCATCTTGATTAAGGTCTGTTGGACCTGCTGATCCAAACCCGGACAAAATAGCTCCCAGATCCGCGGCTCCTACGCTTCCGTCTCCATTAATGTCGGCGACGCAAACCGGAGGGGGGGCGGGTGGAAACTCAGTTGTAATTCCTTTCAATGTTGGAAGCTCTCCATTTACTATCTCCCAGACGTCACTTGAGTACCCAGCACTAATCCAAGTAGCAGGAGTTCTCATCTGTGCGCTACTGAGCGGCTGCGCGATCAAGTCTTGCGACATTGTTTGAGGGACTGCGGTGAGATCGTAGAAAAGTCCGTTCGAAACAGGCAGCGAGTACATGCTAGAATCGAAAGATTTCGCAAAAACAGGTTTTTGCTTACTTGCTGGTCCGACGCTATCTCCCTCAATCACCAAACTTGAGTACGACCGATCAAAACTCATCTGCATTTGAGCCGCGGCGAAAACGCTGTCAGTCGTTGTGACCAATCCCGCCACGCGTGTCGCAGCTGATAGAGGGGTCGTAAACGCTATTTGACCACTTGCAAAAGAGTCTTTAATCTCTCTCTTTCTCTCAGCGGTCTCCGAAGAAACAGACCCAGATTCATTAAACAGTCCCGCAAAAGACCCAGCCGACACAGGTGCATTAGTTTCGACATCTAAAATAGCGTGAGACTGCTCAATGAAAAGATTGCGGCTCCCAGGAGCAGATATCTGCGGCAAATAGAGACCAATCAGGCCCGCTACTCCATTACTTGAGTAAGGATATGACGTTGTTTCGGGCACCTGGTTTCGAAATACAAACTCGGCCTCAACTTTTATAAGACTTGTACGGATACTCTGATCACTTCCACCCGGCGTGTCAACGAGACCGACTACTCCCCCAACGTTGGCAAACTGAATCGTATTAGTGCTGGTCCACATTTCGCTCGGCTGATACACCACTCGGGTTTTGACCCGAGAATTTTCAATGCGATTGTCCACCGCCTGAGTAGGAGTAGAGAAACCGAGATACCCTACCAAACCCCCAAGGTTACCCACGCCAGGTCTTTCAGTTGTGAATGTGACGTCTACACTTGAACCTTGAATCAAAAGGTGACTCCCAATTCCAACTAAACCTCCTGCACCGCTTAGCGAGGGATTGTTACTCGAAGAGCTTGTGCTTCCGTAAATCGTAGCATCAATCAAGTGTACGTTTTCAAAACGAGTTTGGCGACCTGATGGATGGTGCAAAGCAAACGCAACTAATCCTTTGCCCTGACTGCCTAAACCAAACTTAGGCGATACAAAAGTAATGTTTTTAAGAGTTGAGCCCAGAGCATAGTTAATGAAGCTCTTTCTGGTGTTTAAGTTTTTGATCTTAAACCCCTGTCCATCAATCGTGCCTTCAAAATTGCCGCTGATGACAAAGTCCAGATTGGTGACTCCTGAGAAATCAAGATCCTGGGTGAGGTAGTAGGAGCCCTCGAGGTTTTGACTGATGTTCATCAGCTGCTGCACACTTGAGATCGCAGTGCTTGGCGCAAACTGCGCGCTAAAAGAGCGCGACACTGACGTACTGTTTTGAGCGTTATCAGAGTGGGAAGCCGTAACAGTTCCTGCTCCTACCGCAACGTTCGCAAACGATGTCGTTACAGACCAAGTGTTGTTTGCAGCGCAGTTAGCTGTCGCAGTGACTGCGCCAGAGATCGCCACAGCCTGGGAGGGCTCAGAGCACGTACCTGCAAGAGTCACTGCAGATACGTTCTCAGCGTTGACGATGAACGGGTTTTGCGTAGGCGCACTAAACGTTAGAGCAGGCAAAACACTATCTTTTGTAATGCTTCGAGCCTCCAAGGATTGGTTCTGTGCAGAGTCAGCCTGTCGCGCAACAAGTGTGATCTGTCCCTGCGGTAAGCTCGAAAGATTCATCGATGTACTAAAGCTGCCACTGCTAGAGCAGGGGGTGTTAGCACTAAGCGCTCCAGCCTGTATCGTCACCGCACCGTCTTGTGGCGTACAAGTCCCTGACATTGGAACAGAAGACTGATTTGCGGCATTGACCACAAAACTCTCAGCCGGGGTAACCCAATCGACCTCAGGGGCGATCGTATCTTTTCTAAAGGAAAGCTCCATTGACTTTAAATTGCCCGCGATATCAGAGTGCTGAAGTAAAACAGTCTGGAGACCCTGAGAGTCAGGCACACCTCCAAAAGAAGTCGTCACTTCCCATACTCCCTGAATGCAGTTTGCTGATGCTGAGATTGCTCCCGAGAGCTCAACGTTTTCATCATTCTCCGAGCACGCTCCACTCAGAGTGATCCCGGACTGATAGTTTGAGAGATTTACGAAAAACGGATTGGTTGCAGGCGCTGTGATCGTAAGAGTGGGTGCGATCGAGTCCTTATGCACACTCCCTTGATAGAGTCCGAGGTTTTGAGCGAGATCGAGCTGAGTTGTTGTGATGATGAGCGTACCGTCGGCAAGAGCACTCAGATCTACAGCGGGCGTAAACCAACGCCCATTAGAGCCACAGTTTGCAATACGCGTAATCACTGAAGTACCACTGCTCACTTGAAGCTGGACCGGCAGATCTCCCACTGTGCACTGACCCTGAAAAAATACTGCCCCTTGAGTCTGCTGAGATATGACCGCGGGGACAATAGGATCGATCGTAACGTTAGGGACTGAGGTGTCTTTCAAAAAGGTTCTTGAGCGCTCAGCAACTAACACCTGCTGGTTCACTGAGTAAACGTGATAGACGTTCATTTGGACAGATGGTGAATCGGGCACCTCCGTGAGTGTGATCGGGCCAATTTGCCAAGCGTTGTTTTGGCAGGTGGCCTCGTAGCTCATGTTGTTGGAAGTGATCGTTGCAATGACAGAATTGTTATTCTTGTTACAGGTCCCACCGAGAGTGATTTGTGCTTGATTCTGATGATTGATGACTGCAAGGGCCGGGGCATCAAATGTCACGTCTACAGGCTGCGTATCTTTAAAAACACCTCGATCTGCTACAGTGGGGTTTCCCGCATTATCTTGGTGCGAGACCCGAACGAGGATATCGCCATCACAAGCACTTTGGAAGTTAAGAGCCCTACTCCAAGTGAGGCTCGGTAGGCAGCTTGTGGAGACTGTATATCCTGAGCTCCCACAAGAGCCCTGCGGAAAAACGGTCAACTGCACGCTCTGACCTACTTGCCCGCAGATTCCCGAGAAAGAGACTTGTGCGTTTAAATTGTCAAAAATTACCGGCACACCCACGGGCTGAAGAATCAAAAGCGTCGGAGAAATTGTATCCTTAATGAAATTTCTCGTGATTTCGGCGTCACCAATGATTGCGCGTACGCTGTGATTGCCTTCGCTCCACTGTGAGACACTGACACTTACGCTCCATGCACCCTGTGAGGAGCACTGCGCTTGATAAGAGGCTTGGGTAGAGTTATCAACAAAAAGCTGCACTTGACCAAAATTGGGGGAGCAACTGCCTCCAAAGGTCAGATCCGAAAAATTATATTGGTTAATGAAAGATAAGCTCGGGGAGGTAAACGTGATGCTCGCTGCCTGGGCGACCTGCGCGAAGAAAAAACCTAGCACCGCACTGAAAAGATAGAATGAACGACCCTTTGCCACGCCTCAACCCCCTTAGTCCCTTTAGTCACGTCACCACGTAAGAGGCTAGCCAGAAGGAAGGGATCTGAAAATGTGTCGATTTTATCTCTGTGTCGCGGTCGACGCATTATCAAGCTGAAGCCAGCTTCACCCATTGAGCAGAGCGCTCAGTCAAGCCGTCAGAAAAGCCGAGAGAGAGGCCCTGATCGTTTCTTACAGATCTCTGCACCCGAGCGTCGTCCGATACTCTAATAATTTCAGCGTTTTGCACAAGATTGAATCTTTACTCAATTATTGCGGCCATTTTGCAAAAGTCTCGCAAACTCCCCATCGCGCCCAATAAGTTCCTGGGGCGCTCCCTCTTCAACGAGCTTTCCTTGATGCAGCACCAAAATACGATCGGCAGAGCAGACCGACGCCAATCGGTGTGCAACTGTAATCCAAGTCTTACCCACAGCCTGTTGCTTTAAGCGCTCTTGGATCCGCACTTCTGTCAGCGAGTCGACGTTTGCTGTTGCCTCATCGAGGACCCAGAGCTCAGGAGCTTTGGACTCCGCTCTTAGATAAGCAATCCACTGACGCTCACCGGTGGAGAGGTTAAAGCCTCGCTCTCCGAGCTCTCGGCCACGCAGGGCACCCAAGTCCTCGGTCTTAAACTCCGAGCCCTCGCGCCAGAGAGCGATGTTCTCCTCCAAGGAGCCCGAAAACAAAAACGCTTCCTGCTGGATCCAGCCGATTCGAGTGCGTAAATCGCGCTTCGAGTAAGAGCGCAGGTCTTTTCCATCTAAAAGAATTCTCCCACTCCCTGGCTCATAGAGTCGGAGCAAAAGTGCAACGAGCGTACTTTTTCCTGATCCGGTAGCACCCACAACTCCTACGCGCTCACCCGCTTGAATCCTAAAACTCACCTCACTCAACACCGGGTGACCCGGCACATACTCAAAACTCACGCGCTCAAAGCAGATCTCACCACGGAGTGGCTCTGGAGAGCGCTGGGGCTGCTGTTTTAGATCCCCCAAGCCCTGCTCCTGCTCCCACTTCAACAGCGAAAAGACGCGCTCAGCAGAGGACATGCCAGATAAAAACGAATTCCACTTATCGATGATCTGAAAGATAGGATCAAAAAGCATCGTCACATAAGAGAAAAAAGCAACCCATGTCCCAAGCGCAATCCCGCTCTCACGCACACGATCGCCACCAAAATAGATCACACTCGCCATCGCTACTCCTGACACCACAGTCAGAAGAGGCCTTAAAATAGCAAAAACATGCACTGTCGCAATCTGACTCTCCGTATAGGCGTGGTTACGGAGCTCGTACTCTTTTGCTCTCTGCGCTTCGCGCGAAAAAAGCTGCACGACTTTGATCCCTAAAAACGTCTCGGCAAAATATGCGTTAAGTCCCGAGAGCAACGTACGTGTGCGCCGATATGCAATCTTAAGTCTCGAGGTAAACCCAAGGGTGATCCAAACCACAACGGGCATAAGAGCAAGCACACTGAGCCCAAGCTTTAAGTCCAAAACACAAAGTCCGACTAAGATCCCGACCACCATCAATAAGTTGACCACCACAGTGATGAACCCCGATGTAAATAGCTCAGAAAGCGCCGCCACATCTTGAGTGACGCGGTTCACAAGCTTGCCAACTGGAATGCGGTCATAAATCGATAAAGGAAGCCGCTCCAAAGCCTCTAGCACCTCCTGCCTCAGTGCAAACATCATCCGATGCCCGAGCTCTGAGAACGTATAGTTCTGCACGAAAACGCTTAAAACACGCAAACACTCCACTACAAAAACCGAAAGTGCGAGACCTAAGAGGAGCTCCTCACGCCGAGCAACGAGCACAAGATCCACAAATCGACCAAGCAAAATTGGCGAAATCAAAAACGCTGCAGTCGACGTGAGAACCGCGATACACGCAACACTCAATACCCAAGGCACACGTACAACTCTTTTAAGTAGCTCGCGCGCGGCACCGCGATCAAAGTGCTCCGAGTCGTTCCTGTCTTCGAGATCAGGGAGGAGTGAGAGTAGCGCCATGACTTTCATCCTCCTGCTTGTCTAGAGCTTGCTCTTGAACAATTTTTAGGTAGTAAGGCTCGCCGAGATCAAGAAGCTCCGCATGCGTGCCGATGGCCGAGATTTGACCATCGCTCAAAATCACAATCCGATCCGCAAGTCTTGCCGTGCTGATTCGATGTGCTGCAATCAAAACCGTAGGCTGAGATTTGAGATGAGTGAGAGTTTTTAAAATCGCTTCTTCAGTGACTGTATCGACACTCGAGAGTGCGTCATCGAGGATCAAGATTGGAGCAGAGCGTGCAAGAGCGCGTGCGATGGAAAGACGCTGTCTCTGACCTCCCGACAGATTGACCCCGCGCTCTCCGAGTAATGTGTCATACCCACGTGGTAGAGCTTCAATCTCACGATCCATTTGTACGGCTTGCGCGAGTGATTTGACTTGCTCTAAGCCCTCACAACGCTCTCGAAAGCCGATCATCAAGTTCTCAAGCACGCTTGCATGAAACAAAAAATGGTCCTGACCAACAAATCCAATCTGTGCCCTAAGATCCGCAAGCCGGATCCCACAGAGATCCTGTCCATCGATCAAAATCGATTCTCGCTCTACAGGGTAGAGTTTTGGTAGAAGACTCAGCAATGTGCTTTTGCCCGATCCAATCGGTCCCATGAACGCGACTCGCTCTCCAGGCTCGATCTTTAGGGAAATGTTTTTTAAAATATCGCGCTCTCCTCGCGAAAATCTCAGGTTTTTAAACTCAATCGCTCCTCGAGCGCTCGGCATCGATCGAGCGTGGGGGATATCCTTTACCTCGGAACGTTCTCGCGTGATCTCTTCAATTCGTAGAGAGCTCGCCACCGCCCGCTGATAGTGAGTCACTGCCAATCCAATGGCCGAGACCGGCCATATCATCATCTGCAAATAGCGCTGAAACGCGACAAACGTCCCCACACTGACGTTGGTGGATAAAACCTCTCTCCCGCCCCAATACAGCAGAGAGAGCATCCCAAGACTCAACACAAAATCAAGTGACGGACTAAACGCGGACTGCACTCGGTTAAGGTGCGAGTTGAGCCGAAGAAACTTCGCTCCACTTCCGGCAAATCGACGAAGCTGTGCATCCTCGTTGGCCATCCCCTTGACCACTCGAATCCCAGACAATATCTCCTGCGCTAGTGCAGATAGCGCGCTAAAGTGCTCTTGCACTTTCATGTATCGAGCATGGATCTGACGCTCACAGTACAAAACAATCCACGGCACAAACGGGAGCGGCAAAAAGCTTAAAACCGTGAGCTCAGGCGACAACATCCACATGGCAACAGGAACTGTCAAAAAAAAGAAAAGCGCATCCGCTAAAATAATCAACCCCGGCCCAAGCCCTTGTCGGACCCCCTCGACATCGCTGTTTTGAAGAGCCATGAGCTCTCCAATCTGCATACGATCAAAAAAGCTCGGCGAGAGTCTAAGCAAGTGAGAGGCAAGCTCTTCTCTGAGGTCACGGCTTGCGCGATGACTTGAGTACACAAGAAACACGCGCCAGTAGTAGCGACCAATCGCCATACCAACACTTACGGCAATAAACTCAAGCGCAAGAAGCCCTAGCTGCGTGGTCTTAGGGTTTTGAACGAGGCCATCGATTGCGGTTTTTAGAATCAAAGGCGGAAGAATGCTCAGAACATTCACTCCAGTAAGTGCGATCACGCCACCGATGACAGCGCGCCGGTACTTCCACAAAAATCTGCGCAAAAGTGCGCTTTCCTGTGCGAGTCGTTTTAGAAATCCTACTTCCGGAGTGACTCCAGACATTGTTTGAAATCCTCGGGCAAAGGTGCGTAAACGCTCAATTGAGTTTTAGAAATCGGGTGCAAGAAAGTCAAGCGCTCGGCGTGCAACATCAGGCGCGAGGCTCTGGTTGAAACCTCCTCGCCATACAGCCGATCTCCTAGAATCGGATGCCCGAGTTCGCTTAAATGCACTCGAATCTGATGCGTCCGGCCCGTGTGCGGCTGCGCTTGCACTAGAAGTGCGTCTCGCAGTAGCTCATGGACCTCAAAATCCGTCTCAGCCACATCTCCCCCCGAGCGCACGCTTTGATAGCGCATCGATTTGCCTTTGCGAGTTTGCGAAGGACCCAAGTAGTTTCTGACGCAGAACTTCTCTCCTGGAACTCGAGCGCGCCCCACTGCGCAAATCGCGAGATAGGTTTTTTGGATTTTTTTATCCCGAAAGAGATCCGCTACGGCTGCGTTGACTTCTTTTTTTAAGGTAAACATCAACAGCCCTGAAGTGTCTCGATCCAGGCGATGGTGGAGCCCAACGTATGCGTCTTTGCTCTCACGGGACAAAAAGCGCTTCACTTCAGCAAACGCGTTAACGCGTGCCTCATCGAGAGTCGGTTGTGTTGGTATCCCCGCAGGTTTTGAGATGATCATCAACCACTCGTCCCGATAGAGAATATGCTCGGGTGTGAGATCAAACGTTTTCAGGCTGCCTCTCATCGCTTGCCCCTCAATCTTTCGCTCATCCCACCAAACTTCCACCCGCGCTCCGGGGATCAGCTCTTTGGATGCGATCCGCACACGTTTGCGATTGAGATAGACAGCACCTGCGACAATGAGTTTTCGAACTTGCGCTTTTGAGACCGCGCGCGAAAGTAGCCCAGGCAGAAGCTCTGCCAAGAACTGATCCAAGCGCATCTGAGCGTACTCGGGCGCAACTTTAAGATCGAGCTTACGCATTTCGACGCGCCAGTCTCACCATGGCAACTCCTGCAATCAAAAACATAAGGATCGAGAGCACTCGCCCCGAACTTAACCACGGCCAGAGCACATGTCCGCGAATCGAATCTCCTCGAAACTCTTCAACTACTGCTCGCAAAATCGGATACGCCGTAAAGTAAGTGAGTGAAACTTGACCTGGAAACTTTCGGTGCTCTCGCACGAAAAGGAGCCCAAAGAAAAGCACTAAAAGACCCGCGCTTTCGTAAAACTGTGTCGGATGCAGAGGCACTCCCCGAAGCGCCACCTCCACACTCTCTGTGTCAAAGCGCATTGCCCACGGGAGGTCTGTCGGTTTGCCGTGGCAGCAGCCAGCCGCAGCACAGCCCAGACGCCCGATGGCGTGGCCAAGAGCAAGCGCGGGTACGACTGCGTCCCCCGCCTTCCACATCGGGATCTGACGCCTGCGCACAAAGTAGATTGCAGCACAGAGACCGAGGATCGCGCCTCCGTAAAATACAAGACCTCCCTCCCAGACTCGAAAGACTTTCACAGGGTCTTGGAGAAACTGCGGCAGGTTCGTAAGCACATACATCCCGCGCGCACCTAGAAAACCTGCAACAAAAATCCAGACCACAAGATCAGTGAGATCATCAGGATCAAGGCCATCTTTTTTTCCGTGAGCGCGCAGCAGCATCAATGCCACAAAAAACCCGAGCCCATAGAGCACCCCGTAGGTGTAAACCTCAAACCCTGCAATCGTGAACAAGACGGGGTACATTATTCCTAAGTCTAGCACGGAGCCCTTGAACTCTCGATCCGTGCTGCGCTATTCTCTCCTCCATGCACTACACACTCTCTGCGCTTGCTCTGCTCGTTGGTCTTTCGGCCCAAGCTGTTGAGCTACCGGTAAAAATCAGCTCCTTCCATCGTCCTGATCAAAACACGAGAATGGCTGAGCTTTGTGGCACGGTCACTGGGACGCCCGAGCAAATCGCTTCAGCAAAGGTTCGCGTCGCCGTCGATGGTGCCATGAAGGGCGTGGGCATCTACACGACACTTGCGGATGAGTCTGGTGACTTTTGCATCACACTCACGACCTACTACGGTCGTGTCAAAGTGACTGCAAACGCTCCTTAGTCTGATCCAGACTAGTGACCCCGTTTGATGCCCTTTTGCTTGGAGCAAATATTGTTTCAGGCGCGATTGCCTCAGCCACAGGGTTTGGAATCGGGAGTATCCTCACTCCACTACTCGCAACACAGGCGGGCACTCAGCTCGCCGTTGGTGTCTGGGGATCTTGGATGAGTCGCACTCCTAAAAAGGAACTTTCTTGGGGCCTCAGCCCCGTTCATGAGTGAGCCACCTAAGAATCGCATGCGCGTACATTCGTCGATTGCGGTGAATTGGTGGCACTGTTGCGCCTCAACCGGATTAAGTCAGACCTGATCAATACGATTAAAAAGTACCGCGATGATCGCTGACCTGCTCGGGTAAATCCGGTGAGGGTCCCTTACGGAAATCCTCGGTTGTTAGTCAGTGATTTGGCGCGTGTCACTGATGTGGTCGTGGTGATAGATTTAGATTTCAAGCTCATTAACTGTCTTAGGGGGAAATCATGAAATCGGCGGTTTTTTATATTCTGCTCGTTCTTGTGTCAGGATGTGCTTCGGCACCTAAAACAAACAGCTATCGTCCGGATCAGGTCGTAGGTCGGATGGATGAGCTTGGATCCCGTCCCGAATGGGCTACCGAAAGCATAAATGTGATCACTCAGGGAGAAAAGATTCGGTTTATCGGAGTTGCTGAAGTACCTGCTGATAGCCGCATTCAAGCGGCTTTCAAAATGTCTGATTCTTCGGCACGGGGTGTAGTCGCCAACAAAGTTGAAACCAGCGTGACCAAGATCGTTGAAAACAGCGAAGCAGGCTTGTCGATGGAGGATCAGAGCCTGAAATCTCTGATCAAAGAAGTGAGCCGCGTCTCACTGAAGAATGTTGATATCAAAAATCGTTACTGGGAAAAAGTAGTACGCACATCCAGCGATGGGTCTGAGTCGATGATCATGAAGGTGTTCAGCCTGATTGAAATCTCAGAACGAGATATGAAAAAAATGCTCCTCACCGCAAACCGCGCGAGTCAATCATCCTCAAAAGATATCCGCAACAAGGTGGAAAACCTGATTCGAGACCAATGGGACCAGAGCGATTTATAATTTTCCTCCTCACTCTGTGGGGATCTCCTGTGCTGGCCGATGATCGGCCGGGTTGGTTTTCCAAGGACTTCAAGTCCTCCGAGGAGTGGGGTTTTTATTGTGAATCTCAGGGGAGCAATGAGAGCGAAGCACTTCAGGGTGCGAGGGCACAGTGCTCGTCCAAGATCTGTCTCCTCTTTGGCGTGGAGGTGGACTACCAAGTCGTCACGAAAGAAGATCTGAAAAGCGCCTCCGTCTCTGCGACTACGATTGAGAAATGTCCCAATGTCAGGGTGAGCGGTAGAACTGAGAAGAAGAAGTCTGTCGAGTGTACCGATAAGCAGTGTGTCGCGTACATTCTTCAGCACTACCCGAAGGCTGAATACGACAAGGAATATCGCCGCCTCAATCAACCGAAAATTTCTCAGGTCATAGAAAAGACGATTGTAGTCCGGGAAGGCACTACCACCTTTGCTGATCCGAAGCCGTGCATTGAAAGTGTTTCAGACTACTCCAAGGTGAGGGGGGAGCGAGAAGAGGATCTCAAGCGCCGAGTCTCGTTTTTGACGCGTGCGCAGAGCACTTGCGTGAATCTCGATTATCGGGACATCCCTCTAGCTAACAAAATCAATGGTCTGATGATCAGCGCATTCGGGAGCCGTAGTGCCAGCACGGCCGTCAGGCTGAATCAGGTTTTGGTCAAGGCTCCGACCTACGAGGCGAAAATCGCTCAACTTCTCCAATTTGAAAAAGATGCGATTGATGGGGCTCCAAGAATCGCTCAGCTAAAGAAATTCATGGAAGATCACTATGATGCCTTGTTCGGAAACCGGGGTCCGGTTGAGGATTATCTAAAAGAGCTGAACTCCTGCAAGATTCACGGCCAGATGCTTTTGCTTTGGCCAAAAAACTTTACTTCAAGTGTTGTTCCCTGCCGCAAGAGAGATGGCTCGATGGAGAACGTTTGTTTTTCAATGGAACTTTCGATTGCGAGGGGGAAGTACCTAGGTTGCGTCTGCCATCGCGGGGCGAAAGAAAACCCGCAGGAATGTGTGAAATCTTTGTGGACTTTTCTTGAGGAAAGTTGCCCCGATCAGTTCACCCCGGAATGCATGAAAAACTTTTCACAAAGAGTTGCAGAAAAAATGAAAATGGATATCCGTCATTGACGGAATCAGAAAACGAGCTTTCTGCTCGGTTCCAAGATCGGCAGGATTATCGAGTATGGTGGCCCCTCCGAGACTCGAACTCGGACACCCGTGAGGGCGGTGGATTTTGAATCCACTACGTCTACCAATTCCGTCAAAGGGCCACATCACTACAACTTGACTACGACGATTATACGAATCGCATAAACCTGTCTACGCTATACGCGTCGCAGCACCCCTGTGGGCGAAAGCACAAAAGGAACCCCAATCTCAAGCGGCGCGTTTTTGCGCCCATGTCCAATCGGAAGCCCTTCCAGCACAGGCACCCCAAGACGATCTGAGAGCGATCCAAAGATCTCTTTGAGTGCAGCTTGGATTGAATAGGTTTTCCTGACCGCAACACGATCTTGCGGGCGAGGCGAGAGAAGTTTTTTTTCGCGCTGCCGTGCAAGAGGCTGCTGCTTTAGAAACAGCGGCGCCTGATCAACACAATCCGCAAACTCACCCAGCAATATCGCTCGCACCCCGCGCAGTCCCCCACTTTGCTCCAAATGGATGATCATGCGATCAATGCGGCTTGGACTCTCAGCCAGATCCTCTAAAAAAAGCATTTTCCCGTCGAGTTTTGGTGCCCACGGGGTGCCCTGCAAAGTCATCCAGACTGCGAGATTTCCACCTAAAATCTCTGCCGTGATCTCTCCCTGAGGCCTCAAGGAGCCTAAGAACTTACCTTGCCACTGGATCAACATACGCTGACCCAAAACCGCGCCTTGAAGCTCCTTCCACTCCCGCGCCGACTGGAGCGTAAACCACTTCGAAGCGGGTACTGGAGCATGGATCGCGCTCCACCCCCAACGCGCACGCGCAAACTCCAGAAGCGGCGTAATGTCAGAAAATCCGACGAGCGTCTTTAGGGGAGGCTTTCCTCGCTCCTGTGTCGCTTTTTCCAGATACGGAAGCAGGTGATTAGCTCCGTATCCGCCTCGCGCGCACCAAACAATCCGCTCCGGCGACTCCCACGCAGCTTCGATCATCGCCTGAGCGCGCTCAAGATCTGATCCAGCAAAGAGAAAATGCTTTTTCTTACACCGCGGATCCAGACGCACAGAAAACCCCTCAGCCCTTAAGCGCTCGACCCCCATCTGAAGCTCTACGCGTGGCACGACCGAGCTTGGTGCTACGATGACTACGGATTTTGGATCAGTGACCAACCCGTTACCCTCCTTACGCCTCACCGTAGCTCCCGGATCCGTGCAGTGAGCGCGTCGATCCCCTCGCCGTGCTTGGAGGAGACCCAAAGTACGGCGTCTCCCTCAAGTACGCGCTCAGGAATGCCGAGCTCCCGAAACTCAGTGCGGATGTTTTTTTTGCGCTCGGCGCGGTCGGCCTGTCGCTTCAGAGAATCTGTTTTCGTAAGAACCCACGTCACCGACACTCCGAGACTCTCGAGGAAAAAATACGCATCTCCATCAATTGAGCGTAGCGAAGTTTTTGCATCCGCGAGTAAAAAGACACGCTTAAGCTCGGGATCTTTTTTTAAGTACGCCTGCATGAGCTTGCGCCAAGCCACACGATCCTCCTCAGAGACGCGCGCGAACCCATAGCCCGGCAAGTCCACAAGAACGACGCCTTCTTTCTCCCAGGCAAAAAACTGAATCGCACTGGTCTTCCCTGGCGTCTTACTCACACGAGCGAGGTCGCGTCCGAAAAGTGCGTTAATCAGTGAGCTCTTGCCGACGTTTGAGCGGCCCACAAACGCAATGCGTGGAAGCGCGATACGCTCTTGGTCCGCAACCACACAGCCCTCCTGAAGAACGCTCCCCACTCCGGCCGGGTGAGAGAGCGTGGTCAGCCAAAAAGGAGGGCGCGGTGCTTTCATCAGTCGTTTCTCATGCGCGCGACCGAAGTCGCAAAAATGCGACCTCTCTCGTCTTGCAGCGTGCTTTTCATTCTCCGAAGAATGCGAACGTTTTTCAAGACTTAGAGCGTCCAGACCGAAGATCGAATCCCGGCCCAAGCCTTGCCCCTTGAGCTCCCCATACAAAGGAGCCCCCCCATGCAATGGACACTCAAAATCGAAGAACCCCAACTCTCCCCCCGCCTGCTCACCTTGGATGCCGGTGCAACACTTGGCAAAAGCGCAGAGTGTCAAATCCCTCTCGCAGATCCAAGCCTGCCTGCGCTTGCGGCCCAACTCTGCGTCATCGAAGAGCCCAAAGTGCGACTCTGGATCTCAATTGCCCCTGAAACTCCACAGGCGCGTTTGGGATCTCTGGAGGCCCGAGAGTTTGAGATGCCCTATGATCTACCCGTGCGTCTGGGGCAGACGCGACTCACGCTTTTGCGCCAAGAGGCCGAGCTAGAGAATCTGCCGCGTGTCCCACGCGGAAGCTCGGTTCAAGCCTGGTCGACCGCATCACCGGCAGGACGCACCTTGCTCATGACGGCTTTTAAAGCCGCGCAGACTCCACTTTCACTCTATCTCGAAGGAGAGACTGGCACCGGCAAAGAGGTCCTTGCCCATCTCCTGCACGCGTGGAGTAAACGCAATAAAGGCCCTTTTGTCGCACTCAACTGCGCAGCTCTAACCTTGAGCTTGGCTGAGAGTGAACTCTTCGGACACACGAAGGGCGCATTTACTGGCGCGTTTCGCTCACGTTCGGGTGCGCTTTTACAAGCCCATGGGGGAACTCTATTCTTGGATGAGATTGGTGATCTTTCTCACGACATCCAAGTGAAGCTGCTGCGTTTTCTTGAAAACGGCGAGATTCGCCCGGTCGGGTCCGACTCCACTTTGAAGTCAGAAGTCCGACTCATCTGCGCCACTCACCGCCCCCTTGAAAGACTCGTCAGCGAGGGCAAGTTTCGGCAGGATCTCTATTTCAGACTTGCTTCGATCACTTTGAAACTCCCCCCTCTTCGCGATCGGCCTGCGGATGTGCGGATGCTATCGGAGCGGTTTGCTGCAGACTTTGGAAAAGTTCTCGCTCCTGAGGCAGGAGAGCGCCTTCTTGGGCACTCATGGCCAGGTAATGTGCGCGAGCTTCGTCATGCCATCGAGCGCGCGGCAGGAATGGCTGAGTCTCAACAAATTCTTTTAGGGACTAAGGATTTCGAGTTTCTTGAAACAAGCGTAGCGCCGAGCGCAGATGAGTCTCTCAATCTTCGCGAAGTCGAGCGCCGTCTGCTCGCTCGCGCGCTTGAGATCAGCCACGGCAATCGCGCTCAGGCCGCGCGACTCCTGGGTGTGGCGCGAAGTACTTTGTTTGAAATGCTACGCCGTCACCGCCTCCGTGAGGAGACGCACGTCGCGTAGCGCTCGATCCTGACGCCTCCACACTCAGAGTGTGGGGGCGTTAGTTCACAATGAGCTTAGTGAAAAAAACTTTCTGAACTCGTCCTTTGCCGATGAACTGATTGAGCTTAAGGAGAACAGTTTCTTTCATCCGCGTCCGACCCAGAGTGCTCATAACAGCCTCACGATCTAGGCCAGAAAAAGCTGCTAAAATCTGATCCCTCAAGCTCGTCATACTCGCCTCGATGCGACTGCAAGTCTCCGTGGAGTCACACTCAATTGAAATCTCAACCTCTGCTAGGTTTTGAGCGCCTCGCGCCTTAGGCTCACCTGGAATCTCTTGCAAACTAAAAGTAAAACTCCCCAAAAGCAGCTGACCAACGGCTCGCTGAGCATCTTCACGCTGTTTGGCTAAGAACTCGTCCAAAATGCGCTGTTGTTCGAGCTCAAGCGCGGTGGGCACGGGTGGAGGGGGTTTGGCGGGAAAAAAAACTCGCTTAAACGTCCACGCCCCAGTCCATCCAGCCCCTACGATCGAAATCCAAAACACGATCGCCATCCGCCGAGTAGGGCCGTCAGTCGAGCGCAAAGCACGCGCAACTTCTTTCCAAAACGCTTGAACGTCTGACCAACGAATCGGGGGCTGCCACTTTTTCTTTTTCTTCTTTTTCTTACCCGTCCCTTTCGCCGAACCCTTGGGTTTCGCTTTGGGCTTTGATTCCTCGGTTGACGGGGCTTTTGGCGCTTCAGACATCTCTTTCTTCATGGAAGCGCAAAAGTGGAGCGCTGGGTACCGGAAATTTCTGCCTCTCGCGCCCTCGCCGTGACTCCTTCACAATTGGAGAGGATATGCGCTTGAGAGCTCTTGTTTTTTGTATTGCACTCAGTGGATGCGCCGCGTTTGAGGGAGTCCTCTCAACCGAGAACTCGGGCTTCGGTGCCGGCGCAATTTGGAACAACGCACCAACTTCGCCTCCGAGTCGACGTGCCCTCAGAGCTCCACTCCGGCGAGCTCCTGAGATTGAGCTAGGAATGGAGATGGACGAAGTGCTTAAAACTTGGGGTGAGCCGATTTCGAGCTCTCACGCTGGGGATCAAACGCAAGGCAACGCCATGTGGGTGTATCCCAGCACGGGAAACGAGCTAACGCATGGCAGCGGTGGACGGCGAATTCTGTATTTCGAAGGCGGACAGCTCGCCGGCTGGGAGACCACTCCTTACTAGGTTCTCGGCCTATTTGTGCTAGTCTCCAGGGTTTCTATGGAAGCCCATTTTGATTTTGAAAAGCCCATCGCCACGCTTGAAAAAAAGCTCCAAGACCTGCGCGAGCTCTCGAGCCAAGAAGGTATGGATCTCAGTGAGGAGATCGCCCTTCTTGAAAAACGCGTCCACGCGCTGATCGAAGAGACTTATCTCAAGCTCAGTTCGTGGCAAAAAGTTCAGCTCTCGCGCCATCCTAACCGTCCGTACACTAAAGATTATCTCGAAGCGCTCTACCCAAGCTTTATGGAGCTTCACGGAGATCGCGCGTACTCCGACGATCAAGCGATCATTGGGGGGGTTGCAGACACTCCCTCAGGTCCGATCCTGATTTTGGGCCATCAAAAAGGACGTACCACCAAACAAAAGATGGAGCGCAACTTCGGCATGGCCAAACCCGAAGGATACCGTAAGGCAATCCGCCTGATGGATCTCGCCAATCGTTCAGGCATGCCGATTCTCACTCTGATCGATACCCCTGGCGCGTACCCCGGGATTGAGACCGAAGAGCGTGGCCAAGCTCAAGCCATTGCAGAGAGCATTCAGTTTATGTTCACGCTCAAGGTTCCTGTCGTTGCAGTGGTCATTGGCGAGGGGGGCTCAGGCGGCGCACTCGCGCTTGGGGTTGCAAATCGTGTGTTTATGCAAGAGTACTCCACCTACTCAGTGATCTCGCCAGAGGGGTGCGCTTCGATTTTGTGGAGCGACGCTACACTCGCTGAGCGCGCCAGTGAGAAACTGAAAATGGGGCCTTCGGATCTCCTGAAATCAGGCGTCATTGATGGCATGATTCCAGAACCCAAAGGCGGTGCCCATCGAGACTGGGCCGAGGCTGCAAAAAATCTCCGCACCAAGGTCGAAGCTGCGTTTGCCGAGCTTCAAAAGCTCAGCGCTCAAGAGCTGCAAGAGGATCGCTTAAAAAAGTTCCGCTCCATGGGCGCGAACGCGATCGCGAAAACCCAAGGAGCTGAGGCTCGATGATCCGCTCGATGACCGGATACGCTTGTGTGCAAGGCGCACCCGAGCAAAAGCGACGCCTTCAAGTGGAGATTCGCTCACTTAACCATCGCAACTTGGACCTGAAGCTGCGCCTACCGCGAGAGCTTCAGTCTATCGAGCATCTCGCACGCGAGTGGTTAGGAGCTCAGTTCACTCGTGGAGCGATTGAGTGCCGCGCCGAATGGATTGCGGAGCCCGGTTCTATCGATGGTCCTTCAGAGCCCAACATGGCGCTCGCTGCGCACTATTATGAGAGCCTGATTAAGCTCCAAAAGGCGTTAGGTCTCACCGACTCCATCCAGACGAGAGATCTGCTCGCGTTTGGAGAGATTTTTACGAAGTCACAGACTCAAGAGCTTCGACCTGATCCGATTGTATTGTGGGAAAGCGTAAAACCCGTATTTGAGAGTGCCGTAAAATCCTTGCAAAAAATGCGTGCCGTCGAGGGGGAGAAACTCCTTGAAGTCTTGGGCCAAGCACGAAGAACTTTGCTCGAAAAAATTGCGACTCTCGACTCTCTCCGAAAAAAAAGTGCTGCCGCGATTAAAGAAAAAACCGCCACACGTACTCGTGAAATTTTTGAGGCCCACCCTATCTCTGACCCTCAAGTGAAATCTGTACTCGAGTCTCGTCTTGCCCAAGAGCTTGCGCTCCTGCTTGATCGCACGGACATTGAGGAGGAACTCGTACGGTTTCGAAACCACCTGGATCATATGGAAAAAATTCTCACCTCAGGTGGACCCTGCGGGAAAAAACTCGACTTTGTCTTTCAAGAGTTGCACCGCGAAATCAACACGCTTGGGAACAAAGCCCAAGACTATGGCATGAGCGAGCACGTCGTAGATGCCAAAGTCCGTATCGAACAAATGCGCGAACAAACGATGAACGTCGAGTAACCTCCCAATCCATGGCCGTCAGATTTCCAAAACTCATCATCGTCGCAGCTCCTTCGGGTGCTGGAAAAACCACTCTCTGCCGAAAGCTCTTGCAAGAGTTTCCCGAGGAGATGGCACTTTCGATCTCAACAACGACGCGAGATCCGCGCCCCGGAGAGCAGGACGGGCGCGAGTATTTTTTTTGTTCTCGTACCGAGTTTGAGTCCAAAATTGCACGAGGCGAATTTGCAGAGTGGGCGCGGGTGCATGAGCGTCTTTATGGCACTTCTCGCGACATCCTGGATCGCACCTTAGAGAGCGGGAAATCGGTACTTCTAGATATCGATGTACAGGGGGCAGCCTCACTTCGTGCAGCGTACGCGGGGCGCACGTTTAGCGTGTTTGTGGTCCCGCCCAGTATGGAAGTGCTTGAGGCTCGCTTACGTGCCCGCCAAAGCGAGAGCGAAGAGGCCATCGCACTCCGCTTACAAAATGCACGTGCCGAAATGAAGCGTGCGTCTGAGTTCGATAAAGTACTCATCAACGATACTTTTGAGCACGCCTACGCCCAGCTCCGTCAATGGGTGCTTGAGCAAACCGGGAGTCTGCACACTTGAGCAAAGAGATCCCGGCCAAACTTGAGGACGTTGAAAAAACGATTCTTGCCTATAACTCTGAAGTCGATCTCGAAGTGCTCCGACGCGCATATGCGGTCGCAGAGAAAGCCCATTCTGAACAAAAGCGTGCCAGCGGAGATCCTTATATCCTCCACCCCACCGCTGTTGCGCTCAATCTCGCTCAAATGCGGATGGACACAGCGTCGGTCATCACAGGACTCCTGCACGATACGGTGGAGGATACGGGACTTACGCTTGAGCAAATCGAAAAAAACTTTGGAAAAGACGTCTCCGAACTCGTCGATGGCGTCACGAAGCTCAACAAAATCTCATTCAAAACAAGCGAAGAGAAACAGGCCGAAAACTTTCGCAAAATGATCGTCGCAATGGCCAAAGACATTCGCGTGATTATTGTGAAACTTGCAGACCGTCTAAACAACATGCAGACGCTTCAGTACTTACCTCAGCAAAAACAGCGCCTCATCGCTCAGGAGACTCTTGATATCTATGCTCCGATCGCCAATCGATTGGGCATGAGTCGCATCAAGATCGAGCTTGAGGACCTCTGCCTGCGCTATTTGCATGCCGAGAGCTACTCAAAACTTGCGCAAAAAATCGCGCGAAAAAAAGGTGAGCGCGAAAAGTACATCGAAGACGTCTGTGCGATTCTTCGCGAGCAACTCAAAGAGTACGACATCAAGGCTGAGGTCTCAGGTCGCGCTAAGCACTTCTACTCCATCTTTAAAAAAATGGAGCAACGTCAAGTCGATTTTGACCAAATCAACGATGTCATCGCGTTTCGTATCGTGGTCGAGAACATCACGGAGTGTTACAAGGCGCTGGGTGTAATCCACGCGACGTACAAGCCAGTGCCCGGACGCTTCAAAGACTATATCGCTATGCCAAAGGCGAACTCCTATCAGTCGCTCCACACGACCGTAATCGGCCCTCACGGAGAGCGCATCGAGATCCAAATTCGCACCGAGGACATGCACGCGGTTGCAGAGCAAGGGATCGCAGCCCACTGGTCTTATAAAGAAGGAAAGGGTGACGCCACGACACGCAAGAGCGTCGAGTGGGTCAACCGATTGATGGAGTGGCAGAAGGATCTCTCAGATCCTAATGAGTTCCTAGAAACCGTCAAAATCGATCTCTTTGAAGAGGACGTGTTTGTCTTTACTCCTAAGGGCGAAGTCAAACAGCTCTCTCACGGTGCAACTCCGCTCGATTTTGCCTACGCGGTACACACAGACGTAGGCCACCACTGCGTGGGCGCCAAAGTGAATGGCAAGATCGTGCCCTTGAAACACCGTCTTCACTCGGGCGACACGGTCGAAGTGATCACGTCATCGACCCAGCAACCTTCCAAAGACTGGCTCAAAATTGCGCGAAGCTCGCGTGCGAAAGCGAAGATCCGTACTTTCATTAAGCAACACGAGCGGGAGCGTGCAAAAGAGCTCGGGACCGAACTCCTGGAAAAGAGTTTCCGGCACTTCAACCAAAACTACAACAAGTCTGAAAAGAGCGGCCTGATCCTCAAGGCGGCTCAGTCGATGGGGCTCAAGAGCATTGAGGAGCTCCTGGTTGCCGTAGGTTACGGACGCATCCTACCTGAAGACATCGTGCGTGAAGTCGTTCCCAAGGAAGAGCTCGAAAAAACTGCACGAAACGCGAAAGCAGAGGACGAGACTTTCCTTAAGCGTATTTTCAAATCCGCGTCTAAGCGCTCCGAGTCGCGAAACGCGATCACCGTCGCGAACCTTGATGACGTCCTGATCCGATTTGGTCGCTGTTGCACCCCGCTTCCAGGCGACAGCATCATCGGGTTTATCACGCGCGGGCGCGGCGTGACTGTGCATGCGGCAAACTGCACCAAAGCGCTCGACAACGATCCCCAGCGCCGCGTGGACGTCCGCTGGAACAACATTAGCGTTGGCAAACTCAACCACTCCGTCAAGATCCGCATCTTCGCCAACGATGAGCCAGGGCTGCTCGCGCTCTTAAGCCAAGCGATCTCCTCGAGTGGTGTAAACATCTCGATGGCCAACATCCGCACCACCAAGGACAAAAAAGCGATTTGCCTCTTTGATGTCGAAGTCAAAGACACGGCGATGCTCGCGAAGGTCATCTCCACTCTCGAAAGCAAGCACGGGGTCATCTCCGTCGAAAGGACGCGCTCATGAGAAAGCCTGGGATCCCCGATAACACGCGGCTTGAGGCGAGTATGTTCCAGATTCTTCGTGAAATCGGCGAAAACCCTAAGCGTGAAGGACTGTTGAGCACTCCAAAACGCTACGCTAAGTCGATGCGGTTTTTGACCTCAGGATACGACGTCAACCTAAAGGAGATCGTGGGCGAAGGCATTTTTAAGGCCGAAGCAAACGACATCGTGCTCGTGCGCGATGTGGAACTCTACTCCCTTTGCGAGCATCATTTGCTACCCTTTTATGGCCGCGCGCACGTCGCGTATCTGCCACGAAAAAAAATCTTGGGGTTGTCTAAAATCCCGCGCGTCGTGGACGCCTATGCCCGGCGCCTACAAGTGCAAGAGCGCCTCACCTCTCAAGTAGCAGATGCGATCGTGGAGCTCATCAATCCATTAGGAGTTGCCGTCGTGATCGAGGCCTACCACCTATGCATGATGATGCGAGGCGTGGGTAAGCAGAACTCCAAGACCGTCACGAGCAAGATGCTCGGTGAGTTCCGAAAAAACGGAACAACTCGGCAAGAGCTTCTCCATCTTTTAAACGGAATCAGCCTCTCGAACTAAGAGGCACGCTGAAATAGCAAAGGGCCGAGCGCTTTCGAGCTCGGCCCTTGGACGGATCTCAAACTAAAAAATCAAATCACTCGCAAACGACAGCTTGGTTTTGAGCACAAGCCATCGTCGCCTCTTCACGGCTGATCGGCGCGTTTAAGCGAAGAATGAAAGTCGATCCCGGCGCTATCTCGAGTTGGCAGGAAAGGACACGGCCTTCGGTCGCACAAGGTGCGCTTGAGAGCACTCCACCTTCTGCCTCGCACTCAGCCTTGGCTTCAGGTGGCAATACTCCAACCGCTTCCATACAAACGGGTTGGCCAGGAATCACACAACTCGCGATCACAGGAGATGCGCAAGGAGCGGCTTGAGCTTGAGCCGCGAACACGAACGCAAGAACAGACAAAGTCTTCGTCATGGTTTTAAATTCCCCTTTTAGTGGGGGCGAGGTATCGCGGCGCCCGGGCTTTGTCTAGGCGCGAAACCGGGTCATGAGAGCGCGCTCGGCGTCCTCGCGCCAACTTGGACCTAAGTCCTTGAAATCCTGAAGACGCGTCATCACTTCGGGCTGAAATCCGCAAGGCGAGATGACGCGAAAGAGCGAAAGATCGTTTGCTAGATTGAGCGCAAGGCCATGCCAGGTGACCCAGCGGCGCACGGCGATCCCAATGGATGCGATCTTGCGCTCACCCACCCAAACGCCCGTGGCACCGGGCTTCGTGCCCGCTTGCAAGCCGTGACCGGCGAGAAACTCCATGAGCACGCGCTCGCACTTGCGCAAAAACCCATCGATGTCGTGGTGCGGGCCAAAGCCCCGACCATCGAGTTTCACGATGGGGTAAATCACGAGCTGACCTGGCGAATGAAGCGTAAGATCCCCGCCCCGCTCGCTCTCCGCGAACGCTACGTCCTTCGGGAGCGGCCCTAGCAACGGCATCGCGCGCGGACGCTCCTCGCCCGTGAACTGCAAACCCCTGCCCCGCGTGATGACCGCCGGATGCTCGAGGAGGAGCACCGTGTCCGGAATCTGGTCGTGGACGCGTTTCTCCACGAGCTCCATTTGTAACGCACGTGCGTCCTCGTAGGGCGTTAATCCCGGTAGTGAGCGAAACTCCAACTCCAATCAAACCCTCGCTTGCGGCGCGGGAGAGGCAGACGGCTTGCGCTGGAAAATGTGGATCGCGTGTCCGAGCGTCGCTTCGGCCGCTTCCATGAGCGTCTCTGGCAGCGTCGGGTGCGCGTGCACTGTGAGCGCGAGATCCTCGACGTGCGCGCCCATCTCAAGAGCAAGTGCTGCTTCGGCAATCAAGTTCGACGCTTCAGCGCCCACGATATGCACGCCCAAGAGGCGGCCTGTCTTCTTGTCGCCGATCATCTTGACCATGCCGTCGGGCTCATTCATCGAAAGAGCGCGACCGTTTGCGGCCATCGGGAACGTGCCGACCATGACGTCGATGCCTTTGGCTTTAGCCTCGGCCTCGGTGAGGCCCGCGGTCGCGATCTCAGGGTCCGTGAAGATCACAGCCGGGATCGTGACGGGATCGTAAGCGACTTTTTTGCCCGCGATCGCTTCAGCGGCGACCATGCCTTCTTTCGAGCCTTTGTGGGCGAGCATGGGTTGTCCTGCGACATCACCAATCGCATAGATGTGCGGCTGCTTTGTGCGACGTTGAGCATCCACTTCGAGAAAACCCTTCGAGTCCGCGCGAAGTCCCGCGCGCTCCAGCTGCAACTGATCGGAGTTCGGCGTGCGGCCGATGGTGAGGAGAATCTTATCGACCGTAAGCGTGATGTCCTTGCCCTTTTGCGTGAGCGTGACGTCGAGGCCCTTTTTGCCTTTTTTCCAAGACTTCACGAGCGTCTCAGTGAGAACACTCACTCCGCGCGCTTCGAGCTTCTTGCGGACGACGCCTGAGATTTGAGGGTCAACCATGCCAACCAAGTGTGGTCCGCCCTCAGCGACGTGCACTTTTACGCCGAGCTTGGCAAAATAGGTGCCGAGCTCTAGCCCGATGTAACCGCCGCCGATGCAGAGCATGCTCTCGGGTTGCTCGGTCAGATTCAGAGCGCTCGTGGAGTCGAGGATGTTCTCGTGATCGACGTCAAAGCCTTTCAGTGCTGCTGGACGCGATCCGTTCGCGATCACGCAGATCTGGAAGTTGAGCGTAACGGGGCCCGCCGAAGTCTTGATTTCCAAGGTCTTAGGTCCCGTGAACTTCGCGTCACCCTTGATCACGGTGCAGCCGTTGGCCTTAAGCAACCCGCCGACGCCGCCCGTGAGCTTTTTCACGACGGTTTCTTTCCAGGCGATCATCTTTTTTAGGTCGACCGAGGCGCCTTTCACCACGATTCCCATTTCGGAAGCATGAGTCATCTTCTCGTAAAGCGAGCTTGCGTAGATCAGCGCTTTTGAGGGGATGCAGCCGCGATTGAGGCACACTCCCCCCACCTCGTCGCGGTCGATGACCGTGACCTTCTTGCCGAGTTGAGCAAGGCGGATCGCGCAGACATAGCCGGCAGGGCCGGCACCGAGGACAACGACTTCAGCGTTTTGCGTTTGGGCCATTTTCTTTGGATTTCCTTACAAAATTTAGAACTGATCCGAGAACAGAAGGACCGGGTTTTCGACGATCTTAATGAACTCTTTCATAAACTCAGCTGCGATCGCGCCGTCCACCACTCGGTGATCAAGCGAGATCGAGAAGTACGTCCAATCGCGGACTGTGATCTCCTCACGGCCGTTCGTAGTGAGTGCAACAGGCTTACGGAAGATCTTGTTGAAGCCCAGGATCGCGACTTCCGGGTAGTTGATGATCGGGGTCGCAAACAGACCGCCAATCGATCCCGCGTTCGTGAGCGTGATCGTGCCGCCACTGAGATCTTCCATCGTAAGCTTTTTCTTGCGGGCGCGATCAACGACGTCCTGGATCTCGCGCGCAAGCTGCATCACGGATTTTTGCTCGACGTTCTTGATCACGGGAGCGGTCAGACCGTCTTCGGTCTGCACGGAAAGCCCTATGTTAAAAAAGTGCTTGTAGACGAGCTCGCCCTTTTCCTCGTCGAGCGAGGAATTGAGGATCGGGTACTTGCGGAGCGCCTGCACCATCATTTTCATGATGAGCGGGAGGTAGGTGACTTTTACACCTTGAGCCGCACCCTGCTCCTTCAGTTGCGCGCGCAGAGCGACGAGTTGGGTTGCGTCCGCTTCTTCCACATAAGTGAAGTGGGCGGCATGATCCTTTGAGAGGCGCATTTTTTCTGAGATCTTCTTGCGAAGCCCCTTAAACGCGACACGCTCTTCACCACCAGACGGATGCATCGGCGCGCGAGCCGGCATGCTGTGTCCGGCAGAGACCGCGCCCGCTCCGCGCGATTGCGACAGATCTTCGCGGAGTACGCGGCCATGAGGGCCTGAGCCTTGAATGCGGGAGAGATCTACACCCATCTCGCGCGCCGCTCTGCGAGTGGAAGGAGCGGCGAGCACGCGACGATCGACCGAGAGATCACCGACCGATGCGGCGGGCACTGAGGACGGTGCCATCGACATCGTTGCGGGAGCTGAAGGGGTCTTGGGAGCCGCCGGTGCCGGAGCGGCGGCCACGGGAGCGGACTTCGCGGCCGAAGCACCCGAGCCTTCATACGTGAGGAGCGTCTGGCCGACATGCACCATCTCGCCTTCTTTTGCAGAGAGGCCTGTGATCTTGCCTGCAAACGGAGACGGAAGCTCAACGGTCGCCTTATCGGTCATGATCTCAACGAGCGGTTGGTCGTCTTTGACGGTCTCACCAACGGCCACGCGCCACTTAACGAGTTCGCCTTCGTGAACGCCTTCGCCAAGTTCGGGGAGTTTAAAGTCCATGGTACTGTGCTCCTTCAGGGGTTTGCGAATTCCGGATTAAACCTTCCATAAAAAACTCTGCCGCTTTGTAGCTGGAGCGCACGAGCGGGCCCGAAGCCACGTAGAGGAATCCGTGCTTCTCCGCGGCCTCGCGCTCCGCTTCAAACTCATCCGGGGAATAGAACTTCTCAACCGGCAAGTGCTGCATCGAAGGCCGCAAGTATTGGCCGAGGGTGAGCACGTCGACTTCGAAATCCCTAAGATCCGCGTACGCTTGCTCGAGATCTGCGCGCGTCTCGCCTAAGCCCAGCATGATTGAGCTTTTGGTGTAGAGATTTTGCCCGCGCTCTCGTGCGATGTTTTTCGCGGCCCGGAGCGTGAGGAGCGATTGCGTGTATCCGGCGCGCGGATCGCGCACGCGGTACTGGAGGCGCTCGGGTGTCTCGATGTTGTGAGCGTAAACGTCAAGACCTGACTCAACCACCGTTTGGATCGCATCGAGATCACCTTTGAAATCCGGCACAAGGGCCTCAACTAAGATGCGCGGATCGCGGCGCTTGATCTCACGAATCGTCTCAGCGAAGTGGGCGGCTCCACCGTCCGGCAGATCGTCGCGATCGACCGAAGTGAGAACGACGTATTTGAGCTTTAAGACCACGATGCTCTCCGCAACGTGCGCGGGCTCAGCGGGATCGAGCGGCGGAGGACGGCGCGCGGTCTTGATCGCGCAGAAACGACACGCGCGCGTGCAGGTGTCGCCGCCCAACATGAAAGTCGCAGTTCCCGTCGACCAGCACTCGGCGACGTTCGGGCAATGCGCTTCTTCGCAGACGGTGTGAAGCTTACGCTCGCGAAGCAGGCGCTTGATCTCGCGGTACGCCTCACCGCCGGGGGGACGGATCTTAAGCCACTCGGGCTTTTTTGAGGCCGCGATCTGCATGGCTTTTGAGGGCGAGATCGGGCGCAGCTCCTCCTCGGAGCTCGGGGCAGGCGCGGTGCTCAGCACCGGGAGTTCGCGGATAAAAGCCATCCCCCCGGACTTATCTCAGATGCCGAGGGGGGACAATGACAACTCCACTCTTTGTGCGTAGCGTTATCTCTCGTCACGGCTTGCAGCCATCGAAACTGCTCGCAAGCGCAGCTTTGCGCTTGTCAGGACGAGGCGCCTGAAGCTCATGACCGCACGCACCAAGCCCGGACCGGCTCGTCAAACACTTCGGGCTTCAGTGATCGCTCACTGAAGCCCGAGTGGAGAGAGAGAGAGAGAACAGGACAGGAAAAATTTTTTAGCGCGCTCCGGATGCAAAGTTCGGAATCACAGGAGAGTTCTGAAAAGGCTCATCACCCATTTTGTACACTGGCGCATACTGAGACACGGCAAACTCTGGGAGTATAAACTTATGACCCTCGGCCATAAACGGAGCTCCAACACCCTCAGGCGCCATCATCGTCGGGATCATCCAATGTGACATCGAAGAGATGTCTTTGACTTGCATCTCACGTGGGTTAGGCATGGCTGCGATCTTCGCCATGATCTCCATCATGCTCACCGGCATGACGCTCGGAAGAGCGAACGCCGATGAACTCACACACATCATCACCGCTACTGCAAACGTACTGCTTTTTGAGCTCATCGGGTTCATCTCAATTTGTCTTTCTTATCCTTGCTTATCCTTGGTCAAATCGACGTTCCACTTGAAGGTCGGGACCCACTTGAGCAACGCTTGGGCCAGGCATTTTTTGCCTCCTTTTGTGCTGTATTTGAGTTTAGCGCCCAAAGCTGTCTAAGACTTTGACAGATGACATCTGTGCGCGGTCTTGCGAAAATAAACGCCCGGGGGAGCATACAGATTTTCAGGCTTTTTAAACGCTTTCAAACCTACCGAAAGTCTGAGCGCGGCCAAGCCACACTCATGGTCGCGCTCATGCTGCTGACTTTCTTGCAGCTTTTTACGTTCGTCGTAAATATTGGCGTTGTCGTCAACGCAAAGATCAACTTGCAAAACGCTGCCGATGTCGCAGCCTATGCAGGTGCTGCGGTTCAGGCGCGCCAAATGACCCAGATTGCCTACACGAACTACGAGATGCGTCGGCAGCTTAAGAAATTTCTCTTCCGTTACTACGTTCTCGGCACGATGTCGCAATTGAGTTTTCCAACGCCAGATAAATTGATTTTTCCAGCGCCAGGTAACCCTAAGGTCGACACAGGACAGAGACGCACTTATCGTCCGGAAGGCACCCAAATGGCGTATGAAGCCCCCGTGCTTTGCATATCATTTAATCCCAGAGACAATTTCTGCGCTCTGACTGATCTTCCTGCAATCAAACCTAATCCAGTTAATCCACTCGACTCGATCTCAGCAACCCTCGCTCAACAGCTCAATAACCTCGAAAAAATTAGGCAAAATAGCTGCGGGAGTATCGCTTTCACAAACTGGATGCTGCTGAGCTCTTGGCTCTACAACACGGACCCCACCTTAGAGAACTTAAAGAACCTCTACAGCAGCGGGGGAGGAGCGAGTGACGAAAAGCTCCGAAAGACCGTGGAAAACATCGGCTACCTTGCTGCTGGGATTGGACTGATTCCTAAAGAGTTCATTCTTTCCCAGAGAATCAAAAACCTTCAGAAAATGGTGAACTCTCCTCGCCAAACTCGTGTCACTTTAGATCGTGTTAGCTCTGAGTTTAACTCGAGCGCGGCCTCTCCCTACTACGAGCGCACAACGCAGGCGTATCTTTCTGCGTTTTGGACGCTTGGGGGACCTGGTCAGGCTTCGGATTCTCAAGGTTTTTTTGCGTTCCCTGGAAAAGGAGCGGCTTACGTGGAGATGGACGAACTGCTCCCGGGAGGAAGCAACGAAGCAAGCCTGCTTGAGTTAGAGGAGTTAAAAAGCTCGTTTGAAGTCTATTACACGCGCTTCGCTCAGGATGGCGGAGAGGAAGTTCCACGAATCATTCCCAACGTGAGCGAGCAGCCTGCGAGCTGCAACCCTGTGGCAGGACAGTTTGACATCAAAAACATGCCCGTGGGTTTTTCGAAAAAACCCGAATCGATGGTCTACTACGCCGTTCGACTTCGCGCTAAACCACAACTGATGTTTAACCCCTTTGGGGATAAACTTGAGTTCTCAGCCTACTCGGCTGCCATGCCGTTTGGATCACGAATTGGTCCTCCCTCAGACCCTAACCTGCTCGGGAGCTCGTTTCGGGGGGAGCTCAATCCTTTCGTCAACAACAGGGATAGCCCAGGAGGACGACCCAGTTTTGTGCAACGAGAGCTCTGTCCGGATTGCCAAGGGATTCCAAACCTCCCGCTTCTTGAGGAGGGCGATAGTCTTTCTCTAGGGTTTAACAGTGTCGACGTTCAAAGTAGCTTGTTTAGGGTACTCCAAGGGGACAGTACGCTTCAAAGTCTGAATCAAAAAGACATCGATCGCGCAGTGAGTGCTGCCATGGCCCCGAACCCCTGGGAGGCTGGCCGATATGCGATCCCCTTTGACTTCGATCCCCAGTCTGGTAGCGCTGGATCGCCCGACGCTTTCACTCGACACTTTGGCGAAAAAGGCTTTCATGTTTTCTATGCGCCCCTCTCACCTCCTGAGACGGGCCAATCGGACTACAATCAAGTCCTCGAAGAAATGAGCTCTTTGTTTGAAGGCATTCCACAACCGCAAGTACGACGCGCTCTATCGGATCGAATCCAAGTTTACCTCTCCCAGCTCGGGCAACGTGGACAGCCCTGCAGAGGGGAGGATCTCGCAGACTCAGACCCCAACACACAAGGCGTCAAAGAGTGTCTTGAGACGATGCAGATCCATGACCCAATGCGCACCGTTACAGGAGAGCGCGTTTTGACGCTACCCGGTGGATGGTCGAAATACGTGATTCGCGACACGGCCAAAATCAAAAGCTCTTGGAGCTCCTTAAAGCACGCCGAGTACGCCGACGCAGGGCGCTCTGGGTATAGCGTACGGTTCATCCCTCTTAAAGCGATCACCTCAGGTGGAAGTCAAGACGCGCGCGGGAGCCTGAGTCATACGGGCGTCAATTTTTTCTCAAACCCGTACAGCGGCGCGGGAGGAGATGAGGAGCTAAAAAGCATCGAGCATTAGAGCGCTTGCGCTCGAGCTCTTGTTCGGACTATCGTCAGGTCGAACGAAAGGACCTCCTCATGGCGACGAAAAAAAAGAAAAAACCCGCGAAAAAAAAAGCAGCTCCTAAGAAAAAAGCCTCAAAAAAGAAGGCCGCTCCCAAGAAAAAAGCCTCCGCGAAGAAAAAAGTAACCGCCAAGAAAAAAGCCCCTAAAAAAGCGGCCCCAACAAAACCCAAGTCAAAGCTCACGCAAAAAAAACCCGCTTCCAGTAAACCTAAAATCAATCTCGCAGCCGTCGGTGCTGCTGCAGCTGCAGGTGGAGCCGCAGCCACTTTCGTGCAATCGAGTAAGAGCTTTGGCTATAGCTCCTCCACACCAGCTCCGAAAGAAAGTGATCGCGACGAAGAGTTTGAAGAAAGCTCCGAGGACGCCATGAGCCACGTCGAGGAGTACACCGAAGAAGATCAAGACGAAGAAATCGACGAAGACGAAGAGTCCATGTTGGGCTCAAGCGAAGAAGAAGAAGAACTCGAAGAGGACGAAGACTTCGACAGCGACGAAGACCTCGATAGCGATGAAGAGGAAGAGGAAGAGGAAGAGGGAGAACAAGAGGACGAGGAGTAAGAGCACTCGATCTGACTCGACTTTTTTGCTTTGGAAATTCGAGATCCCCTTCACGGAACTGTAATCATCGAACCTGGCGAACTGCCGGTCCTTAACTCGCCCTACGTCCAGCGTTTGCGCGGGATCAAGCAAGTGGGCTTCTCAGAGTATTCGTTTCCAAGCGCGACCCATAGCCGTTTTAGTCACAGCTTGGGCGCGCTTGAAACGATCACTCGTGCGTGGGAGGTGCTCGAGAAGCGTGCGTTAGGAATGCTTCCTAAGCGTTTCCGTAGGCTCTTAAGGCTTACCGCTCTCTTACACGATATCGGACATGGTCCACTCTCCCACTCCACCGAGTTTGCGATGCCCGAAGTGGGGGCTCTGAAGCTCCCTAAAAGTCTCACACAAGATTTAAAGCGCCGAGCGACGCATGAGGATTACACGCTTAAGATCTTGCTCGACTCAGCTCTCACTCCGCACCTTAAAACTGCAGGCCTAGCCGATGGATTTCAAGCAATTCACCTCGCGGCTCTCTTAGAGCCAAGTGTTGATCCGGCGGATGATTTTTTTATAGATCACGTTGAAGGTCAGCGTATCGACTTTCGCCCTCTGCTTGAGCAGCTGATCTCAAGCGAGCTTGACGCAGATCGTATGGACTACCTCAGGCGTGACAGCTTGCATGCCGGGGTGAGTTATGGACAGTTTGACTTTGATTGGATCGTCCAAAATCTTACTCTCTCGCTTGATCGTGGAAAAGCTTATCTCGCCATTGAGCATCGAGCGCTTTATGCGTTTGAGGACTTCTTGCTCTCGCGGCTCCACATGTTCTTGATGGTTTATTTTCACTACAAGAGCGTGATCTACGAAGAGATGCTCAAAGCATACATGCAGACAGAGAGTTGCACTTATAGGATTCCAGCCGATATCGAGAGCTACCTGAGCTGCGACGATGCCGAGCTCGCCTCACACCTTGCGTCCTCTAACGATGCCTGGGCTCGCCGGATCGCTCAGCACCGCCCTCTCAGAAGAGTCGTCGAAATCCACAGCGGCATCCCAGCCACAACCACTGCACATCAAGAGCAAGAGCGCTTGCTCAATCGCACCGAAAACGCTCTGCGCGCGCAAAAGATCGCCTACCTCCGCTCTACCTCGCGCGGAATACTTTCAAAGTACTTTGGGCGTGCTCGGCACCCTCTCCTCGTCCGCTACGATAACTTGGTAAACCCAGCGTCCTTTATCCCTCTTGAGAAATGTACGGATCTCTTTCGAAAATCAAGCGAGCCACGCGTCATCACTCGAATCTACGCAGACGAAAAGGATCTCGAAGCCTTTCGTCCGATCAAAAATTTGCCGCTCCGATTTGAGGATCCCGAGACTCGACTGGATTTCTGATTCGAAGTAAAATTTAAAAAAAATGAAGCAAATCTGCTTTGCTCTCGGTTTTCTTGCACTTTCCCTAAACGCTCGCTCTGATGAGTTGACGCTTTACTTCGTGCCCTCCCCTGTCGCGATCAACTGGAGCTCTCCCGGAAGCATGATCTGGGACGTGCTGAGCGCCCAAGTCTCAGGCAAGTCTCACTCGATTGGTCACGTCAATGTACGTATCGACTGTCCCTCACTCGGGCGCTCCGTTTTGACTGGGATGACGAGCGATAGCGACTCAGAAGAGCGTGAACTGCTTCTTCATCGCGGATACGGGTTAGGGGTACTTTTTCATACGTTTAGAGGCAGACTCGACCGTGCGCACGAAATTGAGAGCGATCTACGCGAAATGGCGCGCACTCAACGACTTTCCTCGATGCGGTATGCGATCTCCTCTCCGACCTGCTCTCGGCTCTTAGAGTTCTTTGACGGTTTTGTCGCGCATGGAGACGACCTTAAGTACGGTCTACCTAATCGACCACGCTTCAGAGAGGGCTCCGGATGCTCTGCTTTTGGTGCCAGTTTTTTAGAGCTTGCTGGATTGATGGACGATGAATTCCGCGCTTTTTGGACGCAGCAAAAGCGCGTCCCCGAACATCTGATCGGCGGTCCTCTCACCGGGGAGCACGTGGGAGTCCGTGATCTCCTTGACGCTCAAAAAAACTCGCGCTGGGCTTTCCCGTATTTCGAAAAAGGTTGGGATATTTTTTTCTGGGATCCCGATCGGATGCACGCGTGGGTCCTTGCAACCTGGAAGCGCGAAAAACAAACTCTTAAGCCCTTACGCCGCTATCAGCCTGAGGAGCTCCTGGGCGCGCCAAATCTCTTTAAAGACGCACGCAAACACCCAACGCCTCGCGAGCCCATCTGGAAGGACTAGGCTGATTTTTTGTCAGACTCGCTTTTGATCTGATGCCGAGGCACATCGGGGACCAATCCCTTACCGGTCGTCAGCAGGCGCGATGCCCACTGAGTGAAATCCTCGTACCACGCAACTCGTCCGGAGCGCTCTTGAACGCCTAAGAGCTGAAGCGCTTTGACCATGCGGCGCACGTTTCGGAGCGCAAAGTCGTCCATGTCGGTAAACTGCACACCAAAGCCTTTGGTCTCGGGACGCGCTTGATGCACGACTTTGGCCTTGGAATGAAAGTTCAACGCGTAGAAGTTAAAGCTCACAAACACATCTTCTTCTTTGTTGAGCTTTTGTTCAGTCTCGATAAAGACTCCCCCCTCAGACACATTCACGATCGTGCACTTTGCGGCTCCAAAGCTGCCTTGCAAATCTCCAGAAAGCCGAAGCTCGTATCTAGGTTTAGCCTCCCACCAACGGAGTTTGGGGTTAAAATAAACTGCGCGCACTGCTGGAATCAGAAAGTACGAAGCCAAACCAATGTTCACCATGTACGCAAACACCAGGAGCGGCAAACTAAACACGCTCGGGTAATAGTACCAAGTCTGGTAGTTGCGGTAGAACGTCCACATCACCACTGCCAGGAACACAGGGTAGCTCCACTTTTTCATCGCCCAAAGCGCATACCCTGCAAGCGGAAAAAGACCAAAAAAAGTCACGATCTCAACCCAGCTTTTTGTCTGAAAAAAAAGCTCCAAGTACTTCATCAAACTCAGTTTTTGAAGACTGGCTGAGAGAGCAACGTTTGTGAACGGAGCGAGCACTTGCGTGATCGCAAGAATGACCAATGGCCAAGGACGATGTCTCATATAGAAACCTCTTCGGTCGCAACCTTTTTGAACTCTACGTTAAAGTGTACTGGAGTCTTAGGATTTCCCAAGTGCCGGATCTTTGACGTAATTACTGACTCACTTCAGGAGCGGAAGCAGCGCGCGCAACGATGCGCCCGAAGTCTTGGCCATCGCAAGCAAAGCGCGTGATGCGCTCAACTGAGCGTCGGAGTAGGCGATTTCAGCGCTTAACAAGTTTTTCTCGTTCTCAGCTAGAGGCTGATACGCCGAACGTCCATACCGATAGTCCGAGCGTGCTTCTTTGAGTGCCTCTTGTGACTGGGAGAGCGCCTCTTGCGAGGACTCGAGCACAGCTAGAGCCATATCCAGATCATACCGGGCTTGGACGTACTCGAGTCCCAAGCTATCTCTGAGCGCCTGCTCCTCAAGTTCGCGTTGCGCAGCAAGCGAGTTGAGCTGACGTCTGAGATGGAGCGAAGAAAGACCAGAGAAAATCGGCACCGAAAGCTCTAACCCAAACTGCCAGCGTGTGTTTTGACTCTCAAGCAGACCTGACATCGTCGTTGTGGATCGGCCCATCTGACCGGTCAGGGAAAGCTGCGGGTAATGCACGCCTAACTCGAAGTTTTTTTGATTGCCCACTCGATCAATCGCAAGCTGAGCGCGCTTAAGCTCACTCCGCGCGGCGACCGCAAACACCGGGAGATCCTCACGCTTCAACGGTTTAAGCTCGCCTTTGACCTGGATTTCGGACTGATCTGAGATCCGCAAAAGCTTTGCAAGCTCAGTGGCCTGAACGCGTAAATCATTCTCAGCTTGAAGGATCCGCGGTCTTAAAAGTGCAAGCTCGGTTTTTTGCTGAAGATACTCTAACCTCCTTGAAGTCCCAATGCGCAGTCGGTTGGAAGTGACTTTCAGGAGCTCTTCTTGAACTTTTTGACTTCGTCTCAGACTCTCGATCTTGGTTTGAGCGTGAAGGACGCCTAGAAAAGTAAGACTCACTCTTTGAATGAGGTCGCGCTCTTTCTCCTCTGCAGTTAGACGCGCAAGCTCTCGATCGATTTTAGCCATTGAAAGCCCCGAGAACGTGCGTCCGCCCGTAAACAATGGCTGACTCGCCAGAAGAGTTAACCCATAAGCGTTAAATGACTCTCCGTTAAAACGGGCGAGACCCGATCCAAGCGCGTCTTTCATTTGGTACCAAGTTCCGCTGAGCTGAACGCTCGGAAACAAAAGCGAAATCGCAGCAGACACCATCGCATCCGACTGTTGTACTGACTCGCGCGCCGACTGAAGCAGGGGCTCCCGCTCAAGGGCGACCTCAACGGCGCGATCAAGCGTCCAGCGCTCTGCCCGCACGGGCAAAGAAAAAGCGAGTAAAATCAAAGCGAAAACTGCTGACGCTACTGTTCTCATCGGATGAAATCGAATATCAGAGTTTCTTACTAAAAGGTAGAAAACGGGTGCCGCTCTCCATAAATTGACAAGGAGCGGCGCGCTGCGGTACTCCCCCATCCATGAGACTGAGCCGCATCGCTTTTGTTACCGTTTTGGGTAGCCTCTTTTTTTTGAGCTCCTGCGCGAAAGATCGTGATCAAGAGCAGTTTGAGCGCGAAGAACTCCAACGTCGACTCAATATCTATGACTCAATCAGCGGCTCTTATGAAGGACGCTCCCAGTCCCGGTGGACTGGCGATGAGGCAAAATTTCGGATCGATCTTTGGTCAGAGACACGCACTACTCCAGGCGCAGGTACGCGCGAGACTCAAGAGCGTCCTGAGCTGTTAGCGCGTCTTTACTTTGCTGCAGAAGTTCAGCTGCAAATGGTGTTTCGAAATGTGTCCTACAATGAGCAAAATGGACTGCTCACTGCTGAAACCAAAATCAAGCGACTCGATGGCACCGAAGAGGATCTCAAGCTAACTGCCACGATCACCAAGAACGGAGTGCGTGGCACTTTAGGGACACTCGACTACTTTGACTACGGCTATGGCTTTGATCTTCAGAAAAAATCAGATCAAAGCGCACCCTTTGCGTGGCCTGAGTTAAGGCGTGAGCGCATGATCCCGAGCACTGTTGAACTTGAAGGCCGAGGCACCTGGGGAGAGATGGAGAACAAGGTCTGCTCCCTTTCGATGATGATGCTTTCAGGGACACCGGAAGCGGAACTGTTGCTCCTTCTCTCTCCGATCCGACGGTTACGGGGATCATTGAGCTTTGATTTACGCTCGATCACGCTCGCTTACAGCGTCCTCATTTGGGACTCGCGCGTTGGCAAACTCACAGGAGTGGGATCGACTTTGAGCGGTGGAAACGAAATCACTTATGCGATGGACTGCATCGAGGATCGACGTCCTGACATGGGCCGATTTGAAATGGGAGATCTTCAATGCAGGCAAGTAATTTCTTCGCGCGGAGGAGTCGCAAAGTTTAAACTCTCGGGGAGGCGGCCTTGAAACTGCTGAGTCTTTTTCTGTTCATTTTCTCGCTGAACGCACAGGCCGATGCGATCTCCTCAGACTCGCTCCAAATCTCAATCGCTCCCCGCGCACAGTTTGAGAGCGAGCTCCCTCGTCGCGTACCGCGCGTCTTTGTGCGCGAAGCACACCTCAAAGCGGGACTTTGGAGCCCAAAGAGCGCGCGCTTGGAAGCAATGATTCCTGATGCTCCGGTGTTTGCCGCCCCGGGAGCACTCTCCTCATTCGCGCTTCAGCTGCAAGAACCCCTCTGGGAGACCCAAAAAGCGCTTGGAGTAGGAGTCATTTTTGGCGCACAAGTTCGCCTGCTTGAGCGCACAGCTCGAGGCCAGTCGCAAGCACTCCAACTCTGGTCAGCGCCCATCGGGATTGAGACCTCCTATCTGCCGCTTGCCCGAGGACCTCGCGTGCATCTGAGAGCACAAGCGCTGCCGAGCCTGGGGCTTTTGGAGCGCTCTCCGATGAGTGATCGCGCCTCGCTGCGCGCGGTTGGAGCGCTATTGACGTTTGGACTCTCTCAGTCGTTAGGAGGAGGCCAGTCGCTGATGTTAGGTTACGAGCTTCAATCCCTCTCAATGGGGGGCGCTGACTTTAGTGGCGATGGCTTGACTCTCGGCTGGGTCGCTAGGATCGATTAGGCGATTGAGGATGCTAGAATTCGCTTATGGAGTCTGGATGAGCTCGGCGTTTGGGGGGCTGTACACGCTTTTGGCGCTGGTTTTTTGGAAGTCTGTAACCACCGTTCGCCCGCTTTGCACTCCTCGCTTTAGTGCCCTCGCCCTCAGTGTGCCAGGCCTGATCTATGTCGCTTTGACTTGGGGAGTTCAAGACCGCCAAGGAGTCAATTGGGGCTACGCAAACCTAGGGCTCAGTCTATTTGCGTTGATCTGCTTGATCTTGGCGACACGAACGGTCCGCGGATTTTGGATCGGAGTTGCGCTCGCTTGCCTAGGGTCAGTGCTTTTATGGCTCTGGATCCCGGTCCGTGCGCTTTCACGCTCGTTTTTTTAGGGCCCTGACTCTACGCGAAGATAGAGTGACGTCAGCGGATCGCCTACGCGAAGCTCTCGAATCCGGCTCTCAAGCCCACGCACTCTCCGCATAGCTTCTCGCTCGGGCTCTTCAAGCTTAGCGTCTCCGAGATAGACGCGCACGACTTCTGCAAGAACTCGCTGCGCTTGAGCTTGCAGCGTGCGCACTCGATCTTGCGAGGAGCTCTGCGCAGGCTCAATGCGCACGTTAAAGCGTGCGCGCACTCCTGCGTGATCTGAGACTGTGCGATCTGGCGATGCGATCAGGTTGGTGCGCACATCTTCGGGCCAAAGCTGCACTTTTGCACCCGATCGGTAGTAGATATAGTCGAGGACTTTGTTTTTTCCTGGTGACCATGAAAGCGGATTATCACCGCAATACGTGCAGTACCGAGGTGGGTATCCGCCATTTTTTTGTAGATAAGCGTCTGAGAGCTGAAACACTTCTCTCAACACGCTTGACTCAAGTGAGCCAGGCTCAGCGTTGAAATCTCCAGCCACAACGAACGGATGGGTGAGATCCGTTTCCGAGAGTAAGAACTCACCAAGCTCCAGGATCTGTGACAAGCGCACACGCTGGGAGCTTGGATGGAGATGCAAACTGATCCACAGAATCCCTGCGCCCTCGCCCTGCTCGGGGCGAAGCACTTCTACATAGCCAAAGCCCTTCTCAACGCTGAGGGTTTTGCGCAGCTGATCTAAAAGAGAGTCTTGATTCCAACCAAACAATCGAGACCCACTTCGAAACTCTACATCGCTGGTGGACAATGTGATTCCCGATTTCTTATCGTCACGTCGCAACTCATCAAACTGATACGTCCGCACCCCAGGAAACAAACGACCTAACCCTTGCTCAAGCCTTTGCGAGTGACTTTCGATCCACGCCTCTTGAAAAAGATATGCATCACACGCACCTTCACGCTGTAGGAGGCGTAAGGTCTCCTCCGTGCGAGCACTCTTATAGGGCGCATAGAAGGGGCCGTAGGTATTAAACGTTTGCACACAAATGGGTTGAGCTGTGCTGGCCAATGCCCCTAGCGTTATGAGCGAGAAAAGTGAGTAAAGCATTAGCGTGACTTTAGCCTTTCCCAATCACTGATGTAGATTGTTTTTGGACGGAAGTTCCAAGTAAACACCGTCGGACCCGGTCCGTACTCATCGCCGCTGGACCGCCACTTATCCTGGAGACGTTGGATGTCTAAAACTCTCAGATCTTCCAGGCGCTCATGGAGCATCGGCCAAGACATCGGGCGAGCGTATTTTTTTTCATACTCGCGCTCTTGCTGAACAAGCCAATCGGTCATGCTATTGGCCACTGAGTCGAGTGTAACGATGGACTCAAGCGCTTGGGGAGATATATTATCAGGGAGCTGTTCAGAGAACCAGCCCAGGTTTCTGCGCAGCGGGAGCAAGAGATCCCGCGCCACTCCCGCACGGATACTCGGAATCACTTCGAAGTTAAAACGATCCATCCATTCAAAGATTTTATTAAAAACCGCATCCATTAAAATAGTCCTACGGATCTCCCAGGGCCTTCGCCACTCAGCGATCATCTGGAATCGCGGCTCCACTTCCATGTCGCCAGGTGCAAAGGTTCGATGAGTTTTCACTCCGATGTCTTCTAAGAATTTCGGATTTTTCATGATGAAATGAGAGCGATACAGCGGGATTGAAATCTCACCGTCGGTCTCCTCTCGAAATCCCTTGTGCACCACTTGGGAGCAAAACAATTGATCCTCACGACTCATATCGACTGCAAAGTTGTAGCGCGGGTTTTCACCTTTATTGCGTTTGCGGTACTGCAAAACATACTCGTGCATCCTGCGAGCAGCCTGATGAGCCACTTCGGGATCTCCACGATAGCGATAGAGCACCATTCGTCCGTAACCCTCAGCATCGATTAAGTCTTGAATCGGAAAGATCGAAGTCCCCACTTCAATATGCGCTTCGATCGTGACAAACTCACGTCGAGAGCGATCGGGCTGGTAGACGAAAATCAAATGAGAAAAATTTCCATCCTCAAGCGCCATCCGCGCGATCGACGCACTCACGCTGCGAGTACCGCGACTTAAAATCACATCTCCGGACTGAAGATTATTGATCAGGTTTGTGCGGTCATACTGGCGCTCAAAGCGTGGGTTCACGCCGGTTTCCCAAAAGAGCCCGCCAAGCTTGATGCCCTTTCTCGCTTGGCGCGTCCCTTTGGTCGAGGGTTCAAGCATCCACCGCTGAGTCAGGTGGGTGAGCGTGTCTTCAATCACTCGAATCGCATTGTACACCCGCCGCGCGGCAGTAGCGCACTCGAGAGTGAACGGGTTTGCACTCTGATTAATCAAATAGGACTGATCGAGTTTTTCCCGAAGCTCCACTCGCGCCTGAAAAAGACGATCCACGCTTGAGGTCGCGAAAATGCGAAACTCTTTGAGATCTCGTGGCGCGATCTCAAAGCCCTCAAGCTCGTCGGCGAGACGATTGAGCTTTGATGCACATTGATCGACGCTAAAGTTCTCTTTAAAGTACCGCAGGAGCTCACTTGAGCTTGAGTAAAGCGCGTCACTCGTTGTGGAATCGAGTTTTCCGGCAAAAGCGCCCTCCGCAGAAACGCGCACCGACTGAGCGTGACTGACACTTTGACTTAATGAGACAAAAACAAACAAACTCCCTAAAGCCAACTTCGTCATCCGCGCCTGAAACACACTGCGTACCTCGCTCAGGCCAGAGTGTAACGAATAGTGACACAGTGAGTCAATTTAAGATTTCTGGCTTTTTGGCTCGAAATAACTGCGGTTTATTTGATTTAAGACTCATGCACTGTCTAAGAACTCGACAGCTGTAAACGTGCGGGTCGAGTTTGTGTTTCAGACTCGACCCGCACGAAGAACGGAAAGCCTTTAGGCAATCAAAGTAGAAATCTCCGCTGCAGCATCCCGTTGTACGAGCTGTGGCGCCAAACTCTCCGTCCATTACTCTTGCGAGGGCGCTCTGAGTACGTTCGTCCTCAGCGCTTGTCAACGACTTCGGGTTTATTGAGAATCAAAAAAATCCCGATTCCAAAAAGAATCGCCATGTCTGCGATATTGAAAATTCCAGTCCGCAAATTCCCGATCCCAACGTTGAGAAAATCTACGACGCGCCCCTCAGTGCGAAACACTCGATCCAACCAATTACTAAAGCCACCCGACACTGCCGCAGCAAGACAAACAACTTGCACTCGCGTTAAACCCGCAGTTCGAAAAAGATAAAAGACGCTAAAAGCCAAAATCCCTGCAACCATGACTGTGAGTAACCAAAAGCGCGTGCTCTCGGATAGATTTGCGCCAAGACTCAGAAACGCGCCCGCATTCTCCGCGTACTGGAGCCTGAAAAAATCTCCGAAATACGATCGCGCTGGATAAGGCTTTACTGCAGAAATGGCCCACTGCTTCGTCAACTGATCTGCAACCAGTTGTGCGAGGAACGTCGAGCAAATAAGTGTAATCCGCTGTCTTTGCGTCATGGTAGCCCCTAAGTTACACTCGGAGCCTTCAGCTATGAAAACAAATTCGCTTCTCCTTTGCGGAATCCTCCTTGGCGCGTGCAGCTCTCTTCCGGAAGCCTCCTACTCCCCTCAAAGTGTCACTGAGTTTATCCATGGGATTCCAGTCACCGATCCGCACCGCTGGCTTGAGGATGCAAAAAATCCAACCGTCCAACAATGGATGAAGCGAGAGGATCTCACTGCTCGCTCGATACTCGGTCAACTCCCCGAACGCGAGGCCCTGGTAAAGCGTTTTCGGGAGCTTTTCTACGTCGACTCAGTGAGCACTCCCCTCCAGCGTGGAGAGCGTCTTTTTTATTTAAAGCGAGCCTCAAATCAGGAGCAATCAGCACTGTATGTCCGTGATGGACTCTCCGGAGCAGAGCGCGTGCTCATCGATCCGAACACCTGGGACCCTGCGCTTAAGCTCTCGCTCGGCCGCTTTACGCCCTCTTGGAGCGGAAAACTTCTCGCCTACCATATCAAGCAAAACAACGCCGATGAGAGCGAGATGCGCATCCTTGAAGTGGATACGGCTCAAGAGCTCAAAATCGATCGCATCTCAGGGGCGAAGTATGCCCGAGCAAATTTCACACCTGATGATCATGGATTTTACTACACATTCTTGCCCGAAAGCTCAGACGCAGCGACTCGGCCGGGGCGAGCCGAAATCCGCTACCACCGTATCGGCACAGAGCAGTCGCGCGATCCGGTGATCTACTCTGCAACGGGGGATCCAAAAAAGTTTCTAACTCCCTCCCTTTCACGCGATGGACGCTGGCTTCAGATCTCTATTTCAAGTGGTTGGGCAAAAAATGAGATCTTCATTAAGGACCTCTCCAAGCCGGAGAGTGCGTTTACTCCGTTTTTTGTGGGCAAAGACGCTCAGATGTCGATTGTCGCTTGGAAAGAGCACTTCTACCTCCTGACCAACGATGGTGCTTCGCGCTTTAAGCTCCTTCGCGCTCCGGCGGGATCGGCTGATCCGTCCACGTGGACGACTCTCATACCTGAGAGCAAAACCGCAGTTCTTGAAGACTTCGCAATCGCGGGCGATCAGCTCCTCCTGGTTTGGATGGAAAACGTTCATCACAAACTGGAACGTCGTACGCTGACGGGAGAGAGTCCCAGGAGCCTTAAACTTTCTGGCCTAGGGAGTATCAGCGGGCTGAGTGCAGAGCCAGATCAGAGTCGGTTTTTTTACGCTTTTGAGTCGTTCACAACTCCCAGCGAGATCCACACCTCGGATATCCGTACACTCCATTCTGAGATCTGGCATCGATTGAAAGCTCCAATCGATCCGACACCCTACACTGTTGAGCAAAAGTTTTTCCGCTCACGCGATGGTACGCGAGTCCCCATGTTCATCGTGCGCGCGAAAACGTTTATCAAAAACGGAAAAACTCCATTCCAGCTCTACGGATATGGTGGTTTTTCAGTCAGTGAGACGCCTTCGTTCCGGGCGGGTTATTTTCCAACGCTTGAGGCGGGCGGCGCTTATGCGATCGTGAATCTACGTGGAGGCGGAGAGTTCGGCGAACAGTGGCATCGCGGAGGGATGCTTTTAAATAAGCAAAACACTTTTGATGATTTTATTGCAGCAGCTGAAACCCTGATTCGCGAAAAATACACAAGCTCAGATCGACTGGCGATCCGAGGAGGATCCAACGGAGGGTTACTCGTGGGCGCAGCAATCACTCAGCGCCCCGATCTCTTTCGGGCCGCAGTCTGCTCGGTGCCTCTTTTGGACATGATTCGCTATCCACTTTTCGGAAGTGGAAAAACCTGGATCCCCGAGTACGGCGACCCTGAGGACCCGGATCACTTCCGCGCACTCTACTCCTACTCGCCTTATCACCGTGTTCGCTCAGGCACGCACTATCCGGCAGTCCTCATGGACTCAGCTGACTCCGATGATCGAGTCGATCCCATGCACGCGCGAAAAATGATCGCAGCCCTTCGCGACGCCAACCGCTCTGAGCACCCCATTCTGCTTCGCCTTGAGGCCAACGCAGGCCATGGTGGTGCAGGCCGAGTCAATCAGGCCGTCGAGCGCGCAGCTGAGATCTCAGCTTTTGTGTTTCACGAGCTCGGCCTCAAGGCTGCTCGGAACCCAAAAAAACATCAATAAACTCAGATAATTAAACCCCCTCAAAGGCGCCATCCGAGCGAGATTGACCCCCCTAAGGGGTTTGGATAAGGCACTACCCAAATGCAGCCACTTCGTACTCGCATCGGGATTGGGCTTGGATCGTTTTTCGTCGCTTTAACGTCTCTTGCTTCGCTCGCCGAAGTGCCGCGCTGGAGCTGGCAAGAAGGTGCGCTCCAACTAAAAGTCGAAGTCCTCACAGACTCTCTGCTGCACGTCGAATACTCCCAAGGCCCCTACCGCACCTCGGAGCGATCGCCGATCTGGACCTCTCCGATGGTCTCTCGCACGGAGTATCCGGGTGGCAGAGCGGTCGCTCTGGAGCCGCGAAGAGTGGAAACGCCTGAGCTCCGGATTGAGATCCTCTCTGGACTTTGCGCGCGCGTCACGGAGCTGAAAACTCATTCGGTCCTGACGACTTTATGTCCCGATCAATTTGAAAACGACTGGAAAGCGCTCACTCTCACGAGCGAGCGCACGCAAAATATCTATGGATTGGGACAGAAGTTTCGATCCCTCGGAGAGTCCAACGGAGATTGGCTCGGATCTCGTCGCTCGCCAGGCGGAGCGCAGGGCAATGCCATGGTCGCTTTTGGCGGCGGCGGGGTTGGGGATACGCAGTTTCCGATCCTGTATGCGCTTGGACCCGCTCAGGGGCCGCACTATGCACTGTTTTTTGATCACCTTTACAAACAGGACTGGGACTTTACGCGCGATCTCTGGCGGATGGAAACGTGGGGGGACCAAGTCCGCTTCTACGTGATCGGAGGCGAGTCTCCTAAAGCGTTGCGTCGCTCGGTGATGGATTTGCTCGGTCGCGCACCGGTTCCGCCTCGGAAAATGTTCGGTCTCTGGGTCTCTGAGTATAGCTACGACTCCTGGGACGAGTTAGACCAAGTCAAAACCACGCTACAAAAAAACGGATTCCCACTCGATGGTTTCGTGATGGACTTAGCGTGGTTTGGAGGAGTTGTTGCGGGATCTGACTTCTCTCCGATGGGGACTCTGCGCTGGGATGAGCGTGCGTTTCCAAATCCACACAGTAAGATTGCACGCCTCCGCTCTGAGGACGGACTGGGGCTTATGCTGATTGAGGAGTCCTACATCTCGCGCGGGCTCTCTGAGCATCGACTGATGGAGAGCAAAGGCTATCTCGCTCGCGATTGCGCAACCTGCGGAGCCACTTACATCACCGAAAATCCGTGGTGGGGTACAGGCGGTCTCATCGACTGGTCAAATCCCGAGGCTCGTGACTTTTGGCATGACTGGAAGCGACAGCCCCTTGTGGATATGGGCGTACTCGGTCATTGGACGGACCTCGGTGAGCCTGAAATGTTTAATGCCTGGGCGGTGTACCGCGGGTTTCCCGAGATCGGAGACAAGAATCGCCAAGCCGACGTCCACAATGTCTACAATCTGCTGTGGAATAAAAGCATTTTTGACGGATACATACGCAACGGCGTCAATCAACGTCCGTTCATCATGTCGCGCTCCGGGACTGCGGGGATCCAGCGTTTTGGTGCTGCGATGTGGTCAGCCGACATCGGCTCTAACCTCCGAAGTCTCGCAACTCACTACAATGCGCGCATGCACATGGCGTGGTCGGGCGTCGACTACTATGGGTCTGACATCGGCGGCTTTCATCGCGCAGCTCTTGAGGGAGATCTTGATGAAATGTATACGCAGTGGTTTGCAAACTCTTCTCTATTTGATGTTCCGGTCCGCCCCCATACCGAAAATCTCTCGAACACCAAACACACCGCACCTGATCGCATTGGCTCGATGCAATCTAATTTAGAGAATATTCGTCTTCGCTATCGATTGATCCCGACCTACTACTCGCTTGCGCACGGAGCCTCGGAGACGGGAGATGCGTTGATGCCACCTTTGGCACTCGTGTTTCCGAACGATCCGGCCGCACGCGGGATTGGACATCAAGCGATGATCGGCGAGTACCTGATGGGCGGGATCGTTGCTCGGCACGGTGAGACAGAACGAAGAATGTATTTGCCCGAAGGCGAGTGGTTTGACTTTCGCACCGGTGAGCGCTTTGAAAGTCGTGGAGAGTGGTCTCGAAACTTAAAAGTCTGGGACGGTGAGGTTTTAAGTCCCCCTCTACTCGCGCGTGCGGGAGGAATTTTTGCGCTCGCACCGCTTCACCCTCAAAATCAAAAAAACAACAGCGCGGCAGATGCCACGGATCTCAGGATCTATCCCTCACGCGAGGGATCTGAGTTCACGCTCGTCGAAGACGATGGCGAGACGATTGCCTATCAAAAAGGTGCGCTCAGACGGACGCGGATCACTCAGCGCATGGGTTTTGGTTTTGTGCGCGTAGAAGTGGGCGCAGCTCAGGGGAGCTTTCCGGGCGCTGTAGAGCACAGAGCATGGCGTTTCGAGGTCCGGCTACCTGAAGGAACTCAATCCGTGCAAGCCACCTGGGGAGGACGGTCGATTCCAGTGGAGCTCGGGCGGGACGGATTTGCGCGAGTGAGCACTCCGCTCGGAGATGTGCGAGGCACTCAGGTGCTCCTCGTTCAAACTGGCCGCATCAAATGAGTACTACCTTACTCGGCCCGCACTCGCGCTCTCACTGCCGCAGTCCCTGCAAGTCCCACAAGCCCTAATCCGACGCCTGCAACGATCAGCATATTCTCCCGAGCGATCCGCATGAGTTTTTGAAGCAAGCTCTCCTCGCCGCTGGCCACTTCGGCAGGAGGCGAGATCGTCACCGGATTTGAGGCAGGTTGAGTGAGCGAAGCGGTGGGTCGATTCATGGGCTTTTCTGGCGGTGTGGGCGTAGACTCAAGTGGGTCGACCTTGCCTAAGCTCCCTAAAGCTCCAGTCACCTGCGATGAATCTCCCGTCGACGGCATCACGCGGAGCGCTGTTCCTGGGATAACCCAGTCCGGGCGCGAGATCGAGGGATTGAGTGCTGCGATTTCTTTCCAGAGTTGTGGCTCTTGGTAAAACTTTTCTGCCATCTTCGAGAGAGTGTCGCCCGCATTCACACTCACGTTCTCCAGTGGTAGCCCTAAGTCATCTGCAATATGGCGCATCCGCTCTTGATCTGTCGGACGCTGAGGAGAGTTGTAGTAAACGATGTTACCAGGCTTAAGCTTGACTCCTGGGTTCCACGCTTTCAGCGTCTCAGCCTGCCCAGGAGATCCATACGCCCGCGTTGAAAGTGTCTGCCACTGATCATCCTTTGAACGTACGAACTGGTACGCGTTCATCCAAACTCCACCCGAATCAAACGGAGCAGAAGCCACTTTCGGCATCGGAGTGGAACCACTCCACTTTGCAGAAGCGCTCGTGGATCCGGCAGTGGGACTTGATAAACTCGCATCCGAGCCTGGCAGAGGATCTGTGCTCGCAAGAGGATCTGCTGCTTGATCAGAGCTACTGGCGGCGACCTCGTCGTCGGTGGTTTGTTCAGTTTTGGCCTTGGACCCACAGCCCGCCATCGTAGCGATCAACAAAAGCGAGGTACCCAAAGTCCACAATCGGTGCTCCATCGGCGCGCTCCTCTTTCACTCTCTCAATTCAAGAGTAGCGCTGTACCCGATCTGAACAAGCCGGCAAAAACTACCGAATCGCTCGAGGATTGACTTAACGAACACAAACTGGCTTCATCAATTGAGTAAAAACCAGAAGCGTTTGTGGCGCGTTAAAAACCCAGGCCGTTTAAAAAATGACCCCTCTTGAACCCCAAAAACGATCTAACCGTCTCGCCTTTGGCGTCCCCGTACTCCTGACTGCAAGCGGGATTTTGCTCCTCAATATCCAAGGCATCACTCTGTTTGCGGTGGCAGCACTCGCGCTTGGGATAATCACGGGATTAATTACTTGGTTGGTTCGAAGACTTTAGGCGCGCAAATTTTGCGAGCGTCAGCACTGCCGTCACATAATCTTGCGAGCGGTTGTAATGGAAAACAGCCTCTCTTTGCGACTGTTCAGACTGATCCCATCCGTGGTTTTTCAAGAAATTTCCGATGCTACACGCTCCATCGCGAAGATCTAAGGGATCCACCTTGCCATCCCCACTCGCATCTACTGCGTGCTTAAGGTAGCTTGATGGAATAAACTGCCCTAACCCAAAAGCCCCCGCCCATGATCCACGTAATCGCTCGACTCTGGGCTTGAGCACTTTTTGAGACTTCTCAAGCGCGAGCAACTGCTCGAGTGCCCACTCCGACTTCGATTTCGAGCGCTGTTCAATGCGCTGATCCAGGGCGACAAGATCGTCAGGATCTCCCTCAAACAGCTCTCGAAGCGCTTTTTTGTTTGAAGCAACAAAGTAGGGATCCTGGGCGAGAGCGAGACTTAAGTAGACGCTCGCCACATGCTTTTTGCCGAGCGTTTTTCCGAACTTCGTCTCCACCCACAAAATAGCGGCAATCACCTCAGCATCCACACCGAAGCGTCGTCCGCAGACCGAAAGTATCCGTCGATGCTTCGAAAGAAACGCGCGCGTGCGCGCGACACTTTGAGAGTTAAAGTTATGCGAGTAGTCTGCTTTCATTCGAAAGTTCACAATGTTCGTACGGATTGCGCCGACATCAAGCTCGAGCTCCTGGGAGGTGCGCAGACGCTCTACAAACGCTGCTGTCGCTCCGCGAAGGATCATCCGGTCAAAAACAGGGGAAAAAATTTCGGTAGTGCTGCGATCAAAATCAAACTGGGCTACCGCCTGGGGCAGCGGCTGCACAGGCGCCTGCACGTGAGAGCACGCCGAGAGCGCAAGAATAATCGAACAAAACAGCCGACGCAGCATACTTCCTTTCATCATTTTCAAACTGGCGTTTCCATAAAACATTGAAATGATTGACCTAAACAGAAAGGTGAGAATCAAAGTAGCTCTCTCAGCGCCTTTACTCAATTGATGCAGCCAGCTTCTATTGTGTCCCAATTCTCCATCATCCCAAGACTTTTCGTGGATTTTCTCCGCATACCTTGACGTTGATTTGGCGCCACGAACGTGGTTCAACCTCGGTCGCCCAAATATACTTAGGAGGTCAGCAATGACTCGTAGCGCCCTAATTCTCGCTCTCGCGATTACTCTCACAGGCTGTAAGGAATCCACATTCGACACTCTGGATCGATTCGATCTGCTGGAGTCGGTCACTTTGATCAAAAACAATAAAAAACCCGTCACTCTTTCGGCGGGAACGCAAAACCTGAAAATTCGCTTCTCAACCAAAAAAGAGCAAGGATCTGTACGTGCAGCAATGACGCTTAAGACCTCTGATGGGGCGCAGATCCCCTTTGATTTGGGCGCAATTGAGATTCTGATCGCCACGAATCGATTTGGAAACAAGGTTCCACTCAATCTCGAAAAAATCCAAACCCCCGCGTCTGAAACTCAGCAACATGTCGGAATCTCTTTCTCGGTCAATCAGCGCCAGAGCGTGAGTCGCGTATTCGAAACAACCGAGTCCTGTACCCGCTATGAGTACGAGACTTATTGTCGCGACATTCCCGAAAGAGTTTGCGTTCCTCGTCCTACCGGCGGTAGCGCTTGTCACACGCACTGGCGTCGGGTTTGCGATCAAGTTTCACGCCCCTATCCGGGATATCGTCGAGTGCTGACGCGCGAGTACGGTGATATCACGACCTACGCTGTTCAAATGACTGCGGAGAACGGTCGCACCCTCGGGCAAGGCCTACTCAACGTCGATGCAGTGAGTGTCGATCGAGACGAAGGCATCTGCTACTAAATGAGGTTAACTCTACTCGCTTTTGTTTTGCTTTTGGCTCACTCAGCTCAAGGAGCGGATCAGCCACGCGTTGAGTTTGATGCTTTCGGAATGCGAACTCTCAACGCCCTTGATCTCAACGCCGAGCTAGGCCGGATCTCCTCCCCAGATGGAGCGCTCTGGGCGCGCGCTCGCGCAGGTCGCATGTGGGTGCGAGAGCCCCATGTGTTCTCACTCGGATTTGAGATCGAAGGGGCGTTTCGACGGAGCACTGCTCTTGGTGCACAGGCGGAGTGGACGCATCTTCAAAGTGGAGTTTGGGTACAAGCCACTTTGGGGATGGACTTTAAAGGTCGTATTTTCGGAAACCCATCCCTAGGCTGGAGTGTGTTTGGGGTTGAGCGTAGGACCCAAGAGGGGGCTTGGCTTTTGAAACTTCGTGTCCCAATCGGCGTTTTGCTCGCGCTTTAAATCGAAATACAGTACACACCGCGCGAGCCCGGAAATGCGGTGGGATTACAGCTGAGAGAGTTACCATAGAAAATCCAGTTCGCGTCTGTCGCGCTTGGACTGCCTATCGAACCCGCAGGCGATGCGCCTGGGTCAGTCCAATCCGTACAACTTCGGCCAGCATTAAAGATCCCAGCCTGAGTACTCCCGGTCCAGGCGGTTAGGTTTGCAGGCGTGGTGCGCCGCACCCCGCTCTCGTCAGTATCGATCGATGAGTAAAGCCGTGGAGTACCTGACCAGATTTGATCTGCAGAATCAGCCACCAGTACAAACTCGTTTCCTAAGACTTTGTAAATTTTTTGCTCGCCCGTCACACGATCTTTCGCGTTCTGAGTCGAAGTCGATACAATCGCGATGTAATTGCGCTTAAGTCCCGCACTCTCTCGCGCCATCTGGCAGGGACCATCAATTGAGCCTGTATTAAGCGCAAAAGCCCCTGACTCACCTGTGATTGTCGTCAAAAAAACGCGCCGCCCAATTTGAGGTACTCCATCCACAAGATCAGTACTGAGGAGTCCAACAACTTCAGCACAGCCTAAAAGTCCAACGAGCGCCAAAGTGAAAACTAAAAACAAATATCGTCGCATGCGTTTTTTTAGACAGATCACGAAGGTTCTTAAAAGTATAACAAATCGGGATACCTTTTCGAGTCAACACAATTTGAGGTACCCGCCCCCTGATTCAGATACACTTGCTAGTCAGTCTCCACTCTCTTTGAGTCCTGACGTAGGAACGACAATGCAGAAGAGTAAAACTCAAGGCTCAGGAATGGGTCCACACCCAGTCCTCAAGAGAAAGAAAAAAGGGGAAGGACGCCAACCGACACTCATCAATGGCCTCACGCTTTCATGAGTGAAAAGTCTCTTGAAGTCAGTCTTCATCACCTAAAATGTAGTAACTTTTTCAGACCTGGCTCACTCTATCCCTTATGGAAAAATCAAGGATCCTTTGCAACTTGCTGATCTCTTGTATCGGAGCAACGCTGCTGATCATCGCAGTTTGGCAGTTCGCAACCTTCGGTGGGCGCTCCAAGGGCGCCGAAGCCCGAAAGAATCTCACACGCGTGTCTGAGCGATTAAGAGATGCAGGCTCCAAGCTCGATCCACTTGCGGTCGAGTTGATCCTGGGTGAAGTCATGAACGAATCCCGTCACTTTAGATACGCTCTCTGGGACTGCACGACCTCAAAGACCCTTGGAGGCGAGATTAACGAGACTCTGCCAAACGTTTGCGACTCGGGTACATCGCAAGTCCTTGGAGTCGCCTGGGGCTATCCCGCGCTCGATCGTCCAAAAGCGCTCGAGCTCTGGATCGTGCAACCTGGTGAGGAGCCAAAACGGATCACAACTCCGTATGGGTTTTGGAGCTGGTTTCTGCGATGAGACTTAGAGCCACACCTGAGTCATGCAGAAAGCTAAAGATCGAGTAAACTAGTGCGTATGAAAACTCTTCAAGCGATTCGAAGCTCAACTGAGACACACTGGGTAGGTGATGGATTTCCGGTGCGAAATCTTTTCTCTTACGATGATGGAGCAGATGAGCTCTCGCCGTTTCTCCTGCTCGATTACGCAGGCCCAACTCTGTTCTCCCCCACCACAAAACGTCGTGGTGTTGGCTCACACCCTCATCGCGGCTTTGAGACCGTAACGATCGTCTACGACGGCGAAGTAGAGCATCGCGACTCTGCTGGCGGCGGTGGGCGCATCGGTGCAGGCGACGTGCAGTGGATGACTGCTGCAAGCGGGGTTGTGCACGAGGAGTTTCACAGCGAAAACTTCTCGCGCACGGGCGGTCCGTTTGAGCTTGTACAGCTTTGGGTAAATTTGCCTCGTAGGGATAAAATGGGCTCACCGAGTTATCAAAGTATCCTCAGCGCGCAGATCCCGCTTGTTGCGCTCCCTGGCGGAAACTCTGCACGCATCATCGCGGGTGAACTTGGAGGCAAGCGGGGTCCCGCTCGCACGCATACCATCATGGATGTTTTTGACTTAAGGCTTAAGGCGGGCACTTCTGTAACTCTGCCCACACCGGAAGGCCATACAAGCTCCATCCTCGTTCTGAGTGGAAAAATCGAGCTCGAAGGCGCAAAGACACTTATCCCAGCTGAGCTTGCACTTTTTTCGCGTACAGGTGTCGGCTTAACATTTAAAGTCCTCGAAGATGCTAAGGCGCTTTTCCTCGGTGGCGAGCCCATCCACGAGCCCATCGTGGGACACGGCCCATTCGTGATGAACTCGATTAGCGAAATCAAAAAAGCGTACGAGGACTTTCACGCTGGAAAAATGGGAGAGATCCCGCCGCGGGAGAGCCTGTCGAAAGTGAATCCGTGAGAACTCGCTTGAGCGATAGGTCAGATCTCTTACACAACAAACGATAGAGCAGTCCCCAAACCCGCCTTACGATCAGTGGTTCAGTCGGTGCGCGGTGTGTTCCCTGTGATCCCGCAGTTCTCACAACTCTCAGCTAGAGCGGATCCGCGAGCGCCGCCGTAAGACATGAGCACTTTTTTATGTGCATCGATCAAAAACGTCGCCGGTCTTGCAAATGTTTCTCTCTCGACATCCACTCCGTAACTCTGAAACACGCTGCGCGAATCTTTTGGCGCGGCAAAAAGATAGGGCATTGGGTTTTCGGTGAGCCAAGCTCTGAGCGATCCTACTCCCTCACTTGACAGGACAAGGATCGTTGAGCTTTTGAGCGTAATCGACTGCTGCCAGGAGCGGAGCTGATACAAGTGCTTTTGACAAAAGGGGCACCAAGTGCCTTTGATAAAATTTAAGACCACCGGACCGCGCCGCAAAAGCTCTTCAAGTGAGATCTCCTGAGAGCTCATGAGCGTAGCTTTAAAGTCAGGTGCAACACTCCCAATAGGGAGAAGCTCTCTTTTGCCTTGCAAAAGAGGCTCTTGCTCTAAGTCGAGCTCCGCTCGCATGGAGGTACTCAAGAGAGCTTTCCCTCCCACCGAATCACCACATCCTTGGGCAGTTGTTGAGACGCGTGCTGAACGGATGCATGCGGGAGGAAAGCGAATTTCCCCTGCGCACGCAAGATCTCAAGCGCCTGCGCCATCTCAGGGAGCTGCTCGCTCTCCCACGAGACATGAGTGACGCACGCCTCGGTGCACCACTTTCTCAAAAACGGCATCGCGCGAAGATGAGCCCCTGACCCGAAAAAAGATTGCATCGATCGCAAGTCCTCCCAAAGAGTGAGCGTCCAGTACGCTCTGCCTTGCTCAGCTACGGTTTTACCCTGCAAAAACCCAGCACTCCTTGCCGCTTGTCGCATGGAGCGATAGGAGAGCCACAAAAACTGCGGGATAAACCAATATGATCGAACGCGCAAACGTGTAACAGAGAGGAGCTTCATTTCCCTACGTTTTTATCTCATTTTTGGCCTAAAAAAAGTGTCTAAAGAGACACAGTTCTCATACGTCATGCGCCGCATTACTCTCTGGAGTGGGGAAGTCGTTTAACTACAGGGGAGGGGGGATTTGTGAGCAAAGGGGCATGCTCGCGAATACACCAACAAGGAGCGTCGACGCTTCTTTTGGTCATGATCATTGGTGGCGCAACCGTGACGATTACGACGTCAATCGGTGCGTACCAAATCTTTTCGGCTAAGATGGGGCACTCTGAGCGCATGAAGCGCTTTCGTAAAGGCAACATCCAAAGTGTCGCTCAGTATCTTGAGCTTGCGATTCGAAATCGCTGGTGCATCACGAAAGACCTAAAACGTAACATTGTTTGCAACCCAGGTCTTTTAAACGAGACAGGTCGAGCAACAGAGCGCATCACACTTGCGCCCGCAACACTTGAAAAACTAAAAAGCACTGGCGCGATTCCAAGCGATCAGGCGATCCCAGAGAGCGATCATCGCTACCCTTATATTAAAGGATCGATTCCCTCAAACTGTAGCTTATCTGATCTTGCATCCGTAGCCGAGAGCCATCCACTCAAACAATCCCTCACCGACTTTGAAACCGACTACAAATGTCTGCGCTGGGCCGTGCGACGCGAGTGCGCTTCGCAAGAGGCGTTAACTTCGGCCCCCTCACTCACCGATTGTAGCGTGCAAGACAGCATGGGTGAGTCGATCGGAGATGAAGTTCGGATTAGTCTTTCGATCGAGCTTGTGCATAAAAATCTGCTCGGAAAAAACCTTAAACTCAATCAACTTCTTGCAGTATCGCCTCGTCGGATTTTTACGTACTCGGCGATATTTAAGGGCGATCTTTCAGCATCTCCTGCCTACAATCTCAACGGACAAGGACTCTCAAATCTTAACCCCGCAAGCGCGGAACCGATGATTCGCTCTTATGATAGTCGGATCCGATTCCCAACTCAATCGGGCACCGACTCACTTAAAAGTGTTATCTTTCACGGACCAGTACTCACAAACGGCGATCTCATCTTACAGCCGATCCCAGCCCCATCGGCAAGTCCTCGCGCGCAAGTCACTTTCAATGACACGGTTTATCTCTCGGGAGGACGAGTGAGAACCTATAACGCGTCAACAGGAGCGCTTGAAGAGCTTCAAGTCAGTGACCCAACTATTCAGCTTGCAAAAAGTAGTGGGTTTGGCGGCCTTAAAAAAGGCGTCCTTCAAGACGCAAGCCCTGACCCAGGGATTGAGTGCCTACTTCCAAATCAGTTTGAGGTCTCTACTCTGATGGTCCCTCAAGGCTCAGAGGCAACTGGCTATTATCCACAACAATGTCTTGCAGGAGTACCGCTCTCAAGGCTTGCCGCGTTTGTGAGAGCACAGGGACTTGGAGATTTCACGAACACTCAGTTTTCAGCGCTCCTTGTGAGACAGCACACAGGAGGGTTTCCTTGGGCAGGCCCGACGCCAGCCCCAGGGTCCGGGAGCTCAGCTTTTGCTCGCCAAAGTCTGATTCTAGGTCTCAGCGAAAAAAACTATTTCAAATCCCAAAGCATTTTAAATGAGTCAGTAAAAAGCAAATCATTGCCAACCTCTCCTCCGTTTACAGACTACTTTAGGGAGTCAAACCCGCCCTTAAAGGTTTCTCCAGAGTTTCCGCAAAAACCAAGCGATGTATGGGGCTCAACTCCACCTGTGGGGGCAAACAATCAAGCACAGTGGGCCGACTTTAACAACTCCGTCTCAGGCTCGGTAGATCCACGACTTTCGGGTACGAGAAACGATCCGATTGTACGCGCTTTTTTTTCTGCCAAAAAAAACAACGCCTATCACTCGATGATTGAACTTGGTTTAGGAGTGAGAGATCGGTTTGAAATCCCACTTAAACCGTGGCTTCCCAAATCCGCTTCCGTCACTCAAACTCCGTGGCAGAACGCGATCGCAACTACAACCGGATCATGTGAAGTGCCCATCGGCTCATGCGTTCAAAATCTCAAATGCGGTGCGACCGTTTTTCCATGTGAAGTCTCATCTCCACCACCCACACTAGGCAATCGCTACACTGAGCTTAAGTTCGCCTATGACACAATCAAAGGGCTCAAAGCAGATCTTACATTAAGAAAAGTAGGTTTTGCGCAAGCACTGTCGGGCGCGCTTAATTTTTGTAATCAAAAACTTCAAGAGCTTAAAACATGCTGCAACGAAAACTCTAATTCGGATGGCGATGCAGCTTGCAACTCTCAAGCATCAGACGCCCTTACCTCACTCTCAAGCTGCGAGTCTCCTCTTGACTCGCAAATGCAGCAGATGATCGAATCTGGAATCACAGGCGCATGCGAGAGTAAAGAGAATGAGTTTTTTTTAGCAAAACAAGCTTCCTCGCAGACTGCCCCACCACTCGAGTTTTATACCGCTCTGCCTACTTTGTTTGAGCCTGAGCGTCTGACTCTCGAGGCTGCAATCACTGATTTAAAAGACATCGTAGATGCTGACGAGAATTTATGCCCAGCTAACCTAAACGCTCTGCCAAGCGGTAGAATCGCATGTGCAGATGATCTCATAGTCCGAAGTCAACAGATTCTAGGCGAAATCAAAAATCGATTTGATCCTCTCTTTCGACTGATCAAGCAAGCTCCCGAAGCAGAAGCAGAAGAGTATCTCGTGGGCGAGACAGCGCCTATGATCACGCAAGTTTCAATGCCTAAAATCGAGATCGAGTCACGTCCTATCGCACATCGACACACGTTGGCCGGAAAAGGCTCAAACACTGAGAGTGCACGCTATTACTGGAGATCAGATCAAGTGCGTCTTGATCTTTGGGTGCGAGACACTGAGTACCTCGATTGGAGTCGAGATGACTTCTCACTACAAATGGAGATCGAAGCGTTTGATGCAGCCTCCTCAAACGAGCATGATCAAGTAAGTCTTGACTCCTCCGCACGTGAGCTCTCAACTCTTGGTCCAAACTGCTCACGCGACACTGAAAACGATAGTCAGCAATCCTGCGCGAGCACGAACTTTAACTCTTCAAAAGCACACTACTTAAAGAGTCCAAACATTTTGCGCTTTAAAAAACCCCCGCTCAACGTCGCGCAGTGGAAACCTGATTTCAACTTTGACTCATGCACTACTGCACCTTGTTCGATCTCTCGAGTCGTGACGACTGCAAACGCGATCTTAAGTGGTCTTTACAGCACTTGTCATGCTCAGTTCACAGAAAAACCAATCCGAGACACCTGGGATGATATGCGCTGCTCTGATCCAGGAGGGACTCCCATTCTGTCTCAGGTGAGCAAAAATTTTAGCCCAGGGCATGCTTGGATCGTTGATGTACCAAATAGTGATCAAATCTTGATTAGTGGAATTAAGTTTATGGGAGACACCCCAGGAGACGAGCCTGGCAGCTCTGCTCCGGACACGCTTGCCTACGACCCCATCGAGCTTCTGTACTACGATCAAAAAGTCCTTGCCGGTAGTGATGGAAGTGTTCCGTTAGCAGAGAGCTTCGCCGCAAAAACTGCGCGTATTTCCTGGAGCTTTAATCGGCCGCGCGAGCTCAATAGTTCCGCCTTCGTTGAAGAAGAGCCAACGAATGTGATTTTCGGTCTCAGCACAGAAAGCGCTCAGTCTCAAGTGAGCGCGCGATCACTCCCCATCACCCAATACAACTCAAACGATCAGCTCCTTAATCCTGCGCCTCGGATTTGGACAGGTCGTGGGAGTTTTGCAAGCTCCTACGCGTACTCGTTGATGCAAAGATGTGTCGTATTGCCAGAGGTGAAAGTGCTGGTTGGGTTTTACGTTTGCGATCGGCTCGAAATCGAGTCCAGAACACCTGCACAAGGTGATCTCTTCTTGATTGGATCGTTCATTTTGGGGCAGCTTGATCTTCCGAAAACTCTTGCCGTTAACATCCACTTCTACCCACTCGATCATCCTTTGGCTCAAAGACATTTAAGAGAGAATCAAATTTTTAAAACCTCTCCGCCCGCGCCGAACCCGCCCGGTGAGTGCCCTTCGGTTTATGGTCGATCAACTGCGATCCCCTCTCTTCTTCAAATGAGCGAGGCACAAAAGCAGATCTACCTCTCGTGCGAGGCGTCATCCATCCGAGGACTTGCCGTCCCGTTTCGATGGACAGTGATCGACCCTGAGTGTGGACCAGATCCCTCTCAAAACAACGAGTGGAGGTGCCAGGTTCCGGATTGGTTTCGACGTTTCAGACTGCTCCGTTTGGGGGGAGAAATCGTGCAATGAGCCGAAAACTTATCGGAAGAAAAGGCTCATCTTTAATCGAGGTTATGTTGAGCGCTGCGATCTTAGCTGCGATGGCGATGCTCGTGTTTCACCAGAGGATTGAGTTCAAAAAGTTTAATCAAAAGCAGTCGGATCTCGATACGGGAGCGATGATCGTTGAGACTCTAATGGATCAGATTCGATCGCGAGTCGCTGTGTTTCCGAAAAGCTTTGTTCCCACTGGTCAGTGCGAGACTGCGGAGACTCCTCCACTTGAAAACTGGACGATCGCCTGGTCAGGAAACTTTTTTGGAAAGCGTACGGACTGTCTGTCCTGTGACGGGAAAGCAATCTACTACATCTGTCAGGCTCGCGTGACACTCGATGATGGAACAGATCATACCTCGCTCTACACTGGCTTATACCGGGTACGAATCCTCCTCTATCATCCGAGCTTTACGGGTGGAGATCAGATGCGCGAGTACCGCTTTATGGTGGCTTCACGATGAGATCAAACACAGGTCTTAGTCTTGTCGAAGTCCTTCTGGCTTGCGGGATGCTGAGTGTAATCACGCTTTCCATCAGCGGAGTTTTTCAGGATGTGTTTAGGACCGAAAAAATTGCACGCGCAGATCTTCAAAAACTTGCCGACAGTCGCCTCGGCGGGATCATTCTGCGACGAGATCTTTTTCGCGCTTCACCCTCTTTTGATGTCCTCAGCCTCCCAGCAAAAACGCCAGGACCTAACTCCTCCCCTT
>JBILEK010000116.1:0-2667 GCA_044352155.1 Bdellovibrionia bacterium
TTCTTTAAGCCTCTCTCTTACTTGGTCTCAAAGAATTCGATCTTCTGGCCCGGCTGAAGGGTCACGATCGCTTTCTTCCAATTCGTTTTCTTGACTTCGAACTTGCCGCGGCGCTTGACTTTACCGTGCATGACCATGGTGCGGACTTCCGTCACCTTCACTCCAAAGAGCTTTTGAACCGCATCACGAATCACAGGTTTTGAGGCCAAAGGCGCTACTTCAAATACATAGCGGCCAGCAACTTCTGCAAGAGCAGTGCTCTTTTCGCTGATCACGGGACGCTTGATGACATCGTAAATGGACTTCATGAGTTCCTACCTTATCCAAGCCGTTTCTGGATCGCTTCGGCCGCAGACTTGCTGACCAGAATCCAAGGATGTTTCACGATGTCGTATACATTGATCCCTTCGGTGCGCAGGACGCGGACGCGCGGAATGTTCCGACCCGAGAGCTCGAGGTTACGGTTTGCACCGTCAACAATGAGCGCGCTCTCGATGCCGAGCTTGTCAGCGAGAGTTTTCGCGAATTCCTTCGTCTTGACGGAGCCGAGCTTGAACTCGTCGATCACGAGGAGCCGATTTGCCTTCACGCGATCAGAGAGAGCCGAGCGAAGCGCTCCACGCATCATCTCTTTCGGAGTCCGTTGCTCGTATGAGCGAGGCTGAGGACCAAAGCTTTGACCGCCGCCCGGATGAAGAGGAGAACGGCTCGAACCCTGACGTGCGTTCCCTGTACCCTTTTGCTTGAACGGCTTAGCTCCACCACCGCGGACTTCGCCCTTGGTCTTGGTCTTCGCAGTGCCTTGCCGGCGACCTGCAAGTTGGGCCTTGATGACCTGATGAACGAGCGCGACGTTGACCTTCACACCAAAAACCGCGTCGTTAAGCTCGATGGAGCCAACTTTTTTCTTATCTAGATTTAAAACGTCTAAGGTAGGCATGGATTAACTCGCATTCTTGATGGCTTTACGAATCGTCACAAAGCCGCTCTTGGGTCCAGGGACGCTTCCGTGCACGAGCAGAACCCCGTTCTCGAGATCCACACGTACGACTTTCACGTTTTGGACGGTGACTTTTTCTGCGCCCATTTGGCCGGCCATTTTCTTGTTTTTGAACACGCGCGCTGGATCTGCACGGTTACCAATGGAGCCAAGCGAGCGGTGACAGACGGAAGCGCCGTGAGAGGCGAAACCTCCCGCAAAATTGTAGCGCTTCATCACGCCTTGAAATCCCTTACCCTTACTGATCGAAGTGAGGTCGATCAGATCGCCAGGCTGGATAAAGTCCGCCGTGAGCGTCGCTCCGGGAGCCACTCCGTCCATCTTCGCGTTCGCAGGCATACGGATCTCTTGATAGTGAGCGAACACGGTTCCACCGCTCTTTTTTGCGTGCCCCTGGAGCGCCTTTGAGCCACGTCCTGATTTTTTAGCGTGCACTCCGACTTGAACGGCTTTGTAACCGTCTTTCTCTTGCGTGCGCACTTGCGTAACGACGTTCGGAGCGAGGTCGATCACGGTGACCGCAAGCATCTCGCCTTTGTCGTTAAAAACTTGAGTCATCCCAGCTTTAATGCCGATGTACCCACCACGACCCTCGGTGAGCTTTGCGCTCTGGCCGGTCGCAGGTGCAGCCGTTTCAGCCGCGTTTTGGGTTTGGTTTTCAGACATTCAACTCTCCAAACTCAGCGCTCCCTTGCGGAAGTCACTTTTAAAAACCGTTTTGATCTCTCTCCATAGCATCACCGGGAAGCCCCCCAATGGAACCGCCGGATGCTTTCATGTCGAGAACTCATCGAACTCAGACTTTTGTCGTGGGATATGTTCACGACATAGTATCCTTGCTCTGTTTGACTTAAGCTCGCTGTTGGTGCGGGCTTAAGACTTGATGGCGACGTCGACACCCGCACTTAGATCGAGCTTCATCAGCGAATCGATCGTTTGTTGCGTCGGCTCGACGATGTCGAGCATCCGCTTATGCGTGCGAATTTCGAACTGTTCGCGCGACTTTTTATCTATATGCGGCGAACGAAGAACGCAATAACGATTAATCGTTGTCGGAAGAGGAATCGGTCCACGCACCATTGCCCCGGTGCGTTTCGCCGTATTCACGATTTCCCAAACGGATTGATCGAGCACGCGGTGATCGAATGCTTTCAGTTTGATCCGGATTTTGTGTTCGAGGACAGCCATCTTCACATCTCTCCTTCGCTCATAGCCCCATGGGGCTCAGGCGCCTTGTGGTGTAGGGAGTTCCCAGAGCCTTCGAGATGTGATCTCAGACCTCTGCAACCTCTCCTACGGTTTTTGAAGAAGAGAGGCGTATATCGAGCGGGTGTGCGTCAGGCAAGCGGAAAGATTAGGGAAAATGAGACATCCTTCGCGAAAAAAGTTTTGCCACGCGCGCGCCTTAGTTTTTGTCCTTTGATTACAAATACTTAACGAAATATATTTGGACTAACAAAACCCGCGAAATAAAAAAAAGGGCCCAACTCACTTGCGCGAATTGGGCCCCTTCCAGAACAAAAAACAGCAGAAGTTACTCAATAATCTCAGCAACAACTCCTGCACCGACCGTGCGACCGCCTTCGCGGATCGCAAAGCGCAGCTCCTTCTCCATCGCGATCGGAGTGATGAGCTCGACTTCCATCTGGATGTTATCGCCAGGCATC
>JBILEK010000081.1:0-9724 GCA_044352155.1 Bdellovibrionia bacterium
AGCGAGAATCCGGTGCACCTCGGGAAAGAAGGAGTCGTGAACACCCCACGCAGTCCCTAGTACCACGTTGAGCGGTCGCGTTCGCGTGGCCCGCTCCCGCTCCCAACGCGCGCGAAACGCGGCGTAAGACTCAGGCGCTAGACCATTTGGGCTGAGCTCTCGGGCGTCGGTAAGAACGACCTCAGGCTCCTCCCCCCCGCACTCAGAAGCGATCTTGCGTTTGACCTCAGCGAAGTCCCACGCCAGATCCACGAGCTGAAGCGCGCGGTAACGATCCGGGTGCCCAACCTTTGAGCGCTCCTTTTGCCAGTGGCCTAAGATGCGCCCAACCAGATCGTGCTGATCCCGTATCGGCGTGACGATAAAATACTTTTTCGCCCCGTATGTACAGCTTGAACGCGCGATATCGTGGATATCGAGGTTCGTCACTGCGCTCACCACCTGCTCTCCCCGGCGATTGATCACCGGAGAATGCAGAAGGGTCACATACAGAGGTGCCGTCACAACGCTCCTGGACGTAACATAGGGGGATGGGAGCGAAAAGCCTTATTTTTTAAGCAGATCCGGGCGCTTTTCGCGCGTCCGCCTCACGCGCTCGGACTGGCGCCATTCGGCGATCTTTGCGTGGTTGCCGCTCAGTAGAACATCGGGCACCCCCAAGCCTTCAAAGATCTTAGGACGCGTGTACTGGGGGTATTTCAGGAGGTCGCCCTCAAGCGAGTCCTCAGTCAGTGAGCGTCCGTTTCCAACCACACCAGGGATAAGCCGAGTTAAAACATCAGCAACCACGAGCGCGGGTAGCTCCCCCCCTGTCAGCACGTAATCTCCGATTGAAATCTCCTCATCCACACACTTCTCAATGAATCGCTCATCCACCCCCTCATAATGGCCGCAAACAAGCACCAGTTTACGGTAATCGCGAACCAGCTCCTTGGCGCGCGCTTGGGTGAGGGGACGCCCCTGAGGGCTTAAAAGCAGGGTTCGGGCGCGTGGAGATTTGCGTGGGAGCGCTTTTTTCCAGGCCCTAAAAAGCACGTCCGCGCGTAAGAGCATGCCCTCCCCTCCTCCATACGGCGTGCCGTCGACAGTGCGGTGTTTGTCTTCGGAAAAATCTCGAATCTGGTGAGTGCGATAACGAACGAGCGAGCGCTTTTGCGCCTTACCTAAAAGACTTGCTCCTAAAACAGGGCCGAAAACCTCTGGAAAGAGGGTAAGAAAGTGAAACTCAAGTTCCGGTTTTTTACTCGACGATTTCAAGAACAGTTCGTCGGCGCAGCTTGGTTGAAGCGCCATTGAGGATCGTGCGCACTGCACGTGCCGTGCGTCCTTGCTTACCGATGATCTTGCCTAAGTCCTCTTTGGCAACCTTCAGCTCGATGACCGTCGTGTTTTCTCCGTGAGTCTCTTTGACGTCAACCTTGTCGGAAAAGTCGACCAGCATCTTCGCCATGTACTTAATCATCTCGGCGAGTTCACTTAACTTTTGAGGCTGTTGATCCACCGCGCATCTCCCCGCTCACTAGCGCAACTTGCTCAGACGAGTGTTGGCCGTTTCCACTTCAACATCTTTAATTTTGCGGAGTCTTCGTCGAATTGTCCAATCAATCCGGTTCGACGGAGGAGCGAAATAACGCTAAGCGTTATTTCCTGAGGCAATCAAGAGCTGACCTACCGTACGCGTCGGAGTGGCGCCTTTGGACTTCCAGTAAGCAAGCTTTTCCGTGTTCATTTTGAGCTTTTTCTTAGGATCTTTTTCTTTTGGGAAATAGTGCCCGAGGCGGTCCAAATACTCTCCGTCGCGCTTTTTCATTTTATCAACTGCGACAACGAGGAACTGGGGCTTCTTTTTGGCGCCTTGGCGGGCGAGGCGAATCATCACGGGCATGCTCGAGGTATCCTTTTCGTTTTGCCGAGGGTCTACCCCGGGTCGACACCTTCCGTCAACCGGATATCATTGGAACTGGCCCCCTTGCGTGTGCATGGATTCTGAAATTGGTTTGTCTCATTGAGAACTTATCCCCCACCCAGCCCAGAATCTGACCAACAGAGGGTAGAATCTCTAATCAGTTCATTACGTAAAAGCACCTTCATGCACACGCAAGGGGGCCAGTTCTGAAATCATTCCATTTGACGCTCTCATTCCCTGCCCTTAGGCTCCGGCAAACATGCGGGAATCCCTCAGAATCGCCCCTCTCCGTTGGGACCTTGGTTCAGCGTCCAGGCAAGAGGAGCTCCAAACGCGCGCCCGCTCCCTCGCCATAAAAGCGCAACAGGACGGAGCGGAGCTTATCATTTTGCCAGAGCTCTTCTGCGTTGAGCACTTTGGAGATCTCACATCCCCGCAGGCCGTAAGCCAGTTCCCGAAGCTCTTTACGGAGGCTTGCTCCGCCGCTCAGGAAACTGCCACCTCTCTTGGGTGCGGGATTCTTTGGGGGACTTGGCCCGTGGAAGTGACTCCCGGAAAAATTCGCAATCGGGCGATCTATGCTGACCCGAACGGGAAGCTCTTCTTCCAGGACAAACTCTCACTCACGCCAGAAGAGCGCGCCTGGGGCTGGCAAGAAGGCGATGCGCTACAATCCATCGAGATCCTCGACGGTCTTCGTGCAACGATCTTGATCTGCCATGACGTCGAGTTCCCCGACCTGAGCTCCGCCTTGGTCGAGACGAGCCCCGAACTCCTTCTTGTGCCGTCATTGACGACTGATGCTTGGGGAGCACGAAGGGTTGGACAGTGTTCGGCTGCTCGCTCGGTCGAGCACTTTTGTTTCACAGCGGTCTCTGGGGTCCACGGCGGCGGTTTTTTTGCGGCTCCAGCCGTCTACTCTCCTCAATCTCCCGGATGGCCTTCGGACAACTCTTGTTTTCCGCTCATTGCAGAGCTCGACTTAGGGAAACTTCGGCGAGACCGAGGGGATTCGGCGCGGATCTATCCCGCACGAGACCAACGCATGCGTGGAAAGCGATCATTTCTATGAGTAAGACATTGTGCTTCGACTTCCCCGACTTTTCGCTTGGCTGCGCAGAGGATGAGTCGGGCCCCACGGGCTGCACTGTGCTCAGGTTTCAAAAAAGTGCGCTCGCCGCGTGTGATGTGCGCGGGGGATCTGTGGCCGCGCGAGAAACGACCCTGCTCGACTCGCTCTCGGCGTCCGCCTGGATTGACGCTCTGTGCTTTGCGGGCGGATCGACCTACGGGCTTGAAGCCGCAAGCGGAGTGATGCGCGAACTGCTCCGCGAGCGTGCCCAAAGTACGCGATTTCAAGATATCCCGAGCGTCCCTGCAGCAGTCGTGTACGATTTCGCCGGGCGCGATAACGCCGTTTTTCCAGGCGTCGAACTCGGACGACAAGCGCTTGGTCTCGCAAAAACGGGCGAATGCCCAATAGGGGCCAGAGGCGCGGGACGTAACGTGAGCGTCGGCAAGTTCCTCGGCCGCAAAGATGCCGAACCCAGTGGCCAAGGCGCTGCGTTCCTCGAGCTGCCTGAGGCTCGTCTCTTTTGCATCTCGATCGTCAACGCACTTGGAAGCATTTATTCGCGTGAGGGCAAACTCATCGCTGGCTCTAAAACCCTCCGCCTCCGCGGCACATCCCTATCTGCGGAGCTCCTTAAACGCTCCTTAGCCGATGCTCCAAGCAACGGCAACACGACTCTCACGGCAATCATCACGGACCTCAAGCTCGATCGGCTCCAGCTGCAACGCCTCGCCGCTACCGCACACACTGCGATGGCGGAAGTGATTCGGCCGTTTCATACCACTTCTGACGGCGATATACTCTTTGCGATCTCCACAGAATCTCGCCCGAAGCCTCAGCACTTCAGCATCGATACGCTCAGCGTTCACGCCTCGCGCGTCGCACAGGACGCAGTCCTCTCGACGTTTAGTGAAGTGCAAAATCCCAGCTGAACTCTTTGTTTGACTGAACCTTGATTAAGAGCTCTTCCATTCTCAGTGGTGAAATATAAACGAGAAAAGGCACGCGCTCGCTCGGCGCCCTCGCAGCGACGTAGTTGGTCCACCAGCCGGGATTCGTGTGCACGTTCCACTCACGCGCGGCCCGCACAAGCTCAAAGATCGGCTTACTCTCCGGCCCGATCGGAGCGGTACAAAGCCAACTCGTGCAGTTGTGCCCCTCAGTGGCCGCGAGAGGGCCATTGTCAAAGAGCCGCAACTTCGTTCCCGATAGCGGACCGTTGTAGTTCCAGCGGGTCAGAGCATCAGAGTAGTTTGAAATCGTACTGTCGATATAAAAGCGCAGGCGCGCCTCTTCATCGGGAGTAAGAGAGAGCACGGTCTCTAGCCGCTCGCCCCCAAAACGATAGTCATTGGTGCGAATGCCCAAAAGATTGTCGAATGTCTTATTACCGTAGCGTGTGTAGAGATGTCCAGAGCGCTGTCCTAAGGGGAACGAAACCGTGCCCGAGGTCATCGCGTTAAGGTAGTCGGTGAGCAAGCGCTGTTGGTCCTCAGGACTTAAGCCTTCAAGGCTGATCACGAGGACTTTACGCTTTTTCTCGGTGTTAAATCCTTGCGTGAGCTTAAACACGACGTCATCCACCATTTTTACCCGACCTGGCCACGCTCCGATCAGGCGCTCGACGCGGTCATTAAGCGCTCCGCCCCAGGCGCCCGGGGGGATCGCTTGTGCGAGTGGTTTGATCTCATCAAGCAAGTCTCTGACAAAGCGTGTGTGCGCGAAGGTGTCGAGAATCTTTTTGCGCTGCCACTCTTGCATGCTCTTGAGCACACCGGAGCTCTCCGCGAACGTAGCAAGCGCACCTTGAACCTTGGTCGAAGCCTGCGCAGCCGTGAGAACGCCTCTTTGTTTTTCGGCTGCAATCGCGTTTAAGCGCTCGACATAACTACGCTGTGCTTGAGAAGCGCGAGCCGAAACCTCTGGACGACCTAGTGCAAGCCCTAACTCCGCCCAGTCTCTAAGCGGATAAGAGAAGTTTCGATAGACTTCAAGAGAGAGCCGGTCGGCGGGAAGGTATTCGGGCACGCTTGGGTTAAGACGCGGAGGAAAAAGCTCCATCAAGAGCGACTTGACGGGATCTGGGAACGTCTCAAACAGAGTAGCACCATCAAACGATTTCACTGACGCAAACGCCGAGAACTCGCTCCGCCCGTTTTGAATGGCATGCGTGGCGCGGACCATACGATCAAACAAGACATCGAAGTTCTTATGCGCATCGCGAATTTCAAACGCCACTCGCCCCTGCGGCATGCCGATATCAGGACGATACACTGTGGTTCCAACGTACTTAAACGAGCTATCTCGCGTCTTGATTTTGCTCAAGTGTCGCTCGTAGTCCAATTTTTGGCCGCGTGGATTGCCACGAAGGAAAGACTCGAGCAACTCTTGCTTTTGCCGACTCATAGGACCCAGAAACGGATGATTAAAGGACTGCGCAACCGGGCGAGTTGGATCGGCCTGGAATCGTGCCGCCCCTACGGTCAGCTTTTCGAGCACATCGTACTCAGAAACGAAGTTGAGAAAGCCTAAGTTCTCCTTGACCCCTTCCTCAATCGCTTGCTCAGTCGCGCCGAAAAACGCTTGCGCGGGGCTACTGATCATCCCCTGCATGGAGCCAACACCGAATCGAGTGTTCACTTTCTCAACCGCAGAATGCCACTCTTCAAAAGTCTGGAGCGGAGGTAGGATGACTTCAAGGTTGCCGGTCGCATCTAACACTAACTGCTCCGGCATGAACTCGAACCCATCGACGTCTCGGATTTTTTTAAGCGGTGTCATCTCGGCGTTGACGAGCTGGCTACGGACGTTTTCTCTCACCCAGGCGATTTTCTCGGACTCAGATCGAGCGAGCCATTGCTCAGTTGAGATTCCGAACCTGGGATCCGGCGCATAAAACTCAAGGAGCTTGCCACACTCGTCGATGGCGTACTCGGACTCAAAACCAAACATGATGTGGGCGTTCGCTACCGAAGGATCAACACCTTTTCCAAATCTCTTTTTCGCTGTCGCCGCAAGAGGCGCGACCAGCTGCCGGTTCACTCCTGAGAGCTTAGGTAGAAGTCGCGCAATGATCTCGCGAGTGGAGCAGGCCACGCTCGACTGAGAGTGCGAAAGTGGTGAAAAAAACAGCGTGGCCGCAACGACCAGGAACAGACTGCGTCGGAGTAATTTTGATTTTGCGTACACGACCATCAACCCGCTCTCTTTTCGGCGATCGAGCAGTGCGATTTTAACTCTTAATGGGCTCGTTTTTTGTCAGGGTCATGACGGCCGAGATCAGCTCCACACTGTCTTTGCGAAGCGTCCTCCAAGATGGCTTTTTTAGACATCCTGCGCGAGCGCTTAACTCCGAAATCCATAAAACATGCACTCCGAGCTGCTCAACCTCAGCGGCAAAATCACTGCTCGACTCGCCTGGGAGAACTTCATCGAGCAAGACAACGTCAGGCTTTCGACGCTCAAGCTCAAGTCGCGCCTCCCAAGTGTTCGCGCATGTCGCGCTCACTTCGATTCCCGGAGCGCCCTTCAGGCACTCCCTGAGGAGCTCCCGCATTTCAGCTACATCTTCGACAATGAGGACTCGCGCTTTGCTCACGTTTCCACTCATCGGGATGCGCACTCCTAAAATAAGGTTAAAACTCAAAAATAAAGGTGCAGCGCAAAAACTCCGATCCCATACCCCGGAGATTGCATGAAGCCCCATCCTCATTTCCTTCTTTTTTTGGATCTGTTTCGCGACTCCAAAAACGAGAAGGCGTCATTGCTCCAAGTTTTAAAAGAGAATGTACTGTTCAATACTCTCAGCCGCTCTGAGTTAGAGTATCTCTCGAAAACCGTCTACGAGCGCGTTTATGTCGCCGAGGAGAGCGTGTTTCGTCAAAATGACCGCGGCTTTGGGATGTTCCTTATTGCCGAGGGGTCGGTGGCAATCAAAACTCAGAGCAGCGAAGGCGAGATTCTCGTGACCACTCTTCAAAAAGGGAGCTTCTTTGGAGAACTCTCGTTGGTTGACCCCAATCATCTCCGAAGTGCTACCGCCACTGCACAGGATCGAAGCGTGCTGATCGGATTTTTTAAGCCCGATCTGATGGAGATCCTCGAGCGGCGTCCCGCCATGGGAGTAAAGATCCTCTATCAGCTCGCTCAAGTGCTCTCCAAGCGCCTCCTTGAGACCACCGATCGTCTGGGGCTCCTGACACAGGTCCATGGCGATGGGTTCTGATTTTTCGCTCAAAAAAGATATCCCCAAGCTCTTGTGCTTGATCGGCATATCGTTTGCCGCAGCCGCCATGGCGTCACTGACCTCAGCGCTATTGATCTCAACCCTGATCTCAATCGTCGCCGTCTCTCTAGTCTCGCCACTGATCGCTTCTCTGGAGCGTCGTGGGCTCTCGAGAACGGTTTCGATCGCAATTCTTTTTTTGTGCTGCGCTGCGACCGTATCTCTCGGCGGAGTGTGGGCGACTCAAAAGGTGGCGCGAGACTTTGAAAGCTTTCGGCAGTCGGTGCCGGAGTACACGCAAAAAACGCTCGCGCGCCTGAGTGAGTATGAGACTTCACTTCAGCAGGAGTATCCGTTTCTTGAAAACGCGGATGTGACCGAAAAAGTCACTGCATGGGCAAAAGACACGGGTCAGTGGTTTATCCAAGCCGGACCTGGAATCATGGGTGATCTTTTCACTTGCTTGTTTATTGTGCCGATTTTGAGCTTTTTTATGCTTAAAGATGGTTTTGCGATCCGAAAAAAATTTTTCGACCTCGTCCCTAATCGCTTTTTTGAATCAAGCTTCATGGTGCTTTCTCGCATGATTGGAGGACTGTCTGATTACATCCGCGCAAAGCTGATTGAAGCTTTTTTAGTCGGGCTGATGATTGCGCTCCCGCTGCTTCTTTTGGGAGCGCCTTATGCGATTGTGCAAGGGCTTGTGGCAGGAGTCACCAACATCATTCCCTACCTTGGTCCCATCTTAGGTGCAATCCCAGGGATCCTGATCGTGACTGCAGATCCAAGCTACGGGCATCTGCTTTGGCCGGTGCTTGCGATCTATCTGGTTGCAAACTTGATCGACATGGCGATTATTTTTCCGCTTTTAGTTGCAAAACTCGTTGATATGCACCCCGTTGTCCTGATCATCGCCGTCATCGCAGGACAGCAGTACTATGGCTTGATCGGAATGCTCATTTCGATCCCCGTTGCGACTGCTCTTAAAGTCATCGCTCAAGAAATCCACTGGATGGTCTATGAGCAAGCGCGCATCCGCTCACTATCGGCACCCAACACTGACACTCCGGAGCTCCGTAATGCACGATAAAATCTCAAGTAAGTCTCGGCCATGGGTCATGGTCATCGAAGATGACCATGAACTACAACAACTGATGCGAGACGCATTGACTCATGGAGGCTTTAATGTGCTCTTGAGCGACTCGGCTACGGACGCTATTGGCAAACTTCAACGTCAAAAAGTGCAGCTCGTTGTCCTCGACCTGTCTCTTCGACAAGGAAGCGGCGAGGTTTTTATTGAGCAGATTCGCAACCACAACCCCGGAGGCAATGCAAGCACTCCGATCCTCATCGCAAGCGGCACTCTTGATTTGCCCCTCTTAGAGCGGACTAAAACTGAGATTCAGGGCGTACTTTTGAAGCCCTACTCGATTCACGATTTAGTCTCTCGTGCGAGATCCTTGCTTCTCACTAAAGCTTCCTGAAGAATGCGCTCCAGCATCAGGCGTACTTGAGCCTGATCTTGCTCAAGCGTACGCGCAAGAGAGTCGAGACCACGCGCCGTTGGGAGCTTGAACTTCGCCAAGCGATTGAGGTCCGTCTTGGAGAGTCCGAGGTCTTTGAGCGCCTGGAGGTCGCCCGCACGCGCAGAGCGAAAGGAGTCAATCAAACGCTTCGAGGCATCAAAGCCCAAGCCAAACGTCGTGCCGAAGCTCACTTCGTTGATCACGTTCTCGTTTACTAAATCCAGATCTCCCCTCTCCATCATGAAACGCGGACGCAACACTGCACAGGAGTCGTACACTTGCCGGCACTCGTTGCGGTGATACCCCCAGTAGTCCACGTACGTATGGCACTCAGTGCGATAGCCCCCATCACAGCGCGTATTTGCGCCAATCAAAATCGCGCCACCGACGACAGCACCGATGCCGATTCCAGTTGCGATCTCCTCATCCGTGCACGCAGACAATGACAGCGTTGAGATCGTCATCACGAGCGCTAAAAGACGATTGAACTTGATCATGTTTTTTCTCTCCTAAAAGGTTTTTGGTTCTCGTGCGAGTGCGCGAGCAGAGAGTATGCCAGGAGAGTCCTAAACTCAGACTCGGCAATGCGGCGCATTATCTTGTTGATACTTATACTGATAGCAAAACCAGTAACCTCCAAGAGGTTTTAAGATCCGGAGACACTTTGACTCTTAGAGAAATGGAAGACTCTCGAGCACCTAGAGTCAAAGTGACCCGAAAGCCCGAGAGACGGCTCGAGCTTGACCCGAGCATACGCTTCAGTGCATACGTTACTCCATATTGGCTCGTAGCTCAGCGGGAGAGCACTACCTTGACACGGTAGGGGTCGCTGGTTCAATCCCAGTCGAGCCAACCATTTTTAAGAAATTAAAGGCCATGCAGCTTCCTGAGCGAGCCTTCTGCCAAACAGATCCCTTTCTCTACTCGTGCTGGCAAGCGGATGAGAAAGGTTTTTTTCGGACTCTACGACACGCGAACACCCGCTTTCTCGATCG
>JBILEK010000038.1:0-25736 GCA_044352155.1 Bdellovibrionia bacterium
CGCAGTCTTTGAGGCCGTGAAAGGAATTCCGCGCGACCAGATTGAGTCTGCAGAGAGTTTCGGACTCCCTGCGATTCAAAAGTTTCGACTCATCTACGCACCCGCAAGCGTACCTAGACTCGTCTACAACAGCGTCTTGTCTTGGTCCAATGGATGGTATTTCTTGGTGGCGTGCGAGATTTTTGCAGTCGGACCTGCGCGCTTTGATTTACCGGGGATCGGGAGCTTTTTGAAGCGCTCCGCCGAGCAGGATGAGATTAACTTAGTCCTCTGGGGCCTTGCGGCTTTGACTTTTTTAATCCTGATCTTAGACGCTTTTTTGTGGCGCCCAGCTGCGGTTTGGGCCGAGCGCTTTAAACAAGAAAGCGCGCCCTTAACGAGTCAGAATGAGGAGACATCGCTTCCTTGGATTACGCAGAGGTTTTTTGCGCTCTATCTCATCCTGCGTACGCCTTTACGTCGCATAATGCGCGCAACATTGTATCCAGTAGTTTGGATGACACGCGAAGTTTTGATCCCTCTTTTTTGGGAGCTTCCGGCAGCACTGATTCACTCGCTCACGGAATCACTCTCTCAAAAGCTTGCTCAACCATCAGTGCAAAGTTTTCTTAAACACCTCTCTCGTGTGCTCCTCGTTTTAACGGCGCTTGGGCTTTGTCTGGTTCTTGCGCATTGGTTAAGGCTTCCTTGGCCTGAGGTAGCTCATGAGATTCCGACTGCGATTTTAGCGTCGACCCTGAGGCTGATGGTCGCCCTCGGAATCTCATTTGCTGTGGCAGTACCGATGATCTACTGGGCTTGGAGTCGTCCTGAGATCAGACAAAGCCTCAATACGGTCTCTCAGATTGGGGCAAGCTTGCCTGCGACAGCACTGTTCCCACTGATCGTTTTTTTTGCAGTAAAACACCTCGGCGGAGGGATGGAGCTCGCAACACTACTACTTCTTCTGACGGGGATGTTCTGGTACGTGCTTTTTAACGCCATGGGGGGGATTGCGACGATTCCCTCTGATCTCCAGTCGGCCGCAGCCTCACTGGGGCTTAGTTCGATGCAGATTTTCCGAAAACTTGTTCTCCCAGTACTAAGGCCTGCACTCGTTACAGGCGCAATCACCGCATGGGGAGGCGGTTGGAACGCTCTGGTCGTCTCTGAGTACTTGGTTTTTAAAGATCGAGTTCTCACGGTGCACGGAATGGGAGCGCTCCTCAGTCGCTCGGCTTACGAGACTGGTAATACGCGCGCGATGGGGCTTTGCATTGCGGCCATGGTGCTTTGGATTGTTTTGATCAACACGTTTGTCTGGCGCAAACTTTATGACTCGCAGATCGAGCGATATCGCTTGGGAGATTAGAGGTCAGCATGAACTGGGATTTGACCTTACGTGCTCTCCAGAGCAAAACAAAAGGATCGCATGAGCCCGGGCGTTGAACTGTACAAGTTCGAAAAAGTAAACCAGCGATACTTCCTTCCTCAAGGCGAGTTAACCGTTCTTGAGGATCTCTCGTTCACGATCTCTGAGGGAGAGTTTGTTGCGATCGTCGGTCCCTCGGGCGCGGGCAAATCTACACTGCTCAGGATGATGAATGGCTTACTCACTCCAACGCGGGGCAGTATTTTTTATAAATCAAAACCGTTGCGCTCCATCAACCTCGAGAGCGCGATGGTGTTCCAAAACTTTGCTTTATTTCCGTGGCTTACGGTCCTTGAAAACGTGGCCCTGGGGCTTGAGCATCGCGTGCGCGACCCAAGAGCTAGACGCAAAAAAGCCGGATTTTATATCGATAAAGTCGGCTTGGATGGATATGAAGAGGCCTACCCACGCGAGCTCTCCGGAGGGATGAAGCAAAGAGTGGGTCTAGCCAGGGCGCTTGCGGTTGAGCCTGAGGTGTTGTTGATGGACGAGCCATTCTCGTCGCTTGACGTCCTCACCTCGATCAACTTGCGTGATGAGTTAGTGGATATCTGGGCGGATCGGGACATCCCCGTGAACACCCTTGTAATGGTAACGCACATTATTGAAGAGGCGATCGAACTTGCGGACCGTGTGCTAGTCCTCAGTCGCCGCCCCGGAAAAATCGCAGGAGATCTCAAAATCGAGCTCCCGCGGCCCCGGGATAAACGCGATCCGGCGTTTAGCGAGCTCGTAGACCGAGTGTTTTCGCTGCTCGCATGACGCAAAACAGGAGGGCCAAGAGAGCAACTTATGACTCCCGGTGACAGTAGTCCCCCGACCCAACAATATTCCATCCCCGAAGTGGAGATCGGCAAAGTCCTAGGACTAGTCGAGCTTCTGAAATCCAAAGGTGGGCATGCCGATATCTACCGCTTAGCCCATGAACTCAACATGGAGTTCGGTGAGACGCTAGCTGTGATCCGAGGTGCTGAGCTCCTGAAACTTGTGCACACACCCGGCGGCGACGTCGTGCTTGAGGCTTTAGGGGATAAAGTCACAAAGTCGTCGATCAACCAGCGCAAAAAAATCATCAAAACTCAGCTCGAGCTGATCCCTGCGTTTCAAAAAATTTCTCAGTTTCTGCGCGACAAAGAGGATCACGAAGCCTCACGCGCTGACATTGTAGAGCTCGTCTCGGAGCTTATCCCAAACGAAAACGCCGAGCAGACTTTTGCTTTGATCGTAAACTGGGGCCGATACGCCGAACTCTTTGGCTATAACGACGATACCGAGAACTTCTACCTCGACGACGGCGAGGCTCCCTACGATGAGTAAGTTAAAAGTGTACGGCTACGCCGGATGCTCGACCTGCAAGAGCGCGTGGAAGGCGCTCGACGCAAGGAAAGTTGACTTTGAAAACATCTCAATCCTCGAGAAGCCCCCTACACTCGCTGAGCTCAAGCGTATGCTCTCCGCCGTCGGCTTGAGGCGGCTCTTTAACACCTCAGGGCAGCAGTACCGAGAGATGAAACTTTCTGAAAAACTTCCAAAGATGAGCGAGAAAGAAGCACTCGCTCTTTTGTCAAAAAACGGCAAACTCATCAAACGTCCGTTTGCGATCTCCACCGAGGCTGCGACTACGGGCTTTAAGCCTGAAGAGTGGAAAAAACTCGGCCTTCTGTGAAGCAGTTCAAAGGCTGGACGATCCCCGGACCTCAGGTGCCGGGTGGCGTGGAGGCAGACCCTGGCGAGACGCTTGACGCGAGCTCAGGGCACTTTAGGCTCTTTCAACTACGTGAGGGTCACCGTTTTTCGACGGATGATCTTTTGGTCGCCGGCTATGCTGCAAGCGGTGCCCCACAAGCCACAAGGATTCTTGATCTTGGAAGCGGAATTGGATCGGTCGCAAGTGTGCTCGCATGGAAGTTTCCACTCTCACGCCTTACGACAATCGAGGCTCAGCCGGAGTCCGTGCGGCTTGCGCGCAAATCCTGGCGCTACAACGGCTGCGAGGAGCGTGTGGATGTGAGGCTTGGAGATTTTCGGGATCCTTTGATCTTGCGCCCAGAGGAGCGCTTCGATCTGATCAGTGGGAGTCCGCCCTATTTTCCGTTAGGTGCTGGGATCCATGGTGATCACCCGCAAAAGATCGCGTGCCGCTTTGAAGTGCGCGGGGATCTCGCCGACTATGCGCTCGTTGCGCGCGAGCACCTTGCTCCAGGTGGTGCGTATGCGTTTGTGTTTCCTGTCGATCCTCCTCACCAGCAAGAGCGGGTCATGCGTGCGCTCGTACACGCGCAACTTAAACTCATTCGAGCGCGCGATGTCGTGTTAAAGCAGGGGCACGCACCTCTTCTGGGCGTATTTCTTTGCGCGCTGAGGGAGGATCTCCCTGAAACGAGCGAGCCATTTATCGAACCCGCGCTTGTGATCCGAGATGCTCAAGGACGCATCACGCCCGAGTATCAGGCGTTTAAGCTTGCGATTGGATTTCCACCCTAAAATACATCAAGCCATCGATCGCTGAGAAACGTCGAGCATATACGCTTCGAAATCTGGGTCCTCGCCCTTTAAAAGCTCAGGAAGCTCGCGTCTAAAATCCTCGCGCTTACACCAAAAGCGAATGTAGTCCTCCCACGTTCGCCAAAGACGCTGCGTTTGCTTGGACATCTTCTCTTCGTAAACGAGAATATACGCTCGTTCAAAAAGTGAGACGAGCAGATCGAAGATAATTTTTTTTCTCTCCTGCTGCTCTAGAGTGAGTGAAACGACATGGGAGGCAGTAGAAAACAGCATCAAATCAGAGTTTTCGAGCAGCAGCTTTGAAAAGTCTGCATACTCGTCAGCAAGCTTTTGAAAAATCTCTTCATCCTCGTTTTGACGCTCTTTGCGCTGCTCAATAAAAAAAACCAAGAGGGCTAGCGGAAAGCCAAACACCGTCACCACATAGCTTGCGACTTCCCAAAACTCAGACCAGCTCATGCCACTGCCTTAATGTCTGCGTTGATCACGCGAGACAATCAACTCGCCGGTCTCAGCATCGATGATCTTGCGATGCCCTTCTACAGAGAGTTCGTAAGCGTGCCGCCCTTCTCCGCCCCCTTGGCTGACTCGATCCGTCCAGACGATTGCACGTGCTCCTTCAATCCGTCCTGAGACTGCTCGTCTTGCATCCTCCAGAGTGAGCTTACGTTGATTGGTCAAACGCAAACTCCCCGTCAAGTTTGACTCCTCACGTAGCACTCGCCCTAACTCATCTGAGATAATACGAAGCGATCCTTGCGGCTCCACGGGAAAGCCGCCTTGGAGTTGTTTAAACTCATAAACGCGCCCCTCAATCGTGTGGGAGCGCCTCACCTCTTCAATCTCTACAGGCACACCCTCAACTCGCTCCCGCACAGGCGGAGGGAGTGGATCGCGAACTTGAGCAGGAAGGCGATTCTCAGTCGGCGTGGCCTCGCGAACAACTGGAATGACAGGTGCGTTTGGCGCTGGCGAGTGCCGAGCGAACATCTGAAATCCCCAAAACGCAAAGACTCCAAGAGTTCCACTCACTACAAAGACGCCTACGATTTGAGGATGTTTCAAGGTGCTACCTCCAAGCTAAACACCACGCTCTCAGCTAAGCCGTTTGACGGCGTGGCGGTGATTTCAAACTCTAAGCGCTCCCCCCGGACTGCATCAGGTGCGATCTGGATCCAGAGCGCAGTTTTCCAGGACGAGTCAAAAAAAGGATGCGTTGAAAAGTACGAGTTCCCCGTGGGCACGTGCTTGGACGAGTCGCTTGACGCTAGAGCCGAGACGATCCGCGTGCCGTTGATTTTTGCGTACTGAATTTGTGCTTGAGCGTCATTGATATAGCCATCGTTCAGTGCGTAGCCCAAAAAGCGCACACTCGCGGATCGGCTGCGTACATCCAACTGCACTCCTCCGGCCGAGTGCTCAGAAACATTTTTAAGATCAAACCAAACTGCGAGCGTCTCGCCTGCCTGCGCTCGACCATCAAGTCCGGTAGAGATTCCCTGCTGCACAATTGCATCAGGGTTGCCCACTCCCATGCGTCGCAACCAGCTCTTCAGTGTGCTCGGATGATCTAGTACTCGCAGCCCTGGCGTTGCAGAAAGCCCCGCACCCACTTGCGCCCAGCCCGAACTCGGTCCGAACCCACCGATAAGCCCTCGGTTTTCAAGCGCCTGAACAAGCGCACTGTGCTCACCACTTGGAGTGCCCAGAGCTAAAGATGCTTGAACGAGCGCTAGAGCAAAGTTACGAAAACGTACTGGAGAGCGTGCAGAGATCGATGGATAGGGTAGCAGCGGGAGTGCACGATGAATCATTCGCGCAGACTGATCACGAGCCCAGCTCTCCCCGCGCAACTGAGTCCAAACCTCAAACACATCCCAAAGCGCTCCAGAAAGAATCACCCCGTTGTTGTGAATCTCTTCTTGAGTGGAGTCTAAAAACTGAGCCCGAAGTTTGCCTGGAGACCCCCACTGAGAAGGGAAACTCCATCCTAAACCATCTGGATAGGAGAAACTCACTCTTCCAAGATCTGCCGAAAACCCCTCCGCTCCCACTCGATAGCCCGAGCATCGGGGATAGTCAGGATCGTACTGCGGGCAACGGTGCACGCCACGTTGCGCACGAAAGTTGGGCGTAAAAAGACCTAACGCCCAACGACTAAAGACTCGAGGATCAAAAGCCAAGTCAATCTCAGGCTTTAAAAACGCAAGCGCCATGAAATCGGAGATCCCCTCATTGAGAGCTCCTGCCTCATCGTACCAAAATCGATTCAGCTCTTCTGTGGCTGAGTAAGTCTCAACCGTAGATGCATGTTGAAGCTCATGCACCAGAACTGCCGCATCGTGAGCGTAAGCTGCGCCTGGAGTCGCAACAGACTCGCCCATACATACCGTGTGGGAGGACGTGCCCGGAAATCCCAAACTCCTCCAGTAATAGGCGTTGTCTTGCTTCATGCAAGCAGCGATTACCCGGATAGACTGCAGAGGCTTTAAAATCTGTAGTCCATCTAAGTAAGCTCGATAGCGATCTGCATAAGCGTAGCTCATCGCCTCCTGAAACTGCTGCTGCTTTGAGGAGAACAAAAACTTTTGGTCTTCGGCAAAAGCTCCATACGCTTGATTGCAGCTCAGGCCGTTTCGAACGCTCACATACCGTCCATCAAGCACTCCTCGACCCGAAAGGTGCGCAAGCTCAAACGCTCCCAGATGTCGATCAAGCGTAGTTGAGGTCACTGCAAGAACTGGGTTTTTGGACGCGTTCATGGGGTCGACGCGAAATGCAGTTGCAATCCCTAGGGACCCAGCTCCATTGATGATTGGTGGATCCACTTTGCAAGCGGGCGCTTCCTCCTGCTTTTTTCCGCAGGCGGACAGAACAACCATAGCACTGATCATGACCACGCGTGAAAACACCATGCTCCCTTTAGTTTAAGGAGCGGCTCGCGTGGCGTCTCCGAGGTAGATCTTGCCTAAGTCAGGACGTTGACTCCGATGAACTCTTTGCGGAGAGCCTCAACAACGTCGACTCCATGCTCGGGGTCACGCGTCTCAAGCACTAAGTTGACGTCAACCTCGTCAAGACGAGTGGAGGGTTCGTTTCGATCGTGAATCGCCTGTAAGATATTTGCTCCTTGATTTGAGATAATCTCAGTCATGCGCTTAAGTGAGCCGGGTCGATCGCGAACAACGAGGTGAATCCGGATTCGACGTCCCGAGCGAATCAGCCCGACATCAATGATTCGCGCAAGAACGTTGACATCGATGTTGCCGCCGCTGATCAAGAGTACGACTTTTTTTTGGCGTAACCGCTCCTTTTGTTGATCCAAAATCGCGAGCGGGAGCGCACCTGATCCCTCAACTACGATTTTTGCTTTTTCCATCAGCGTCAGCACGGCCCCAGCGATCTCTGGATCCCCAGCCTCAGCAGGAAAATCAATGCAGTCTTTTAAAATCCCAAGCATTGCAGGGCTCGCACGCTTTACTGCGATTCCATCCGCAAAAGTATTCACACTGAGCGAAGTCTGCGCACTCCCCTTTCGCAAAGAGTCTATCATCGAGTGTGCACCTGCTGCCTGAGAGCCGATCACCTCCACACTCGGCTTCAGTGCGCGTAAAACAGTGCCAACTCCAGCCATGAGTCCACCACCTCCGATCGAGCCAATCACTACATCCACGTCAGGACACTGCTCTAAAAGCTCAAGCCCCACTGTGCCCTGGCCTGCGATCACATCCGGATCCTCGTAAGGATGCACAAACGAGCGACCACTCTGAGCCTGAATTTGTTGAGCGACCTGATAGGCTTCGTCGTATCCATTTCCCTCCAGACGCACCTCTGCGCCGAGCGCTCGCGTGTTGTGAACTTTCATGAGGGCTGCATTTTTTGGCATCACAATGATCGGACTGACCCCAAGGCGTTGAGAGCCCCAGGCGACGCCCTGAGCATGATTTCCAGCGCTTGCTGCAATCACGCCGCGCGCGCGCTCTGCAGAAGAGAGCTTTGAGATCTTATAGGTTGCTCCTCGGATCTTAAATGATCCGATCGGCTGCATGATTTCGAGCTTCAAATAGACTTCACATCCATACAAATTCGAAAGCCAGGGGTTCATGAGCAGCGGCGTTGGGGGCAATAGCGCAGAGAGAACTTTTCTTGCCTGCTCAACATCTTCCAAAGTCACTCTCATCGCAGATCTCCAGATTCTCCAAAGTGCTCACTCATGGAATCTCTCCACCCTCATGATCGAGTTGGGGCGATCCTCCTCGCCTCATCTCCTGTCCACTCCAATAGCTCTGCTTTACGAAATCGCTCACCTGCGAGCGGGTGGATCCATACAAAACACTTACGCCCAAAAGGCTGGGTGCATTCAGGATCCTCAAATGCTGGTGACCAGGTGCCCGGGTTCATCAGCTCGATATCTCCGACCCAAGTATGCTGCTCACGATGCGAGTGCCCGTGAACCACGCGATTGACGCGTGCCACTTTTGCAGCGTAAGGCACCGTATCTCGCATCAATACTTCGGCTTTCAGTAAGTCGGTCTCCACTGAACGCGCGTAAAAAATAAAGAGCGGAAGCACGGCAAGCAGTGGGATGACGTACCACCAAAAAAACGAAACACCGAAAATAACGTTCACAAGCGCAAAAAACTGAAAAAGAACTAATGCCGCCAATATCAACAGGAGCGCTCGATCAAGCCACAAGACGCGCAATATCTTAAGTGGATCAAAGATTGCGGGGTGCACGTGGAGCTCCCGAAGGGAGCGTACGACCCGCGGGGCAGCGTTAGATCTGTACGCGATCTCGCGAATACGCTGCTCTTTAGTGAGCGGATCTTTCAGCGCAGGCAACAATCCCTCCCGAACAGACATCAACATCGTCGCCATTGCACTCCAAAACCAGCTGTAAACGATGAGGGGTTGCACACGCACCATGTAACGATAAAAAAACACGACATACTCCCAGAACGACTCCTTAATGAAGGAGGACTCTACGTGGGGGTTCATGAGTCCCATCCCGTTGGTCATGTACTTTCCAGCTAGGTTTCCAAACGGAATGCGCACAAAGATTTTTCCGTGTTTTTTGATCAAAGGGTGGATCGGATCAGAGCAGATACACAGATCATCGTACTGATTTCCGTGCTCAATGAGCGTGTCTCGATTGCTTACATAGAACCACTCACAGATTCGGACTTGCGCACGGTGTGTGCCGTCGGGAGTCAGCGTTTGCAGGAGCCGCTCTTGGACACGGGGCCAGTGCAGCTCGACGTCGTGATTGCCAATCACAAAAACGAGTCGATGCCCGCGCCTCAAAAAATCCTGAAGTGCTTCGACCCAGACAAAGTGATCCTTAAGAATCACTCCCATCTTGAACTCAGACTTATCCTCCTCAGCGCGCAACCCTCGGAGTCTCTCTAGCCAGTTGGTTTTGAACCCTCCGTCCTCTGGGATCGTCATCACCGAATCAAAATCAAAAATATCCCCATTCAGGACAAGCTCGATTGGCTCTTGAATCTCGCGGTGTAAATGTTCAAGCAAAGCGCGAAACGAGCGATCGATAAAATACTTCGGACGCTTAAAACGCTTCCAAAGCGGGTTGCGTGGATGTGGAGGTTCAGCATCCGCTAAGTGGACGTCGCTTAAGATGATCGTGTGGTTCGCACGGGAGAAATCAGGAGACACTCTCCTTACAGTTTCCTCCGGTTCTGATTTGCCTGCAAAGCTTCAGTAAAGAAGTGGCTGTCAAACCTTTGTCGGCTGTTTTTTAACGCGAAGCCTCTGAATCAGGTTCGTCACGATCGCTCTCATCTGACAAAGTACCCACGCCAGAGAGATCCATCCGATCGTTAAACGGCACAGGCTTTAAGCGAGTGACCCAGCGCGGTGCGGTGATCATGTAGTGATTCGGATCTGATCGACGCGTTTGATTGTTCACCGGGCGAGATCCTCGATCGCCTGAAGTCCCCATCCACCAACGCGTATGCACCGGAAGATCAATGCGCGGAATCGCAGCAAGCCCACCGGTAAACTTTGTCGCGCGTGTATCTGTGCGAAGGTCCGGATTTTCTCTCTGAATCTGATCCATCACTTTACTCCAAGCAGACACATCAGCAGCGTTCTGCGAGAAATCCAAGTGATACGTTTTCACTCCAGAGAGCGGAGCGCTTTTGATCGCTTCCTGAGCGAATTTCCCAAAAGTAATTAAGATCTGCGTTTTTGAGTCTCGCGCAATCGTACTTAAAATCTGATTACGCACTTTCGCGACGGCGGGATCAGTCGTCACGCGCATGCGATCGGCGTCTTCAAGATCCAGCGTATCTACCGGCAGAGTGCGGACAATCCCGTACGACTCTGTCATACCCAGCGCTTTAAGAAAGCTCTGTAACCGCTGACCAGCCTCCCCAGTCAACGCACGACCCGAAAATAGATCATCATGTGAGCTCTGATCGGCAAGGATCAGAACTTTTGCGCGATTTAACCGCCCTCGATAAATCGGCCCGTGCCCAAAAGACGCATGCGCTGTGACTCCCAAGGCGTTAAAATCCGGCCACCTCGCGTCAGGAAGTTGCCCTTGAAGCAAACGGGAGAGATCACAGACGTTTCGTGTGTCGCCACAAGGACCATGATCGTACGCTTCGAAATGACGTTTCGGCGACTCATACGCCAGATCATCCGCAGCCATCTCAGGCACTGGATTGTTGATCTGTGTAACGACATCCTTTAAAGGAGCGTAGCGAAACAGGTTGTTCGGAGGGTTGTACTCGCCGTCGTCCGAAAAAATCTGGATCGAGTCCGCCCCACGTCGGTTGGAAGAAGTCCCACTAGCGCCCATACGCCAATTCGTTCCAAACGCAAAATCTCGAAACGGCACTGGAGCGTTCCCGTAACGATAATTGGCATCAAGATCGCCGCGTCGGGCACCAGGATCCGAAGGCAGCCAGTCTGAATCCGCTTTGATTCGAGCTGCAACACGCTGAGCTGCGCTCGTAAATCCACGAACGATATTGGCCATCGCGCCTGATCCACCTAAGTTCGGGTTCGCTCCTCCAGGATGTGGAACCCCAACAACCAACAACTTGCGCTTGAGCCCAAACTTACGCTCCACTGCTGAAGTATCGCAACTGGCGAGGTTTCGAGCAGGCGAGCACTTGCCTCCGTTTGTGTTGATCCAAGTCGCAACCGAAGCCTTACCCCCACTACCCACTCCAATCACAAGCGCAAGAGAGTCGGTGTTGGTCTTGGCCATCTCATCAAAAAGACGGTGCCGATACTGAACTACAGGACTATCTGGATGCTGCTCCATCCACTTAAACTTTGGATCATCCTCGAGCTGTCCGTTAATCGTGTACACAAACGTGTTAAGAAACAGATAGCTCTGCGTAATCCCCAAGTGATTCAAAAACTTTTGAGTTTTAGTTCCGGTGGATCCCGTGAATGCTCGATTCGTGACGTTCTCGTCTTGCGCACCTTCTTGCCCGACGACAAAGACTTTGACTTCGTTTGACTCAAGTCTCCCGCGGTACCACATAGGTCCAAAAATCCATCGAAACTTCTCGCCCCCTTGAGTCCCCAATAGCTTTTGACCGATGCCTCGATAGTTCGGCGTCTCCGCAAAGAGCTTAGGCCAGGAGGAGCTTTTGCTCGGACCCGGATCATACTCCCCTGGGTTGCCTCGGCGAGAATCCACACGCTCCGAAGCAGTGCTGCGATCTAGGTCATGACGTGATCCCTGATGTGTGGTGGCACATCCCAGAAAAAGAGTCGCACTGATCAACGCGAGAGAGAGTTTAAACTTAAGTGTTGCCATGGTTTTTTCAGATCCTTCCGGAGAGCTTTCGCCCTTTAATGATCCCCGAGGAGTGGACAGAAGACCACTCTTTCGGCTCAAAATTCCTAAACGCATCTAGTCAAGCTTTTGACTTTATGGATCTCTCCCACGACCTGTGAGACTCTGAGTTTTATGAAATCGTTTTTTCCAAAAATTCACTGGGTCAACACGCTTTTCCTCACCCTCACTCCGCTTGTTGCGATAGGGACGGGGGTCGTCTACTTCAGTCATCAAACTCCCTCGCTCGCGCTGCTTTTGGTGTCGGCGTGTTTCTGGATGATGACGAGTTTAAGCATCACGGGGGGATATCACCGGCTGATCTCGCATCGCGCGTATCAAGCAAAATCTTGGGTAAAACTTTTCTTTCTTGTTTTTGGAAGCGCGTGCTTTGAAGGCTCAGCCCTGAAGTGGTGCACAGATCATCGCCGCCACCACGCGAAGACCGATACAGACGAGGATCCCTACAGTATAAAAAAAGGATTTTGGCACGCTCACGTTTTGTGGGTCCTTCAAAAAGAGGATCCCAAATACCTTAACCAACACCCCCATGATCTACGAACTGATCCTCTAATCCAGTGGCAGGATCGATGGAACGTCCCGCTCTCAGCTTTTGTCGGACTCGCTCTACCCGCACTCATCGGCTATGCGATGGGAGATACGCTTGGTGGATTTTTTTTCATGGGCATCCTCCGCGTCGTTGGAGTGCATCACTCGACTTTTTTCGTGAACTCACTTTGCCACATGATCGGCAAGCAGCCCTATGACACTCAGACGTCTGCGCGAGATCACTTTTTACTCGCCTATCTCACCTACGGAGAGGGCTACCACAACTTTCACCACAAGTTTCAAAAGGATTATCGAAACGGACTTCTGTGGTTTCAGTTTGATCCGACAAAATGGCTCATCCGCGCTTTGCAGTGGATTGGGGCTGCAAGCGAGCTCCACTTGACATCGGCGCAAGAGATTCTACGAGCAAAGCTTGAAACGGATCAAAAACGCATCGAGGCCGCAGGCACACTGAGCACTGAGCTTGAGCGATTCCGGGAGCGTGTCCTAGCAGCGCAAGCCAAGTGGCAAGAAGCAAAAGCCTCCTACATTGCCTATCGTAAAGAGCGCACCGAGCGCTCAAAAGAGACCATCCTCAAACTCAAAACCGAAGCACGGCTTGCGCGACGAGAGTTTGTGCAGACTTGGCGCGAGTGGAAGCGCATGGCCCAGCCGCAAGTCACAGCAAACGCAGTTTAGGTTTGTGATTTGATGAGCGCGCGACCCCGTGTCGCAGTGGTCGGCTCGGGACCTGCAGGTCTCATGGCTGCGACTCACGCGTCAGTGTGGGCAGACGTCACTGTGTTTGAGCGACGCTCGGGAGCTGGAAGAAAGCTCCTTATCGCCGGAAGCTCGGGGCTGAACATCACTCACGATGGCCCGATCGATGCCTTTGTGCCTCACTACCAAGGCGCGTCTCGGGAGTACTGGCACAAGCTCTTGGGAGATTACGGGCCTTCGCATTGGATAAAGTTTATCGAAGATCAGCTGGGCATGAAAACCTTCATCGGCACAAGTCAGCGCGCGTTTGTGCGCGAGATGAAGGCCTCAGGGCTCCTCAAGCGTTGGCTTAATCTGCTTGAGCAAAATGGAGTGCAGCTCAGAACGGAGAGCACACTTACCGACTTTGACGAAAACTGCTCGCTTAAATTTCAGAACGGAACTCAAGAGCAGTTTGATCGTGCAATTTTTGCGCTCGGCGGAGGGAGCTGGGAGAGTACGCCTCCTCTCTGGCCCGATCTGTTTTTAAAGAAAGGATTCCAAGTCGCACCCTTTGAGCCCAGTAACGTCGGGTATGAAGTGGCTTGGAAACCTGAGTTCCTGACCGAGTGTGAAGGCGCGCCGCTAAAATCGATCGAGCTTAAAACAGCGCGCGGCTCAAAGCGCGGTGAGCTTGTGATCACTCGCGACGGACTTGAGGGGACGCCACTGTATTTTTTAGGGGTCACGGGAGACGCAGGGATTGATCTTAAGCCGGATCTCTCTGTGACGGAGATTCTCTCACGTCTTCAATCTGTGCGAGAGAATCTCTCGCCTCTTCGACGCGCAAAAAAGCAACTCGCTCTTTCGGATACAGCTTTAGCACTGCTGTTCCATCACGGATCGCACTCGGATCTTCAGTCCCTCGCTCACTCGATCAAGCACCTCCAAGTTACTCTTAAGCGACCTCGGCCACTTGAGGAGGCGATCTCCTCCTCAGGAGGACTTGCGCTCTCGGAGCTTGATCTCTCTCACCATGAACTCAAGCGCATGCCTCGCATCGCGTGTGTGGGTGAGATGCTGGATTGGGATGCGCCGACGGGGGGATATCTGATCCAAGCTTGTGTGAGCCAAGGGGCGCGTGCAGGGAGATCGAATCAAACTGGCCCCCTTGTGTGTGCATGATGAAACGGATTAGTCTATCTTTTCAATAATTTATCCCGCTTAGCCACAGATTCTGAGAGATGCGAGGTGGGATTTCCAATGAATACGCGTCTTTAAAGACCGGCCGTGCACACTCAAGGGGGCCAGTTTCCATCTTTTCGGCTCCTCTTGTTGACATGGCGCATTATTTCGCGATACCCAATTCATCACTCAGCGTGAACCAGAAAGGATCCCCCATCCCCTATGCACTCCACTATGGCTTTGCTCTTGATTGCGCTCCTCTCCTCCACTTCAAGTGACGCGGACGATAGTCTCGCTCGTGAGAAACTCGCCCTCAGTCAGAGTCTTTACTCTGAGCGCCACGACCTCGCTCAAAATGAGCGCGCCATTGAGACCCTGACCGAAGCAGAGCGTCTTGCGAGGGATCCGAACCTTCTCTACGACATCCTGCTTTTGAGCTCGCGTGCGATCTACTGGAAAGGCATGCACGCAACTGAGGACAAAGAGCGACTGATCATTTTTGAAAAATCATACTCTCAGGCTGCACGAGCCAGAGAAGTCAACGAAGAGTATGCGGATGCCTATTTCCTCTATGGAGTGGCACTCGCGCGATGGGCAGAGACCAAAGGGGTGATGGAGTCTCTTAGCCGCAAAAAAGAGCTCTTTGATAATATGGAAGAGACCCTCGCCCGCGAAGCACGTAGCGGGAAAAACGGTGAAGAAGTCGAAGGATTTGGTGCAAATCGCATTTTAGGTCGGGTCTATTTCAAACTCCCTGTCTTCGCAGGGGGCAGCCGCGCTAAAGCGCTTGAGAACCTGAAAAAAGCTTTCGAAGGCGCCTCAAACTACGCGATCAACGTCAACTACTACGCTGAAGCACTTTCTGAGGGGAGCGCGGAGGAGAAAAAACAAGCCTGTGCTCTCTTAGATCAGCTACTGCAAAAGGATCCCTCCACTCTTAATCCAGATCGAATTCCAGAGACCAAAGAAGAGCTCGTCTCCTCTCGAAAGCTTCGCTCTGAAATGAACTGTCGCTAACTTTTCCTGTAGGAATGCGTATGCCCTTCGGAATCCTTTTTGCTCTCCTCTGCTCTTACTCTTCATTTGCTGCAAACCTGACAGCTCCTGTAGATATCGAGTCTGTGGGGCTTCTTCCGAAGGGCTTACGGAGCCCTCAGTTTAAGCTCATCTTGCTCTCGCCCGAGGACAAGTTTGACTCCACAGGATCTGCGCTCCCTTTAGGGCAAAGCCTCAACAAAACGGTGAGCTGGAGTGATGTCCAGCGCTCGCAAAAAACAGAGGTCGATCGCAACCTACTTGAAGGGAGCGTTCAAGCTGCGGGCTTAAGCATGAGCGGGAGTCCAGGAGCGACTACAGGGCAGGTGAACACTGCACTTCAGGTTTTTACGCCGATTTTGGGCTACGGCCTCAGTGAGCATCTCACTCTTGCACTTGCGATGCCCGTCTACAAAGTAGATCTGAGCGTTACTTCTGGTTTTGTGAAAAGTGGCGACGGTCAGACTTGGGTAAGCTCCGTATGCGCCTCAGAGCCGCTCAAGTGCAACGAGGCCGCAAACAAGCTCAACGACTCAGTCAACCAAAAGCTCACAAGTTTGGGGTATGCACCCTTGCGATCAAGAAGTTTCTCAGCCTTTGGCGATCTCAAACTCTTAGGAAAATACTTACTCTCCTCTGACACCGAAAATGTTTGGGTCCTTAAACCTTCGCTCACGCTCCCCACGGGTCGCGCACCGGATGTGAACCAGGCGGTGGACCTCCCTACTGGGGATGGGCAAACTGACCTCGCAACGACTCTGATTTGGGAGCGCAAGTTCAACACTCAGCTCCAACTCACTACTTTTGCGACCTACAATCTTCAGTGGGCCGATCGCCTAGATCGTCGGATCCCGAAAAATGCATCTGATCCACTCTCTGAGGATCTCGAGAGCGTTGATCGAGACTTAGGGGATCAGATCTCAGTGGGGTCTGGACTGGGCTATGGTGCGGTGACGGATCGACTCTCGTTTCATCTGGGCTACGTCTACCAGTTTCAAAGCTCCACTCGCTTCTCAGGCCAGCGCTACTCTGCTGATCGTTATCGATTTCTTGAGCTGCAAAACCCCCTTCAAGACATCCACAGTCTCACTGCATCCGCAACATTCTCGACGATTGGGCTTTATCGCGCGAAAAAATTTTTCTACCCCTTCCAGACTCGCTTATCTTTAAGTCAGCCGCTTCAAGGACGAAACGTGGTCACAAGCTCTGTTGTTACGACAGATCTTGTTTTGTTTTTTTAAGGAGGCCCTCAAATGAATACTCGCTTCGCGCTCCTTTTTATTTTTTTTCTCGGCTGCTCTCCCCAAGCAAAACTAGCCCTGAGCCCCTCTGATCTAATGCGCCCTACCCCGCTTGAGCGGCTGGTGATCGAATCAGGAGAGTCCATCCGCTTCACAAACAACAAGCTGTTTTTGTGGCGAGAGGATATGAGTGCCGAACATGTACAGAACGCGTCGCGCATCTCAGATCGTCTTGATGCTCTAGACGAAAAAGCACTTCAAGTGCAGCGCGAGCTTGGACGCCTTGAGCAAGAGCACTCAAGCGAACTTTCAGAGCGCAATCAGCTTGAGCGCTCGATCAAGACTCTGAGTCGCTCGATCCAAAAAAAACAAAAAGAGATCGATACTGAGACTTCAAAACCCGAGACGGATCGAGATCATGAGCGACTTGTGAAACTTCAAAGCGAGCTTGAGGAGCTCAGACGGTCTCTCACTCAGAGTGAAACAAAAAAGAGCGCTCTGGATCTAGTCCTCAGCAGTTTTGATCGTCTGGTTGCGGAGCAAGAATCACTCGCCAGAGAGGGTCAACACGCCGTAGGTCAGATCATGGAAGTTGTTGACTGGTATAAAGAGCAGCCCTCATCGATCGTCCTTCGACGTGAACAAGATGGCTCTTACTTTGTGTCGATCGCAGGCTGGCGAACTGAACACGCGGGATCGGCTGAGGACTACTCAAGCAGCAATGGCAAAGTAAAGAATATTCAGTACACAGAGCTGGGAGGAGTTCTCGAGTTCGAGGCTCGCTCAGATCGAGGAGAGTCTTATTTTTTTAAGCTTGCGCGATCACGCTATGGCGAGCTTCAAGATCCTTATGGGAGGATTTTTCTACGTGGAGACATCCGTAGAGTGGACCAAAGAGGCAGTGTGCGCATGGGCAAAGCGAAACTCATTGCAGGTCATCAAGAGTAAAAAAAAGCCCTACTCTCGCTGGTTTGCTTAAGTAGGGCTTTCAGTAGACTTCAGATAAAAAAATTAGAACATCGTTCCGATCAGAGCTAGAGCGGCTTTGGACTTCGTGCCTGAGTTATCCTTAAGTCCCATGTTGTAAGAGAGATCGACGAAAAACTTCTTTCCAAAACGGAAACCACCGGTCGCACCATAGTCACTGCCTGAGCCACTTGCAGTGCCGATTCCATAGAATCCACCCAAGTTCAAAGATGCTCCACCTAACCCGATCCGATACACTACTGGAACATGAATGATCCCGGTGTTAGCCGATACATCTACAGAGACACCTAGCAAGGTCGTTGTTGCTGTTGTCTTTCGAGAAATGTAAATTGCACTCACGCCAATCGGACCGATATCTACAACCAATCCGCCGCCGAACCCGAGTCCACCTTTTGTCTCAACAGAGGCGACCGTTTGCTTAAACAAGTTGTAATCCACTGCGCCGGCGACACCGAACTTCGCTGCAGCTTGGGACATGGGCGCTGTGATTAGAAAAAAACCGACAACAACAAGAGACTTCAATACTTTGGTCATGGACTTTAGCTCCTTCAGCTGGGTTCAAAAACAAATGCCTACACTCACACCTCTAGCTAAAATTCTAAGCCCTAAGACCCAAAGCGCAACGGAAAGATCTACATGCGTCAGTGAGCTGACACCCTGAGCTCGTCCTAAATGAGTTGGCACTGCTGAGAGTTGAAGCGTGCATACGACAACAGATTTTCGTCAATAACCTCGCGTTTTAGGCTCCGCGCACTTTCACCGAAACAAGAGCATGCGCAAGTGGCAACCTCTCATATGGGCTGGGCTAGTGTTTGTGGCGATCGTTGCGGCGGGGCGGCTCTTCTTTGCAGCTCCCCAAGTTCCGGATCCGGACCGAGGACTTGCAAGCGAGGATGAGTTTCCTTGGCAGATTTCGACCTCCCAAGGAGAGACCGTCTTACCCAACTACCTCTATGCCGAAAAAAGCGAGAACGAGCAGATCATCCCAACGGCCTTAAAGCTTCGCCACCGCACTGGCCACGGCACATTCATCTATGAAATCGATCGGGTGATCTATCCTACGCTCGGAAACCCAAATCTCTACATCAAGTCTGACCCCGAAGATTCGCTCATGGTGGTTTTACGCGTAGAAAAGACGTGGCTTGAGCAAATGGGGGCTCGTAGCACTCCCATTCCGGGATCGCGCGACCAGGAGCTACACTTTCCAGACCCACAGCGTGCAGCTGTGTTTTGGCTTACCCAAAAATCGGACCGTGCCCGCATCGAGTCCACTCGACGTTTTGAAGGCCCGGGCTGGCTTCTCAAAGCTTCGCGTCTGATCGTTCACGGCGAAGAGGACCTGCCCGAGGAGTTTCGCTCGCGTGCAACGCTCAAAATCTATTTTGATCAAAATGCCATGGCAGCGGTCCCAGGTGGATTTTACGACTTGAGCGTGGACTTCGTGAACGGGGCAGAAACGCTGGCGCACGAGTTTCACTACAACGCGGTCCGCGTGTTCGAGCACTCACCCCAAGACGACAGCTACACGGTGCTCAACGTCACCGACTCTCAAGTCTCAGTGAGCTCTATCGTGCAAAAAGCGTTTGGTGGCACGTCGTACGCCGCACTAACTGGGGATAAGCTCAAAGATTTTGTAACCTTCGTCAACACGAGCGAGGACCCTAAGATCCGCAACGCTGCGTTCATCACCTTCAATGGAGATCTGCATAACGGTGGATCGCCCATTACACTGAAGGCCGAAGACGTAGTCAGCACCTACCTTGAGGAGTCACGCAACATCGTACTCGCTCTGCGCGAGCTCGAGTTTCCGATTTTCCTCGTTCCGGGGAACCATGATGGATATGTCTCGTTTGGTCACGTCCCAGGGCTTTCCCGCCTCTTGGGCGGTCAGAAACTCGCAAAAGCGCTCGAACCTTACGCTTCGCCAGAGCAGATCCAAAAGCTCGGGCGCTTCGTTGAGGCAACCAAAAAGTTGCCGGGTGGACGACACGTCGATCTTTTCGGCGGAAAGTACGTCAAACGCCTAGGACTTAAGAGCTTTCGCGACTGGAAAGAAGTACCCGAAGATCAGCGCAATGTCGTGCTCTACGACGGCTTTTACCAATGGCAACGTACCTATGGACCGCTCTACAGCTCCTGGTTTTTTGGGAAAAACCACTACATCAATCTCAACAGTTTTGATTTGCGCCAACACCGCCGCAGTGGCTGGGGTATGTACACCGTCAACTATGGCGGGGGCTTAAGCTTCTTTCAACTCGAGTGGCTGAGGCGGGAGCTCATTCGGCGCGAACTTCGCGATCGCGATGTCGTGCTCCTCGCACACCACGATCCCCGCGGGGGACACAACGGCAAAGACTATCCCTACTACTTCAAGCAAGTCGATTACGAAGGGCTCATGGATTCTATCGTGAACTATGTCCGCGGCGAAGTCCTCAACCCCAAAGTCTGCGAGCTTGTCCCCGACTGGGCCAAGAGCACCAAACGAAAACTCAGCTGTCTCCACGACGGACTCCAGGAGTGGATGCGAGCAGACCCGGAGTTTGACTGCGACAACAAACAACTCCTCACCTCAGGCCCGAAGGCAGGCCAGTGCAATCAGGAGCTCTACAAGCCTATCGCGGGAGGTTTGAAGTACCACCCCATGTACACGGGGTACTACCTCATCCATCGCATGGCCACAAACCCTCGCGTCCGTACAGTGCTCCTCGGGCACACCCACTTTAACAGTATTGAGATTTTGCAGCCGGGCGACTCCCTCGTTCCGGATAAGGTCGTCTTTGATTTTGAGCAACACAAGATTGCAGCCCAAATCGATCAGGCTAACCCGGTGCGCGTCACTTCGCATACGCGCGAGCTTGAAGTTTCCCAAGGCCGGACACCTGACTTCACGAAAGCGCCGCCGAAGCTCCCGGACGGTAAGTCCTACGATCTCAGGTTTCACGGAATTTACAAAGAAGATGGCTTTTTTGCGCAAGACTTGACTGAAGCGGGCTTTCAGTTCCAGCGACGCGTAAAGGACAGGGAACTGGCGATCTTAAGACTCACCTCCGTCTCTGACCTCTCGGCACAGGAGCTTCTTCTTGATCAAACCCCGATGTACGGATTTTCGGTGCTCGGTGTGAGCCGCTCTCCGAGTTCAACTTCGGTCGCACCTCAGATCAACTCGATCACCTTTTATCAACGAGACGCTAAGGCTGGCGCCGCAAAATTTCGTATCGTCGGCGAAAAAGAACTTGATCGATCGACGCGTTCAAGCTTGCGGGAGCAACGCTCCAACCCGCTCTGGGAACTCTTCAAACTCAAGGGAGAATAAGCACCAGTGCGGCTACAAAAGTTTATCGCGCACAGCGGACTCTTGAGCCGGAGGCACGCGGAGACCGCGATCGCCCAGGGCCGCGTGCGCGTGAACGGCGTGATAGTGACCGAGATGGGGGTGCTCGTCGACCCTGCCTGCGACCGAGTTGAGCTCGACGGAAAGCCTGTGGGGCAGATCTCGGAGCGAGAGACGTTCGCTTTTCATAAACCGTTTCAAGTCATGACAACCCGATCGGACCCAGAGGGGAGAAAGACCGTGATGGACTTTTTTTCGGGCCGGGAGGATCTCTACCCGGTTGGACGCTTGGACTACGAAACGACGGGACTACTCCTGCTTACAAACGACGGAGAGCTTGCGAACCGTCTCATGCACCCTCGCTACGCGATCGAAAAAATGTATGAGGTCCGGGTGAGAGGCACGCCAACCATGGCGACTCTCGAGCGCCTCCGCAGACGCGTAGACCTCGACGACGGGCCGGGAGCATTTCTGCGTGCAGAAGTCGTCGGCATACTCCAAGACGGCTCGACGCGCATGGAGATCATCGTGGGTGAGGGTCGGAATCGCTTTATTCGACGTATGCTAGAAAGTGTGGGCCATCCGGTACTCCAACTGCATCGCATCAGGATCGGCGCGCTCGGCCTAGACGCCCTGAAGCTAGGCGAATTTCGCAAACTCTCCGACGCCGAGCTGCGCGCCTTGACGGGCACTCCGCATGCACGTCATGATCCCAGTCCATGAAAAAGACCGCCATCGTCACCGGATCAAACCGCGGCCTAGGACTTGAAGTTGCACGCCAGCTCGCGCGTCTTGGAAATGAAGTCTGCATCACTGCTCGAAAACCACAGGAACTCGAGCGTGCGCAGGCTCTACTCCAAAACGAAGGGATCTCCGTCCACGCGCAGCTTCTAGACGTGCGCGAAGAAAAAAGCTGCGAAGCACTCGCCGCTTGGGCACAAGCGGAGTGGGGACACGTCGACATTCTCGTCAACAACGCTGGGATTTTTCCCGATGACGCCAACGTTAAAACGTGTGTGGTCCCACTCCGCGTACTTAACGAAGGCTTTCAAACCAATACACTGGGTCCCTTCAAACTTTGCCAGCTCTTTTTTCCGGGCATGAAGAAGCGCGGCTACGGTCGCATTGTCAACGTTTCAAGTGGCATGGGTCAACTCTCAGAGATGAACGGAGGCACTCCGGCGTACCGGCTTTCAAAGACGGCGCTTAACGCCGTTACACGCATCTTTGCCGACGAGGCCGAAGACACTCCGGATCTCAAGGTCAACTCCGTCTGTCCGGGCTGGGTGAAGACGGACATGGGAGGCCCGGACGCGGATCGTGAGATCCCCGAAGGTGCAGACACGCTTGTTTGGGCAGCGACCCTTCCGAGCTCTGGCCCATCAGGCGGATTCTTTCGCGACCGCGAGCCGATCGAGTGGTGAAATGCCGCAAAGAAAAAAGGCCAAAAATCCAAACGCATTTAAGCTTTGGATCAATGAGCGGACCATGGAGTCTTACGCAAAGAGAATCCGAGAGGTTTACTCCTCGTTCGATGCTTCGGCATTCTTAAGTGTGCGCCAAAGGTTGACATCGCTCGAGTTGAAAGCGCGAGTGGGCTTACTCGCGGAGTCCCTTCGCGAACACCTCCCAACTGAGTATCCAAAAGCTCTCGCGGTTCTAATGGAAAGTGTGAAAGACCTCAAAGGCTTCGCACTCTGGCCTGCGGCTGAGTTTGTCGGTCGCTACGGCCTTGAAGATTTTGATCTCTCCTTCTCCGCAATGGAGGCACTGACCGAGCGATTTACCTCTGAATTTGCCGTGCGTCCCTACTTAATCCAGGATCCGAAGTACGCGATCCGCGCGCTTGCAAAGGCGGCACGCTCTAGAAACGTGCACCACCGCCGCTGGGCGAGCGAGGGTCTTCGCCCAAGACTTCCGTGGGGAGAAAAGCTTGAGTTTTTAATCCAAGACCCCACACCCGCACTCCAGATCCTCGAGCTGCTGCGCTTTGACCCCGAGCTCTATGTGCGCAAGAGCGTATCTAATCATCTAAACGACATCGCTAAAGACCATCCCGAACTCACGCTCCGCACTCTCAAACGTTGGTCACAAGAAGTGCCGCAGGGATTTGAGCGCGAGTTTCTGTACATTCAAAGACACGCGTTACGCACCCTGATCAAGCGCGGGCATCCGGATGCGCTCCGGATGCTGGGTGTGACTCCAGGGGATCGTGATTTACGAATCTCTGGGTTCCGGATACAAGCAACTCGGATTCGCGTCGGCGACACGCTCGAGTTTGCGTTTATCCTAAAAAACACGGGCCCGAATACCAAAACCTTCGAGCTCGATTACGCCATCTACTTTCGCCTGAAGAACGGCACGTCCTCACCCAAAGTCTTTAAACTTCGATGCGGTGAACTCGCGTCGGAAGAAAAGCGCTCCCTCGCCAAGCGCCACTCCTTTCGACCCATCACGACCCGTAAGTACTACGCAGGACTCCACTGGGTGGAGCTACGGCTCAACGGAGCGCGCGCCGCGAAGCTGAGCTTTGAGCTGAGATGAAAATGAAATAAAAAAAATGCCAGCCCCGAACTCTTGGAGTCTCCTGATCCTTTGAGACCCGCCCGCCGGATCGCCGACTCCGACTCAAGCACCAAGGTGGATCGCTTTAGCGGCTACAATCGTGCTCAGGGAGACGAGCTTGAGAACCACAGGACCTAACCCGTCTTAAGTGGTGACACCGCTTTGTTTCTATTATTCTGCAATCAAAGGAGATTTGATCCATGCACAAGCTCATCCCCACGTCCCTGTTTGGACTTGCCCTGCTCACCACACCAGCTTTCGCAAATGAACATCCCACCGAGTACCAGTGCTACCAAGTCTCCGAAAGTAAAGACTTCGATCGCGTCCCTCTGGAGCACGTCTGCACGTTTCAATCGGAGACCCGAAACACCGATCCGCTCGCGTTTCGGATCGAACTTGTGACTGCAGGTCCCATGAACACTCGCACCGTCCACGCTCAACTTGAGCTCAAGATGCGGAGTCGCGCACCTGATCCGTTCAAAAACGAAAACGTCTTCTCGACCGATCCGGATGTTCGAACCCTCTTCAAACAAGATCTGACGGTCTCTTTCTCGGGAAAACGGGCGTTCGCAGCGATCGAAGGCGGACGCATGCTCAGCGAAGACATGGGCACCCTTAAGATCGGACAACGCAAGCTCTACTACCGGCTCGCGAAGTAACTCCTCATAACGCTCGCATCGCACGGCTCTTCACGGTTCGCAGTGGGTGAATAGAAGTAAGGCGTACCCAGGTAAAGGCTCTTAGAATTGGGTTGTCGAAGCTCAATCCTGGAAGAGCCAAAACCCATGACTACGCCCGAAATGAATCTAACAGAATCCCTGCTTTTACCTGAACTGAAGCTTTTGAAAATCGACTGTGCTCAAGGTGTTTGGACCTGCGAGAAGCGCTCGGAAGCAGAAGTCTGCCCACGCTGCGCAACCTGCCGTAGGCCCTTTACGAGAGCCTGAGATACTCGACTCAACAGAGAGTGAATACGCCCTGGCCTCATGCTATCGGAATCGATGAGCATGGCTGGAGACGTCGTGAGTTTGTCACGATGATCGTCAACCAGAGCAGGCATCACCTGATCGAAGTCGTGAAGGGTAAAAGCCGACTTGATCTCGAAGCTCAGAATTGGAAGGAGGAAGTTCTAAACTACTTTAAATTTAAAATTACCAATGCGCGAGTCGAGGGCTTCAACTGTAAAGCTTCCCTGGTCAGAAGAAGGGCTTACGGATATCGAAGCCACCAACACTATCGCCTTCGACTGCTAAGCGCGACCCACTGTGAACCGGGAAGAATCGAACCGGGAAGAATCCGAAAAATGGTGGACCTGAACGGAGTCGAACCGATGACCCCCTGCTTGCAAAGCAGGTGCTCTACCAACTGAGCTACAGGCCCACCTGAATGAGAATAGGCTATCTGTATTCCCTAAAATTCTTCAATTGGCAACCTTGGGTTTTACGTCCAAACTGTCGCCTATGCGGCTCACACCCGAAAACTATAAAACGGGTTTTCTGATCGATGAGACTTGGATGGCAGGCGTGGCCGAAGACCCAAAAAAGCCAGGCTCCTTCCTCGCGTATATTGTGGATCTCACTACCGCTCAGTCCTTAGGGGCGCACCGATTTGAGTCGCTCCAGACCGCTATCGCGGCACTTGAGTCGATCCCTCGCGCTTGGCGCTTTGAGTCAACTAAAAGTTGCGGCGCGTCAGGGTGCGAAAAAGGGGGCTGCTCGGGCTGCTCAAAAAACTCAACCCTAAGCTGCACCAAAGTGCAGCACGCGGTCACTCGTCTCTCATCTGCAACAGACGCAGACAGTCCGAGTAGCGTCTGAGGTTGAAAGTCAGCTGCGAGCCGGACAGATAAAGCAAAAACACAAAAACCCCAAGCGAGACCACCCGAGAAACGCTCTCCATCCAGACCCGTACAAGACTCGCCCATCCCACAGCAGTCTCAAGAGATACAGCGCCCACATCCTCCGTCAGAAAATCCAATCCCTGAAGAGCAATATAAAAAACCGCTCCGCCCAAAAAAGTAAAATATCGTGAGCGGTGTCGCACGGAGAGAAGATCAGTATCGAAGTTCTCCTGAATCCATGCCCACTGCTCAACTCTCAAAGGGAACTGACGTTTCATCCGCTCACACGTTGCTTGGCGCCATTGGCTATCGGAATGCACTTGATTCAGCACCGAGGAGTACCCCCCACGCCGAAACCAACTCGGTAGATCGAGCAAAACCTCGGTGAATAAAACGTAGATCGAATAGCCGATTGGAAAAATCAGAGGGATCCAGTCGAGGTAACTTCGAAAGCGTCCTGGCAACACGTGTTGCTGCGTAAGTACGAACGCCAAAATCGTCAGCACCGCCGGAAGGATAAAGCACCAAATCACGATACTTAACATCCGCCGGTTCACATGCGAGCGCTCACG
>JBILEK010000039.1:0-25434 GCA_044352155.1 Bdellovibrionia bacterium
GACCCACGGCGTATCGCGGTAAGTCAATCCCCTATGGAGCATCTCATTCACCGAACTCCCTCCGTGGGTAGCCTGATTAAAAAAATTTCTGAGTCTTTTCCTGATCTTGGCGCAGCTGAGCTAACAGAAATCCTCAAGTCCTCCGTGCGTGTTCAAGGGCGAGGAGAGTTCGCTCACGCACAAGTGATCGACGAGGAGCTTGCTGTCGAGCTCGCAGCCAAGATCTCGAAATCGCATTGATCTTCTCTGATGAAGTGTCAGTCGCGCTCTTCCGCACTCAAGTCTTCAACAGCCCGCGCGCGCCCGCGAAAAAGACTTCCATATTGAACTGAGAACGTGCGCCGCGAGAAAGCGCGAGATTGCAGCTCTTTCGATCGAGGGTCCTACCATCTGAGCGACGGGCGAGGAGCTAACACGCCGCCCCACAGTGCAACACTCCCGCTGGGAACTAAGCGTTCGGCCTTCTTTGGAATACTCGTTAGTGATTTGATATTGTTGACTATTTTAAATGTGAAACCTTTCCTCTTCAGTTCCGTACACCTTAGTAAGAACATGGAGGAACGTATGAAAACAAAACTCTTCATCCTTTCAGCACTCTTGATCGCCCCGGTCGCCTTCGCAAAAGTCTCGCAAGAAGGCTTCGAGAAACGCAAAGCCGAAGCGCTCGCTCGCCACGACGAAGCGAAGTCCTGCATCAGCTCCGCGCAAAATCCAGAAGCTCTCCGCGAATGCCGCAAGAAAATGCGCGAAGAACACCACCGCCAACGCGCCGAAAAAATCGACGAGCGCATTCAAAAGCTCGAAGAGCGCAAGGCGCAGATCCAAAAGACCGGTAACTAAAACGCTAAGCCAGGGAATCGCGAAGTCGGGGGCCCCTGCGATCACGACCTCAAAAGGTAACGAGTGAGCTTTCGTGCCCACTCAGCTTGAGTCATTTTCGCCATTCCTGAAGCAGGCTTCAGCAGAAAAAAGGCCCTCCCCGATCGCTCGAGGAGGGCCTTCGTTTTCGGATCAACGATCAGAGCTTATCCGCGTGAGCATCCGCCACGGGGATCCGGCTTCGTTCCCGGAGGGCATCCGGGTTGAGGCCGAGGCTCCACGCGAGGGGGCTGCGGACGCGGCGGCTGGGGAGCCGGTGCCGGTGGCTGCGGACGCGGCGGCTGAGGAGCCGGTGCCGGTGGCTGCGGACGCGGCGGCTGAGGAGCCGGTTGCGGCGCAGGCTGCGGCTTCACGCATCTACCCCGAGGGTCAGGCACAGTTCCCGGAGGACACGAAGGTCTCGGGGGCTGGGGTGCCGGAGTCGGAGGTTGAGGACGTGGAGGCTGCGGAGCCGGAGGCGTCGGGGGCTGAGGACGCGGAGGTTGAGGCTGAGGCGTCGGGCCCGGTTTCACACAATCTCCCGAGCGAGGATCAACCACAGTTCCGGGCGGGCAAGTCCGCGGCGGCTGAGGCTGCGGAGGCTTCGGAGGCTGAGGGCGCGGGGGCTGCGGAGCCGGAGGCGTCGGGGGCTGAGGACGCGGAGGCTGCGGTTGCGGCGTCGGCCCCGGCTTCACACAATCTCCAGAGCGAGGATCAACCACAGTGCCGGGCGGGCAAGTCCGCGGAGGCTGAGGCATCGGAGGTTGAGGTCGCGGAGGTTGAGGACGTGGAGGCTGCGGAGCCGGAGGCGTCGGGGGCTGAGGACGCGGAGGCTGCGGTTGCGGCGTCGGCCCCGGCTTCACGCAATCTCCCGAGCGAGGATCAACCACAGTGCCGGGCGGGCAAGTCCGCGGAGGCTGAGGCTGCGGAGGTTGAGGGCGCGGGGGTTGCGGCTGAGGGATCGGAGGTTGAGGACGCGGAGGAACTGGAGTCGGACGCGGAGGATGCACGCAATCTCCGGAGCGAGGATCGCGGATCGTGCCCGCCGGGCAAGAACCCGGATACGACGGTCCACCCGTGTGATGAGGCACGCATGCGCGCAAAACGACATCCCAACGCTGGCCGTAAGGGCACGAGCGCGGCGGATAGTAGTCCACGCGTTCGCAACGGCCGGTCACCGGATGGCGGTACTCGCCGTAGCGGCACGACTCATAACGAGGGTAGCAGCGGTTGTAGACAGGATCGTAGTACTCATTCCATCCACAGGTGCGCTGGTGAGGACGGCACATGTTCGTGCTCGAGCACCAGTAGTAGCCCCATGAGCAAGAACGCACGACCGGACGGCACGTATTCCAATACGCGTCGTAGTACTCATTCCAGCTGCAGGTGCGCGACCAAACGTAACGGCACTCACGGAGTGACCAGTCGTAGGTGTAGCCGATGCTGCAGGTGTAAGGCTCACGGACGCAACGTCCGTAGTAGTCGTTCCAGCTGTAGTTGAGCGGGCAGCGATTGTATTCGATGCGCACGCAACGCGAGAGGAAGTGATCATAGATGTAGCCGGGTTGGCAGATCACGGTCGGAGGAGGAGCGGGATACTGCACGCAGTTTTCCGTGACCGGATCGTAGTACGTCCCCATAGGGCAGCGGTCGGCTTGAGCCTGAACGCAATATCCGAGCGTGTGATCGTAATAGTATCCCGGAGGACAGAGATACGGATCCGTTGGAGGAAGCGGAGATCCACCTGAGGGAGGAGGCAGCGGCTGAGGGTTCGGCTGCGGCACAGGAGGCGTATACGGGTTGACTTGAAGCAGGAACTGCTTCGAGGTCGTCACGCTCATATTGTCGATCGCGGTCACGACAAATTGCGAGGCCTGAACTGCATCGCTACGTCCTTTGACGAAGCCTTTGAACTCGATCTCCATCGAGACATAGTCCATCCCTTGCGGGAGGACGGACTTCTCAGAGAGCGTCGCGCGCACAGCGGTTGAGCGCGTACGATCGAGTTGAATTTCGCCTTGATAGAACTGACCGACCGTCGCCGGAGCGAGGAATCGATCGGTCACGAACTTAGGATGCGGAATCTGCTCGTTGTCGTCCGACTCCAAGCAGATCTGCTTGCTGACGCGGATGCCGGCTTGATTGTTCGCTTCAAGCGCAAAACACCAAGTCCCGACAAACGTCGGAGTGCCGAAGAGGAGCACACGCGGAGCGTTCGTTTGCTCGAGTTGCATGCCGGCGGGGACTTCACTTCCGAGGATGCTCCAAGTGAGAGGCTCCCATTCGACGGCATTCCCTTGTTCGTCAAGAACGTCGAATCCGAAGGAGAGCTCTTCATACACGCCGTACTGAACGCGGAGGTCCGCGGCATCAGGAGTGAGGATCTCGGAGTTGGGTTTCAGTGCGGAGTTCAGGGCCGAGGCACTCGGGATGAGGCTTGTGCCGCCGTTGGTACAGGAAACCAGGAGGAACGAGCTGGCGAGAAAGGCGCTGAACGCGCGCTTCCAGGCACTCGTGCCTTCGGGTCGTCCAGATTGGATGCGAGTAAAAGTCATAAATCAAAGTCCCCCTTTGAGACTGTGGTGTTCGAAAATCAAACTAGAGCGCTTCGCTTGAGCAATGGATGTGCCGAGCTTTTGACGCTCAGCTAAAATATAAGGTGTTGACCGCATGCAGTAGCGCGGCGCACGGTGCTGCGAGGCACTGTTTGCAAACTGGAATGGTCCCAAAACGGGGCCCTAGCGCTCGCGAAGAAGCTGCCCGTGCCACGACATCGTTTCGGGAATCACACCCTCCCGCGCCCAGAGATGGAGCACGGATTCAAGCAGAATGCGAAACGCTTGAAACACGACGAGATTGAAAATCGAGAGCGTCCGCATGAGATCCGTCCCCATGCGTGAAAAGGCAAAGAAAACAGCCATGGCATTCGATCCAAAGAAAAAGAACAGTGCACCGTTGCGAGGAGCGGACTTGCCCAACCTATTTCGCTCCGCCTGGAGCAACGTCCAGAACCACATCCCGATCAAAGCGAAAACGACGAAGAGAAAAAGCCCGAAGGAGAACGGACTCGCCGGCTGAAAGGATGGAAGCATCCCCCAAGGCTAAGACATCCCCCGGATAACTCAAAACATCAACTCCGCGAGGATCGGCTAGAAATGCGCCGAAAAAGCAGCTACATCCTATGAGTACGATGCCCAAAGCGACGCCCATGCGCGATCACCTTTTTTTCTACCTCAACGGCAAGCCTATAGAGCTCAAAGGTGCGCGAGCGTTTGATACACTGAGTTCCTACTTGCGTGTGCACGCGGGACTTCCAGGAACGAAAGTCGTCTGCGCTGAAGGCGATTGCGGCGCCTGTTGTGTGATGGTGGCCGATCCCCGCAAGCCCAACGCGGGTGCGTTCAGCTCCCCTTTCCGCTTAGTGAATTCTTGCATCCTCCCGATGGCGCTGCTGGACGGCTGCTCGGTCGTCACAGTGGAAGGCATGGAAAATCCCGACGGCACTTTAGGCGAAATCCAAAAACAGATGGTGTCCTGCCACGGGAGCCAGTGCGGTTACTGCACGCCCGGATTCGTCATGGCGATCTGTGGGATGTTCGAGCAAGGGCAGCTTGGAAAGACGCCCCCGGACGCGCAAAAAGTGAAGAACTACCTCACCGGCAACCTCTGCCGCTGCACGGGCTACTCCCCTATCATCGATGCCGCGCGCGCCGTGAACCCGGCCAAGGTCGAGCGTCTCGAGAAGCGCTACTTCACCTCGAAGATCCGCGCGCGCCTTCTGCAAGCGACGCGTAAGAGTTTTGAAATTCGACACGAAGATGCGGTTGCCCACGGCCCCTCCACTTCGCGCGAAGTCTCGCGGCTTTTGAGCAAGCACCCCGGACTGAGGATCGTCTCCTCCTCCACCGACCTCGGCGTTGTTCATAACAAAGAAAAGATCGATCTCTACCGACTCCTGACCCTCCATCGGGTCACCGAGCTGCATGCACTCAAAACGTCCGGTGGCATGATCTCGGTCGGCGCAAAGGTCGATCTCGAAACGCTCCGACGCTGTATAAAAAAGTCGATTCCCGAGTTCTCACGTTTTTTAAACCTCTTCGCTTCGCCCCCCATTCGCAATACCGCAACCTTGGTCGGCAATATCGCGAACGGCTCGCCGATCGCCGATACTTTGCCCGCGCTGTTCGTACTCGAAGCGCAAATTGAAGTCGCTGGCGCAAAAGGATCACGAAAGATTCCGATCACGCAGCTCTACTCGGGCTACCGAAAACTTCGGCTGAGACCTGGGGAGTGGATCCGGCGGGTTCTCATCCCCGTCCCCAAAAAAGGCGACTCCATTCGTCTCTATAAAGTCTCTCAGCGCAAGGACCTCGACATCTCGACGGTAAATGCCGCGTTCTACATCACGCGCAAAGGCGCGCGCATCCTCCGCGCGCGCGCGGCGTACGGCGGCGTAGGTCCAACGACACTCCGCGTGCCGACACTCGAAAAGGTCTTAAAGGGCGAATTCACCACAATACTTCAAGCACCGGCGGAAACCGCGATCGCGAACGCGGTCACGCCCCTTACTGACGTGCGCGCAAGCGACTTGTACCGCAAACAGCTCTGCGTTCAGCTCTTCCGCAAGTTCTGCGCAGAGGAGCGCCTCGGGTGAAACACGATTCCTCTCTCACCCACGTCAGCGGCCGCTCCGAGTTCGTCGACGATCGCGCGCGTCTACCGGGGGAGCTCGTCCTTGGGCTGATCCTGAGTCCCGTCGCCCACGGCGAAATCATAAGCCTCGATGCAGAAGAAGCGCTCACGCTCCCCGGCGTCCGCGGCTTCTTTACAGCAAACGATCTGCACCACAACCTCTGGGGCACGATCATCTCGGATCAGCCCGTGCTCGCCGAAAAAACCGTGCGCTACTATGGAGAGCCGATCGCGGTTCTGGCCGCAGAAAGTGCCGAGGCATTGCGCCTCGCGAAGCGTAAAGTAAAACTCAAGATCCGTGAGCTCCCTCCGATCCTCTCGATCAATGATGCCATCACCAAGGACTCCTTTATCGCGCCCGCGCGTACGATCCTACGCGGAAACCCCGATCTCGCTTTGGCGAGCGCCCCTCACCGGTTGCAAGGCCGCCTTGAGACCGCAGGTCAAGAGCATTTCTATCTTGAGGCGCAAGCTTCCGTCGCATATCCCGATGAGCAAGGCCGGATCGTCGTTCATTCCTCCTCGCAACATCCCACAGAAGTTCAGCACGTCGTCGCCCACGCTCTCGGCCTCAAATACAGCGAAGTCACTTGTGTAGTGAAGCGCATGGGAGGCGCGTTCGGTGGAAAAGAATCTCAAGCCTCGCCCTTTGCCGCGATGGCCGCACTCGTCGTGAAAAAAACGGGACGTCCTGCGCGCATCATGCTCTCACGCGACGACGACATGATCGTGACCGGAAAACGCAACCCCTTCCAGATCGACTACGACGTAGGTTTTGACCGTGAAGGCCGGATCCTCGCATTGCGCGCGGATCTCTTCTCGGATTCGGGTGCGTACGCCGATCTTTCGACCTCGATCATGGAGCGCGCGATGCTCCACTGTGACAACGCTTATTACCTCCCCGAAGCGCGGATCACCGGACGCGTCTGCCGGCTCAATCACGCGCCGACCACCGCTTTCCGCGGATTCGGCGGCCCCCAAGGGGTCGCCATGATCGAAAACGTCCTTGAGGAAATCGCGCGTATCCTCGGAAAAGACGCACTCGAAATCCGAAAGCTCAACTGCTACCAGGGCGCGCGAAGCACGACACCTTATGGGCAGACGCTCGAGGAAGAGATCCTCCCGGGCCTTTTCGAGCGCATTGCGCGCGACGCGGAGTATCCGCTGCGACGCGCGGAGATCGAGCGCTTTAACGCTGAATCCAAAACTCATCTCCGCGGCATGTCCGTCACGGCGGTCAAGTTCGGGATCTCCTTCACCACACGGTTTTTGAACCAAGGCTCTGCACTCGTGAACCTGCATTTGGATGGCACGGCCCAGGTCTCAACGGGAGCAACTGAGATGGGCCAAGGCGTGAACACCAAGATCGCGCTCGTGGTGGCCGAGGCCCTTGGTATTCCGATCGACGACGTGCGCGTGATGCCGACTTCCACGGAGAAAAACCACAATACTTCACCCACGGCGGCCTCGAGCGGCTCGGACATCAATGGGGCCGCAGCCGAGCAGGCGGCCCTTACGATTAAGCGCCGACTCCAGCTCGTCGCTATCGAGTTTTTCAAAAAGCCCGCGAACTTGCGCGGAAAGATGCCCTCTGTCTTAGGCAAGAGCCCGGAAATCGTCATCGACGAAACTCAGGACGCTTCCTACATCGCAATTTCGGGTGGTTTTGTCACCAACACCCGAAATCCGTCCGAACGCGCTCGCCTAAAAGAAATCCTCGAGGAAGCTTACTATAATCGAGTCTCTTTGGGCGCGTACGGCTTCTACCGCTATCCCGGAATTCATTTCAACAAGGAGACTGGTCAAGGAAAGCCATTTTTCTATTTCACGAACGGAGTCGCATGCAGCGAAGTCTCCGTGGATCGATTTACGGGCGAGATCAAAGTTCTTCGTACCGATATTCTGATGGACCTAGGACGTCCCATGATCGAGGGCATCGATCGCGGACAAGTCACAGGCGCCTTTGTCCAAGGCATGGGCTGGGTCACGACCGAAAAACTGTACTGGAACTCCAAGGGCGCGCTCCTCACGCATGCGCCCTCGACGTACAAGATTCCTTCAATCCAAGACATCCCGCGCGAGTTTAACGTCGCATTCATTGAGAACACCAAGAACACTAAGAATATCCGCGGATCAAAAGCGGTGGGTGAACCGCCGCTCTTGCTCGGAATTTCAGTCTGGACCGCGATAAAAAACGCGCTGTCGTACGCGCCAGAGACGAAGCCTGCTGAACTCCCGATCCCGGCAACGCAAGAAGCTGTTTTTTTTGCACTTCACGGGCAAGACGCATGAGCCTGCGCTACGTGGAGCAAATCGCAGAACTCGAACGCACGCGTACGCCGTTTGTCGAGATCGTGCTCGTCGATGCGCGCGGAAGCTACCCGACCGAGATCGGCTCAAAAGCGATCGTGACCTCAGGAGGACTCCACTGGGGCACGGTCGGCGGCGGGAAAGTCGAAGCCAAAGCAATCGGGTACGCGCGTGAAATGCTCGCCACCCGCGCTCAGCGCCATGCTTTTTTTGTTTGGAATCTCCAAAAGGACGTCGGAATGACCTGCGGTGGAGAGGTGAAACTCTACTTCGAGGCTCAAGGCACTAAAACTTGGGACATCGCCGTGTTTGGCGCGGGCCACGTGGCGCAAGCACTCGTCCCCCTGCTCTGCACGCTCGAGTGCCGGGTGCACTGCTTCGATCCGCGCTCAGAATGGATTGAACCCCTTCCCTCACATCCAAAGCTTCTCAAAAAAGTCAGCGCGGATCCGAAGGCGGAAGTCGTAGCCCTACCTCCGGAAACCTTTTTCGTACTGATCAGCCAAGGGCACGCGACGGACCTGCCCGTGCTGCGCGAGGTGCTCACGACGCGCAACGCCCCCTTTGTCGGCGTGATTGGAAGCGACTCAAAACGGCGCATCTTGCAGAAAGAGCTGCGCGAGTCGGGAGTGCGCGAGGAGCTTTTGGATCAGTTTTTATGCCCGATCGGGCTTCCCATCGGTAACAGCTCGCCTTCGGAAATCGCCGTCAGCATCGCAGCCCAATTGCTCGAGCGCCGCGATCAACCCTCGAGCTCAGACCAGCGCATGTAAAGCCGCTCAACTTCGGCCTGCAGCGCGCCCATCTGTGCGCTGAGTTCCGTGAGCTTTTTTGCATCGCTCTGGATTTCGGGTCTTGCGCTTTCTTCGGTGACTTTACGGAGCTTCTCTTCGGTTTCTTGAATAACGCCTTCAATCCCGTCGAGCTCACGTTGATCCTTGTAGGAGAGTTTTTTCTTGCCCGCCCGGGGCGCAGACCCCGCGGGAGTCGCAGGCGGAGGAGATTTAGTGCGCGTTAAACGCTCACTACGGTAAGCTTGCTCCCATTGAGAAAGACTCGCAAAACGCGTGATGTGCTTAGTGAGACCCTCGCCACTCCAAGCAAGGATCTCGCTTGACACTTGATCTAAAAACACACGGTCGTGCGTGACTAGAATCACCGCTCCCTCAAACTCCTCAAGAGTTTCCTGAAGAAGAGCAAGCGTTTCAAGATCAAGATCATTTGTTGGTTCATCTAAAACAAGCACATTGCACTCCTCAAGCATCAAGAGTGCAAGGAGCATCCGACTTTGCTCGCCGCCTGAGAGCTTCCCGACTTTCATCTCCATTTGACCCGGCGAAAACAAAAAGCGCTCAAGATAACCGCGTGCATGCATCGCGCGCCCGCGGTACACAACCGAGTCTCCGCTCGGGCAGACCGTGCGCAGCAAAGTACGCTCTGGATCAAGAGCATCGCGATTTTGCTCAAAATAGGAGACTTTCAGCTGATCTGAGCGCGTGACCATGCCCCGTGAAGGATCTTCTTCGCCCAGTAACATACGGATCAGAGTCGACTTACCGCATCCATTAGTCCCCAAGAGTCCCAGGCGTGACTGAGGCGTAATTTTTAGACTAAGCTTGGGAACCACAACAACGTTGCCATAGGACTTTTCAACATCAATCGCTTCGATAAGTTTTTTTGGAGCGCGACCCGAGCTCTCGAACTCGATTTTAGATTTTCTCTGTTGATTGCGCATGGAGAGCTCATCCACCTCTTCTTCGAGTCGGCCTGCGGCCTGGATCCGCGCTTGCTGTTTGGTCGTGCGCGCCTTAGCGCCTTGCCGAAGCCACTCAGTCTCGCGCCGCAATACATTCCGTAAGCGTGTTTCGCGGCTCTCTTGAGCGGCCATCATCGATTGTTTGACTTCAAGGTACTGGGCGTAGTCCCCTACGACACTCAAGAGCCCGTTCGGATTGCGTCGATCAAGCTCCAAAATGCGCGATGAGACTTTTTGCAGAAACGCTCGATCATGCGTGATTGTGAGAGTGGCGAGATCCGCGCGCGAGAGATAATCCTCAAGCCACAAAATGCTTTGCACATCAAGATGGTTCGTCGGCTCGTCAAGGAGCAGGAGCTCGGGCCCCTTGGCAAGCTCTCGTGCAAGAGCGACCCTTTTTTTCCATCCTCCCGAGAGGGTGGAGACCTTTCGCTCCGAGAGCTCCGCAAGATCGAGTCGCGAAAGCATCTCTTCGATTCTCAGTGCATCGCCTAAGTCATGGGAGGCGCTCGCTCCTTCGGCGACACTCTCACGCACACTGGCGCTCCCTTGAAACAGTGGCACCTGTTCCAGATATCCGATTCGAAGCCCTTTTCGGAGCGTGAGGCGTCCTTCGTCGGGGCTTGCTTGCCCTGCAAGGATTCGTAAAAGCGTTGATTTTCCAGCCCCGTTAGGACCGATGAGTCCTATGCGCTCTCCCGCCGAAATCGAGAATGTGATGCCCGAAAACAGTGAACGCGCCCCAAACGCATGCCCTAAATCAGAAGCACTCACCAAAAGTGACATGAGGCTTTAGACCCTACCTCAAGGACTCGTTTTCGGGTACACCTGAAAGTCAGAATGGCTGATCTTCTCCAGGTACAAAGTGCCGCTAAAGCCTACGGGCCAAAAGTACTGTTTGATGATGCCACATTTGCAATAGGCGAAGGCGAGCACGTCGGCGTCATTGGCCCGAACGGAGCTGGCAAGACTACGCTCTTTCGCGCCCTGATCGATGAAGGCGAGCTAGATCGAGGGCAAATCATTCGCTCGCGCTCACTGCGTCTTGGCTATCTGCCGCAACACGACGCATGGTCGCCCGGCATGACGGTTGAGGATTTTTTAGCAGATAACTCACAGCTTCCACTCTGGGACTTAAAGCAACTCTCCCACGGCCTAGGCCTGACACCCGCACACTTTGAGCGCCCCGTTACGAGTCTCAGTGGCGGCTACCGCATGCGAGTGAAGCTCTTGAAGCTTTTAAGTCAAGAGCCCAACATCATGTTGCTTGACGAGCCAACGAACTATCTTGATCTTGAGACTCTTGTGGTGCTGGAGAACTTTCTTCAAGGGTATCCTGGAGCGTTCCTCCTGATCTCCCACGATCGCGAGTTTTTACGCCGCGTCACCACGCATACGCTTGAAATCGAACAAGGGGAGATCACCAAGTACCCTGGCAATATCGACGACTACTTCGAGCAAAAAGCATTACTGCGCGAACAGCTCTCCGCGCGGGCCCAGTCGCTTGCGGACAAACGCAAGCAAATCCTCGATTTCGTCGCGCGCTTTGGCGCAAAAGCTACCAAAGCATCCCAAGCACAGTCACGACTCAAGACGCTCGCTAAAATGGATTCGATCGAGCTTAAACCCCTCCCCGTCCGCGCGCGCATTCGCATCCCGCCTCCGGCTCGCACCGGAAAGCTCGTGCTCGACTTAAAGGCCGTCTCCATGGGGTACGGATCCAATGTCGTATTGCGCGGAGTGGATCTGCAGGCGAGTTCCGGTGAGCACATTGCTGTCGTGGGACTCAACGGTGCCGGAAAATCTACGCTACTGAAAACCCTTGCAGGTGACATCCCGGCTCTGAGTGGTACGCTCACCCGTGGCTACCAAGTCACAGTCGGCTACTACGCGCAACATGTCTCAGAGAAGCTCAATCTGGAGCACACTGTAATTGAAGCTCTCGAAAGCCGGGCACATCCTGATGTCGTTCGGCAAGAGGTGCTCGATCTTGCCGGATCGCTTCTTTTTAGTGGAGAGGATACTCAGAAGCGAATCTCTGTCCTCTCAGGTGGTGAGCGTGCACGTGTGGCACTGGGGCAAATTCTCCTTGAAAAATCAAGCGTCCTCATTCTGGATGAGCCCACAAACCATCTCGACTTTGACACAGTGGAGGCGCTCACCCAAGCACTGATGCAGTACGAAGGAAGCGTGATTGTCGTGAGCCATGATCGCAGCTTCACACGACGCGTGGGCACAAAGATCCTTGAAATCGATCAAGGCGAAGTCTACGTCCATCTCGGAAGCTATGATGACTACGTGTGGAGAGTGCAGAACAACGCTCTTCGCAGAGCGGGCATGCTCGAGGAGACACCCTCGACACAAAGCCCATTGCCAAAAGAAGGGGCTCTCTCAGCGAACGCTCAGTATCGCGAGCAAAAAAAAGCAATCGAGCGAGAAATCAAGCAACTCGAAAAAATAATCACGCTAGCCGAAACTCGGATTGCAGAGCTCCAGCTTGAGCTTGAGCGTGCACGTCGCTCCGAGAGTATTGAAGAGCTTAACCGAATTCAAATCACTCTTCACCCGCTCGAAGAGCAGTGGCTTTCAGACAACGAACAACTCGAGCTCAAGCGCACAGAGCTTCAAGAGTTGATGCGTAAGCATTTGTAAAAAAATTTTGTCTTCTCTATCGTCAACTGTCTAAAGTTTAATCACTCCTCTTCTGTGATCCCAACAAAAACCCCAATCAATTCTGCTTAAAGTGCATTGGCACATCTTGCGCAGCTCAAAATCCAAAGAGTGAGGCGTCGAATATGAGTTTTCTAGCGATTCTATCCCTGTTGTCTGCGTCTTTTATGGGTCTCGCCCATGCCGAAACAACGACCACAATCGCAGGTCAAGGCAAAACCCAAACCGGATCGGATTGCGAGTTTGAAGTAGAGATCTCAGGCAATCTTGAAGGAAAAAAGAAAAAAGAAGATCTCAAAATCATCTACCGCACAAACTTGACCGGCGGAGGATACCTGAGTCTTGATCGACCTCGAGACGAGCTGATTGAGTTTTCGAAGTCTCCTCTGCGTGTGCGTGCAAAAGCTCGGGAGTCTGGCTGGTCAACAGACGGGTTTCTTGGAGTACCACGCAGATACTGGCTACAAGGCAAGTTCGATCTCAAGGAGCTGACAAACGGTAACGTCGAAGTGCGAGCGAGCATGAAAGGCAGTCAAGTGGACCGTCCCTTTGATGATGTTTGCCTTGTTGATCGCACAAACGTGCGCACCCGCGAGACTCGATAGGGATTTTGCCGACGCATTTATCCCAGCGACTTTAGATCAATGACAAAGCGATATTTGACATCGCCCTTGATCATCCGCTCATAAGCTTGATTGATGCTTTGGATGGGGATCGTCTCGATATCCGATGTGATGGCATGCTTGCCGCAGTAATCGAGCATCTCTTGAGTCTCTGGAATCCCGCCGATCAACGAACCTCCGAGCGATCGACGCCCCAAGATCAGCGGAAACGCTGCAAGCTCCGCTGGTTTTTCGGGCACACCCAAAAGGACCATCGTTCCGTCACGCTTTAAGCATTGCAGATACGCGTTCAGATCGATGGGTGCAGATACGGTGTTGAGAATGAAATCGAACTTACCCCCCGCCCGAGACATCGCTTCAGGATCTTTCGAAAAAATCACCGAATGCGCACCTAATCGCTCAGCATCCTTACGCTTACTCTCTGAGGTCGTAAACACAGTCACATGCGCTCCAAAGCTGCGCGCAAACTTAACCCCCATATGCCCTAATCCACCTAACCCCACGATGGCGACATGCTTGCCTGCTTTAATGTCCCAGTGCCTCAGCGGCGAGTAAGTCGTAATACCAGCGCAAAGAAGTGGAGCCGCCCCTGCAGGATCCAGCCCAGGAGGAATCCTTAAAACAAACCTCTCCTCGACAACGATGGAGCTCGAGTAGCCACCTTGGGTTGGAGTTTTTCCGTCTTTCTCAAGGCTGTTGTAGGTCCCAACAAATCCTCCCGTGCAGTATTGCTCAAGCCCTTCTCCACAGGAGGCGCACTCGCGACACGAGTCAACCAAACAGCCCACACCCACAAGATCACCTGGACGAAAGCGGGTGACCTTTGCGCCAACTCTTTTGACTTTGCCCACAATCTCATGCCCTGGAACCATCGGAAACATGGATCCCCCCCACTCGTCGCGGGCCTGATGAATATCGGAGTGGCATACTCCGCAAAAGAGGATCTCGATCTGCACATCGCTTGCGCGAGGCTCTCGACGATCAAAAGTGTAAGGAGATAAAGGGGCTTTCGCACGGATTGCAGCAAATGATTTAACGGTGCTCATAGTGTGGTCTCAGAGTACCCCGCTCTTAAACGTGCGTAAAGTAAACCGAGTACTTTGGATGGCGCAAAGGTTTGACGACTTTCGAGAGCCACGGGTGCGCTCGTTCAATTTCGTGCTGCGTAAAGCGACCACGCGCAACAATGCGGAGCGGTCGTTGACGGGCATGAGCCTGAAGCGCACTGAGCACTCGCCGGATCCCTGAAAGCGCTCCAAAATCGTACAAAAAATAGACATCCCCTTCCGGAATGTCGCAAGACTCCAAATCTGCCTGAACGACGCGCGCACGCGTGAGCCCTCGAGCTCGAAGTGCACGCTCACCTTCTTTTGCCCGCTCAAGCACAAGCTCGATACCCGTAAATCGTGCTTGCGAGCGCAGCTCGCCCAAAACATGCCCCAAGCGCGCGTACGCCGCGCCGAGATCCACCCAGTGCGCCTCACGCTCGAGTCCGCACTCCTCGACGGCTTGCGCAAGCTCACAGTAGGGCGTGAGAAGGACGTGAGGCGGCAAGCCCCTCCACGCAGCACGCTCTGATGCCGAACAAGGCTCGCGCTCTAAGATCTCCCGCTCACAGGCTTGGACGTCGATCCCGAGCGCTGCATCGAGCTTTTGCGCGTGCGGCTCCCACTCATCCTCAGGCGGAAGTGGCGCATGCAGCAGTTTTAATAGTGTTTCAACCGACACGTGTTAAAAACAATCTCACACAAATCAGGAGTCATCAAAACATGCGCACTCTCACTCTCAGTCTCTTACTCATTCCTCTTGCTGTGCTCGGAGACCCATCGCGAACGATTCAAGTGGGCGCGACGGCCGAGCAAGGGTTTGAGCCTAACCTCGTTGAGTTTGGATTAGAGATCTGGAGTGTGGCTCCTCACGCAAAAGAGGCGCAGTCGCTTAACGCCCGCGAAACTGAGCGAGTCCGTCAAGCGCTCCTCGCTCGATTTAAAATCGCTGCAAAAGAAATCCGTACCCAGAGCTATGATCTTAACCCCCAGTATGACTACCAGAAGCAGCCTCCGCGCGTGAGGGGTATGCGCGTTTCTCATCGTCTTCAGTTTCAGACGTCACAGCTCGAGCAGGTGGGGGCGATTTTCGACACTCTCTCTTCAGAGTCATCCCAGAGCAATGTGGGCGTGAGCTTTCAAGGACTGCGCTGGCAAACATCCGAGCGCGCGAAGCTCGAGCTCGAGCTCATTGATCGAGCAGTGAAGCAAGCGCGCTTGCGCGCGGAAGCGCTCGCAAAAGCTGCGGGCGTCTCGCTGGGCTCAGTGCGCACTCTCACTCACCAAATCCAGGCCCACTCGCTCTCCATGCCGACACTTAAGATGGCAGCACGTATGGAGAGCGACTCCTCAACAAACGTGCAACCCGGCCAAGTTCAACTTTCAGCCGAAGTGAGTGTCGTTTACGAGATTCAGTAAGCCTTAGACAGGGGTCTTGATGTCGATAAACTAATAAAATCAAAGGCTTAGTTGCGATCAGAGCCTTTACTCAATTGATGTGGCCAGTTTAAGGGTGTCAAATTTCAGTTGAATCTTTACCCGCTCCCCGCGACTCTCCTCCGCATTCACTTCAAGGAGCCCCTCAGCATGATTCGCGCACTCACTTTGATCCCTCTTCTTTTTTGCACCCCGCTCTCGCATGCGGCACCTCCTCAGTTCACCCAGTGGGAGTCCATGCTCTCTCCGCCAAACGTCGCACGCATTCGAAATGGAGATTGGATCTCAGATGTTCTCTTTGATGCGATGGAAGACATTCGCGTCTTTAAGTTCGACGATGATCGCTTCTCAGTGGAACTTAAATTAAGTCGCGACATCTTTGACTCAGGTTCGCACTGGAACGTGATGGATCGCTTCGACATTAAAGGCGGCGCACCTTTGTTAGGCGGAGGCTCGGTGAATGCCGTCAATCCAACGGGCTTTTACGTTGGCTTTAGTGCTGGAGTGCACTACGGACTTGAGTTCGCAAATATCCGCCCTGTCACAAAAGAACAGTTCCGCTCCATCAAGTCACCAGAGCGCATCCGAACCGAAATCACAGAGCAGCCCTGGTATCACGACTTTATTCGGGGTCGTGTCCGCAAAATGAGCGATGATCCTAACTCTCCTCCCTCGATTGCCTGGAAGGACGAGAGCGGTCAGCTTCACGAGCGCGCGATGCCCGTCGGCCCTGATGATCACATCAAATGGGGCGATCTCCTTAATTTGATTTTGTTCCCGTTCCGACTCCCCCTTAAAGTAGAAGAACTCGCTAAACTCACCGACGGAGAAATCATCTCCTACGCGGGTTCAGGTGCATTTGAGTTTGGACCGCAGGCTGGAATCACGCTTGACCCGACCGGGATCACTGGCGCAGCCAGAGCAGAGATCTCCTACACGGTATTTTTGCGCGGCACGCATCAGATCACTATCCTCAAAGAGAACGCTCGCTACGCACGCGTGCGTGTGGATCAAGTTCGATCCCGCAGCACCACCACTGCAATCGGCGGCTCAGACAAACCCCGCATCTTGGATGGGTTCATCCTGACGCGAGTCTTAAGCTCCCAGGCAAAGATCGTCCCCTTTAATCTCCAAGTCTCTGACTCCGTTGCGCGCTCTTTTCAAATGGCGTTTCGCTATGATCTCGAAAACCCTCACGCACGCGAGGCCTATGAGAAGGCTGTTTTAGGCAGCTTTGCTCTCTCGGAGTCTCTTGCACTCAACCCAAACGGAACTCCCACTGACTTTTCGATCACAGGAGTTTCTCGCGAGTTTGTCGGTGGATCTAGGGTCAGGAGACAAGCGGAGACCCGAAAACTTCAACTCACCGTTTTACTGAAAAAAAATCATCGCGGAAGCCTGACAAACATTGATGCTGAGCTCCGCACTCCTGAAGGCACTCGACACTCGTTCTCCTCAGTCGCGGACGACGCAAAAGAGTGGAAAGCTCTCATTGGAAGATTCGAAAAAATGAATCATTCCTTTGGAATTTATCTTGATCCCGATCGATTTGAGCAAAACCCCCAAGACCCCGAAGCTCTCGAACTTGTAGCGCAAGCAAGTATTGACGACTCACACACAAAAAGTGAGGAGATGCTTCAGTACATCCTTGAAATGGAAAACGGCGTCAGCCAGTTTGGGGTTTTCCCTCGCCCGTTTAACCGGGATGAACGGGCTGCTCTTGAGCGCCGAAAGCTGCAAGAGCAGCTCGGCCTTCCCGCAGGGAGCTTCGGTCGCACACTCCTATCCCGTGAACTCCGAGTCCCACGGCACGCGCTTGATCGATTCCAAAACGCAAATGAGGAGCAACGCTGGTCCCTGCTTGAAAAAGTCTTTGGCTCAAAGCCTGGTGAGTGGAAAAACTCCCTCTCACGCGCACTCTATAACTTGCTCCGTGCACCACTCTCTTTACTGAACGTGCCGCTGTATCTTGCGGATGTAAACTTACGCGAAGGATCCATGCTCTACCATGCGACACGGATTGAAGAGCGCTGGCAATCGCTACAATCTGAGACTGAACCTAAAGCGCGTGTTCAGGCGCTAGGAAAGCTTTTTTACAACACCACCTACGCCTATGAGCTCACCAAGCTATTGCGAGGTGTTTTAGAAGGAGAGCAGATCTCCTACTCGGTCTCAGGCTACTCAAGTCTTTTTGGCCAGATCAGACGCGACGGCAAGACCGAAGTCACGCTCGAGGACATCGCAACCTTGGAGCAAGATCGACTGAGTGGCCGTAGTGCTCCTGAGCGTCCACGAGCAATTCGTGTGAGAGCACAACAAGAGCGCCTTCAGAGTCTTGAGCTTGAGCTCCCGAACGACGTTCAAGCACTCAATCTGCAGATTCTCTTAATCGAGCGCGATCGTACGCGAGAGCTTCTCTCCACTCTGGTGCGCGCGACAGAGTTTCCCCTGCCCCGCGGATCCATGCGGGTTGATTTTTTGACACAGACAGATGAGTCCGCCTGGAGCGACGCCTGTAGACTCTCTCTTAAGAAATCAACAAAAGGACTTCTCTTCGCGCAAGTCCGAACAACCGAAGACGGTTTGCGTTGGTCAGAACCCCTTGAAACTCCAATTGAATTTTAGATCAACCCAGAGTGCCATTTGAGTGATACTCTTAAACAATCATGATCATGCGCACACTCCTGCGCTCGCGTGCAGGACTCTCACTCCTCGAAGTCATGATCGCAGGGGCGATTGGGATGATCTTTCTTGCCTCCACACTCCGACAGCTCGAGTTTGTTGACCAAAGCACGCGCGACATCCGTACAAAGCTTGAGCTCTCTAATTTACAAGCCTTAATGATGCAGGCTTTAAGCTCAGGCTCCTGCAGCGGATCGTTTTTGGGCGTACCCGATGCTGAGCTCAGCCAAGCGTCTTTTGCTCAAGACCTTTCTTCCCCGAGTGCTATCGACGCTCTTTCGCTTCAGTGGCTTGAGCTTCGAAAGCAAGGCACAACTCCAAGCGTTCAAGCTCTTCAGTTTCAAGGTGCCACCTTTATCAAGCTTCAGGACCATCCCGGCACAGTAGCCACTCTTGAGCGCGTCCTTGCGCGCGGCACACCGATCGCGCATGTGGGCGCCTTGATTTCAGCAAAAAGCGTCGTTGAGAAAATCCTTCTTGAGCGACAAACAAATACGGATGGCTCTCGGGTCTCAGCAGTTCTTCGCTCAGATGGAACAATCAGCGTGCCGATGTCTCTCACCTTAGTCTCAGGAGTCGCTCGACGCTCAATCCCTTTCATTATGGATGTCTCTGGAGCAGGCGTAATCTCCAATTGCACACTTTCTACCATGGGAGAGGATCCTCTCGAGCGACAGTGCAACGAGCTCCGCGGACAATGGATCGATCACCCTTTGCTTGCAGGAGATGAAAAAATTTGCACGAACTTCTATAAGCAAGAGGCGCGCTTCATCGTTAGCTCCACTTATAATGTCGCAAACGGGATTGTGCCCGCTCTCCCCACTGCAGTGGGTTGGATCTGGCAAGCAAGCTTAAAGCGGAGCTTTCAGAGCGCAAGCACTTCAAATCCAGGCTCCATGAGTGATTGGTATTTGAATATTTTTCGCGAGGCCAATGCGCCTAATGGCGTCCTGCTCTATGATCAATCGAGCGAAACGCTCTCCTGTAACTCCGCGCTCGGCTGGAGCGGCAAATTTGTGATCCCAAACTTCACGAGCTCCTCTGCTACAAGTGCGATCGCAATGAGCGGCTTTGGATCAGGCTCAGGCTTTGCTCTCGGAACTTTGATCCCATTTGCCTACTCACAACGCGTGCAGCTCAGTTCGCAAACCCAAAGCCGGAGCTATGCTGCAGGTTGGGAGACGGTGACCTACAACGATGGCACGAGCTCACAGCGATGCATCTGTGCAACTTGGGCCGCAGACTCGAGCGGCAATGCGATCATCTACAAAGGGGTCCCTCAGTGCCAAACCTGTCAAACAATCACACAAAACTTTCCTGAGTACCTCAATCCAGGGATCGCAGGAGCGGATCGAGTTGTTCCTCAAGTCACTTTTGGGAGTGCTTCTTCTGGTACGCACCCGACCCCAGCCCCCTTAGGCGGACCACCTCCCGCGCCCGTGACCTCGCTCATTAGTTGCGTCAAAGATATTTGAGATCTGACCTTTTACTCATCCTCTTCAGGGATTGGCTCTGGGCTCTCGGTCGTAGGCGTCTCAGAGTTCAGCTCAGAGGCCTCAATTGCTTTTTCTTTCCGCTCATCTTCCATCTTGGCAATCTTTGAGCGAATCAGAATAATCCTGCCGATCCGATAGAGAAGCGTATTCTCCTCGATCGAGTCAGAGACCACGGGACGCCAACCCTCAAGCACGTCGTTCTGCACCAGTTGCTCACGCTGAACAGAGATCTTAACGGAAGGTTTGTTCTCGAAAAAACCTTTACCCACCGACACACGAAACCGAAACTGAGCTTTCAAAAACGATCGCCCCGGTCCAAACGACTCAAAGAGTCGCCGATCCGAAGTATTGTCCGTCCACTTAGAGCGAATAAATCCCGCCTCGCGATTACTGATCTCAAGCGGGCTACTCTTTAGGGCCTCAAGCGCAGCTTGCCAGGCCGTATTGTAGTCCGTCATGTAGACTCGTGAAAAAACTTGCTCCGTGTCGCCTCCGACACTTTTCTTGTACGCACTGGTACAGCCGAGGGATGCTCCTAAAAAAAACAAACCCACACAGCTCAGAGGGATGCGCTTCATTCTGGCTTAAATTGTCTCGCGCTTGGCCCAGCGAATCAAGCCCTTGAAATTTCTGCATGCATCGTAAAAGGACTCAGGGCATAAAGGTAAATATGGCGAGCACTGATTTTCTCGACGTTCTGCGTCTTGAGGCACGCACTCTTGAAGAGTGCGCAGAACGATTGCGCGCACCTTCTGCGCAAGCCGAGCTCGAAGCTCTCCTGGAAGTTTGTAAATCCGCGCTCGATCAAGGACGCAAACTCATTGTAACAGGGATGGGTAAGAGCGGAAAAGTCGCGCAAAAAATCTCAGCAACTCTCTCAAGCACCGGGAGCTTAAGTGTCTATCTGCACCCCTCTGAAGGATTGCATGGAGACATCGGAATCGTCAGCCACGGAGATATCGTCCTTGCACTGAGCCACTCCGGAAACACAGAAGAGCTTCTTCAGCTCTTGCCCTCACTCAAAGCTCGCGGGATCAAGCTCATCGGAATTGGCGGGAGTCGTCAGAGTCGACTTGCAGAAAAATGCGATTTTTGGATTGATGCCTCAGTGAAGCAAGAAGCTTGTCCACACGGACTCGCTCCTACGACAAGTACAACTCTCGCGCTTGCAATCGGAGACGCTCTTGCCGTGGCGCTCATGAAACTCCGTGGAATTGACGCAAAAACCTTCGCGTCGAATCACCCGGGCGGCGCTCTGGGAAAACGACTCACTCTCCAAGTGCGCGATCTTATGCATGGGGCGGATCAGATCTCCACTGCTCACACTCAAGCGAGCATGGAGGAGATCGTTCTTTTATCGACGCAAAAGCCGATGGGTGCGGTGCTCATTGTCGACGGATCGAAACTTCTGGGCATCATTACCGACGGCGATCTGAGGCGTGCGCTTGCCGAGCGAGAAAGATTTTTCACACTTAAGGCCTCTGAGGTCATGACTCACTCGCCCATCACCGTCCGCGAGGACCAACTCGCAAGCGAAGCGCTCGCTCTCATGGAAAACCGCCAGAGCCAGATTAGCGTGCTTCCAGTCATCGACTCTCACGGCCGATGGAAAGGACTGCTCCGCCTTCATGACCTCGCACGTAGCCTCTAAAACCACTCACGATAACACAGGGTGTCCGAGTTGCGGCGCCCCTCTGTCGTTACGCCCCCTGCGCCGATACCCGGTGTTGCTGCAACTAGCGTTTGGAGCCAGTTTCGTTGCATTTTTACTCCTCTTCGAGCGTGTACGCGGAGCGCAGGCTCTGCTTTGGGTCTGGAGCTCCGCGCAAGTCGTCATGGGAGTTCAACTCATTCGCGCCCGCGTGCAGGCACAAAAAAGAGTTTACCGTTGCGTGCGCTGCCCCCCTGCCTTACGATAACCTCTAAATTCGATTGGAGAATCTCAATGAGCACCCGCCTTCTTATCGGAGTCATCGCTGCAACTCTTGTTTCGAGCTGCTCGCAGTCCACCGCAAACTCGAAGCCCAACTTTGTCACTAAAGATCCGCCTCGCCCTGGCATCCTCGCAAAAATTGGTGGCGAGGAGATCACCGAAGAAATGCTGATCGGTGACGGCGACGCGCGCAGCGCTTGGATGGAGATCAAGAAAAACGAGCATGATTTCCGGATGCGCCGACTCAAGGAAGTCGTTAAAGACAAGCTCATTGGAGCAGAGGCTAAAAAAGCCAACCTCCCGCTGGATGAGTTCATCAAGAAAAACGTAACCAAGGGTGAGATCAAGATCTCAGATGCAGACTACAATAAGTTCGTCAAAGAGAAGCAAATCCCTGAAAGTCAGATCAACGATCAGATCAAAGTACGAATTCAGGATTTTCTGAAGCAACAAAAACAAGACGAGAAGGTCCAAGCCTATATCGCGCGTCTGACTCGCGGAAACCCAGTCGAAGTCTACTTTTCTAAACCCAAGCACGTCGTCAAAGTAGATCCAGGCAAGGGACCAAACTCCGGAAGCAAAGACGCAAAAGTGCAGATCGTTGAGTTCTCGGACTTTGAGTGCCCCTTCTGCTCGCGTGGTGCAGATGTCGTGAGCGAACTTAAAAAGCGCTACGGAAAAAAGATCAACGTCACTTTCCGTCACTTCCCGCTTTCGTTTCACCAAAATGCGCGTCCGGCGTCTGAGGCTTCGATGTGCGTGAACGAGCAAAGCGGCGATAAGTTCTGGAAGTTCCACGACCTCCTGTTCAAAAACCAGAAGGCACTTAAAGCCTCCGACCTCGAAGGCTATGCAAAGCAAGTTGGAGCAGACATGAAGAAATTCAAAGAGTGCTTCGATGGCAAAAAGTTTGCTCAAGCCGTTCAAGACGACATGTCATATGGCGAGTCAATCGGCGTGAAGTCCACTCCGACCTTCTTCGTGAATGGAGAGATGGTCGCGGGCGCTCTTCCGGTGGAAGAGTTTGTCGAGATGATCGACGAAGCTCTTGCTGCGAAGTAACAGATCGTTTTTTTACAAAAACAAAAGGCTCGGATGCAGCGATTGCGTCCGAGCCTTTTGATTTTAACAAAAGCACTATGCTAGACTCCTGACTACGCAATGCATCCCTTTTCTGCCTCCTGGATCTGCTTAGCGCTCGATCTCCGTGTAGACGGCGTAGAAACGCACCCTGGTTTCTCACGGATCTGTACCGACTCTCGTCAGACTACGCCTGAGGCGCTGTTTGTCGCGCTTGCAGGCGAAAACTTCGATGGCCATGATTTTATTCCCGATCTCCTAAAGCGTGGCGTAAGAGGAGTGATTTGCAAAAAAGGCACAAAACGACCCCAAAACGTAGAAGCACTTTTCTTTGAGGTCGATGACACGCTTCAGGCCTATCGCGATCTTGCTCGCGCATGGAGACAGCGTTTTCCAAAACTCCCGGTCATCGCAGTGGCTGGCTCTGTTGGAAAAACAACAACAAAAGAGCTCCTTGCAGCAGCTCTGCGCGGAAGAGGCTTGCCGGTGCTTGCGACCGAAGGGAGCCAAAATGGCTTTGTTGGAATCCCGATGACTTTGCTTGAGTTACGTAAAGAGCACTCCGCCGCTGTGATCGAAGTTGGGATCGATGAGCCTCATGCGATGGAGCGACATCTGGCAGTTGTACAGCCCAGTGCCTCGCTTCTGACTGCAATCAGCGAGGAGCATTTAGAGAAGCTCGGCACACTTGAGCGCGTGACCGAAGAGGAGCTTTTCGCTCTTCGCACTCCAGCTCGTAAAGGCGCACTCGTTGGAGTCAACCTCGATGACTCACGGATCGCCACAGTGCTTCAAGATGTAGACGCAAGCTGGAAAGCTATCGCCTGGTCGCTTGAGGGGCGAAGCACCTCGCTCATGCCCGTGTACCGGGGCACTTACAAAGCACCCTCTCATCTTTCTGTGCGCTCTCCCGAAGGGAGCGAAGCCGATTTCGATCTCCCGCTTGAAGGCCGCCATAACGCTGCAAACGCTCTTGCAGCAGTCGCCCTTGCACGCGAGACAGGAGCGAGATTTGATGAAATTGCGCGCGGCCTCAGCGAGCACTTTAAACCGGCATTCGGTCGCTCTGAGTTTCGCAACCTCACCAACGATATTCCCGCTCTTTGTGACTTCTATAACGCAAACCCGGCGTCCATGCGTGCAGCGTTTGAGCTTGCGCGTACGCGAGCGCCAAAAAGACTTTTCCTCGTGTTAGGTGACATGCTTGAGCTCGGCTCGAACGAAAAAGCTCTTCATTGTGCACTTTTGCCAGATCTCGTGTCGCTCCATCCGCAAGGAGTTGCGTTTTTTGGACCTCGGATGGGATGGCTAAGTGAACAATGCCTAAGCGAGCCCACACTTTCTAAAAAAGTGTTCCACTCCATGAGTGCAGAACAGATTGCGCAATGGTTACACCCGCAGCTTAAGCCAGGTGACCTTCTTTTATTAAAAGGATCACGCGGAATGAGACTTGAGAACATTTATGCCGCCCTTGAGAAACTCCAGTGCTAGCTCGAATTTTAGAGCCCACAGAGGCAAACCTTTTACTCCTTTCTGAAGCGCTACGAAACGGAGAGCTCGTAGGGATTCCCACTGAAACCGTGTACGGTCTTGCAGCAAATGCTCTTGACTCACAGGCGGTTGCAAAGATTTTTCAGGCTAAAGAAAGGCCCACCTTCGACCCACTCATCGTACACATCGCGCCCGGGCTTTTTTCAGAAAACGAATCGCTTTGCAAAGGCCTCATTCATCGTGGAGTGATTGATCGCACAAGGCTCACGCCGCAGATGCAGAATGTCTTTGAGCGACTCGCTGAAACTTTTTGGCCAGGAGCTCTCACTCTCATTGTTCCGCGTGGCAGGAGGGTGCCAGATCTTGTGACTTCAGGTTTAACCGATGTGGCTTTACGCATGCCCTCGCATCCCCTCGCTCGCACTCTGATCGAGCGCTCAGGCTGCGAGCTTGCGGCTCCCAGCGCTAATCGTTTCGGTCGTCTCAGCCCCACTCGTGCAAAGCATGTTCGAGCCGAGCTTGGTGAGCGCATTGCTTACATCCTTGACGGCGGGGCCTCTGAGATTGGTGTAGAGTCTACAGTGCTTAAACTCCAGCCCGACGGAAGTGTGCTGTGGTTACGCGCAGGAGGGATCTCACGTGAGCAGATCGAGAGGGTACTCGATCGTCCGATCGAAGATCTGCGAGCTCCGACAAGCTCACCTCAAGCTCCAGGCCAACTCCCGAGCCACTATGCGCCCAACAAACGTCTTGTGCTACTGCCTCAAACGCTGGCAAGGATGGAGGAGTCTGAGGCGCGGAACGTTCTTGCAGAGCATGGCAACATTTTTGATCGCGTAGGCTTACTGACTCTTGCACCCCTTCTATCTGAGCGACGAGAAGAACTTGAGTCGGCATGGGGGGCAAAGATCGTATCGACCTCACTCACTTCAGACTCAAGCAAGTGCGCAGATCTTGAAGCTGCACAAAATCTTTTCCAGCGTCTCCGCGAACTTGACGAGTCTGACGCCCAAATCCTTCTTGCCGAGCCTTGGAGTGACGCACTTGGACTCGGCTCTGCCATCCAAGATCGACTTAAACGTGCTTCGCATTCTCCCGAAAAGGAGCCTGAATCGCTATGAAACCAATCCTCTTTGTCGCCTCCGATCACGCAGCTTTAGTGCTCAAAAATCGATTAATTGCTCTTCTCTCAGAGGTGGAGTGGAGGGACTTAGGTCCTCAAAGCGCATCCTCTGTTGATTATCCCGATTACGCACAAAAGCTTTGTCAGGAGGTCCTTAAAAACCCAGGCGCCTTAGGTGTGCTACTCTGCGGATCAGGGATCGGGATGTCGATTGCTGCAAACAAAATCCATGGGATC
>JBILEK010000082.1:0-9293 GCA_044352155.1 Bdellovibrionia bacterium
TAGACGCTCATCCGCTCGACGCGCTTAAGCGCTCTCGTTACGCGCGTCTACAAGAGCAGACCTTGTCGCTCTTTGATTCAGGAGTACTTCGTTGAAACCCAAAGTACTCATGTCTTTGCGTGAGTTTGCTCTGCCATCCCCTCGCAGAGGGAGTATTGACGCTTTGTCAGGCTATGGTGCGACGACTCTTGAGGGGATTGAAATCCATCAGCAAGTCCAGCGCATGCGCCAGAAGATGGATCCCCGCTATCAAGCCGAGAAAGCGATCTCAGGCTGCTTTGAGCTAGAGTCGGTGACGCTTGAGATTTCAGGTCGTATGGATGGATTTGTTGACCTTGAGACACCACTGATTGAAGAGATCAAGTCCTCAACGAATCTTTGGGCTCTTGTCGAGCGTCTGGAGGCTGATTCAGAGCATCCTTATGTTTTGCAGTTGCGTACTTATGGATATTTGTACTGGAAAGCGACTTCAATAGAGCCGGATCTCTCGTTTCACTTGGTATCGACACGAAAAGCCGAGTCCCGAGACCTTTTCGTTAAGCTTGATCGCAAATCTTATGATTCGTGGCTTAAAGTCAGACTCCATGAGCTTGAGCAACACGTGCTCGACGCGCGCAAACGTGAAGAGCGGCGCAAGCGAGCTGGAAAGTGCATTGAGTTCCCTTTTTTAGAGCCGCGCTCAGGGCAACTTGAACTGGTGAGTCGTATTGATGAGAGCATCAGTAAAGGCGAGCGTCTCCTGCTTCAAGCTCCTACTGGTATGGGAAAAACCGCAGGAGTGCTCTATCCTGTGCTGCGTTCCACGCTCAGGCGAGCAAAGCCGACGTTGTATCTGACCCCGAAAAACAGTCAACACTCGGTTGCCGAGGATGCAGCAGTGCGTTTTCGCGAGGCGGGAGTGGATCTTCGAAGCCTCACGGTGACCTCAAAGAGTAAGCTCTGTATGAAAGATGAGCCGCTGTGTGATCCAAAGTACTGTGAGTTTGCTCGCGATCACTACACAAAAGTTCAACAGTCTGATCTGATTAAAAAGCTTTCTAAGAAAAAACATCTCGGCCCCCGCGTATTTAAAAAAATGGCAGAAGAGTTTGAGGTCTGCCCTTTTGAGCTCCAGCTCATGTCTGCAGCACTCTCGGATCTCATTATTTGTGACTATAACTATGTTTTCTCGCCTGGGCATACACTCCTCAATCGAGTCGACTCATGGGTCGGTTTTGGCGAAGGTAAGCCGAGTTTGATCATCGATGAAGTGCATAACTTGCCTGCGCGTGCGATGGAGATTTTTTCGTCAGCACTTTCCACACGAGCGCTTGAAAAAATGAGTGAAGAAATCGATCGCGTACGCCCCGCGTTTCGAGGTGAGTTCCTCGAGATTCTAAGTGAGTGTCAGGAGACGTTACTCTCTGCGGCTCCAGAGGATCTTAAGCCAGCGCGAGTGGAGCTTGATGCTGAACCTTTTTTTGAGCAAGAAGAGCGTTTGCGAAATTTTTTACAGCGCTACCTTGAGGCTCCAGAGGAGCTCAGGCCTCGGGATCCTGTGCTTCGATTGTTTTTTTCGTGGGGATCGTTTACTGAGGCACTCAGTCAGCTTGAGCAAGGAGATCGTGACGAGTTTTTTGCTAGCTTTGTGCCCTGGGGGCAGGGCGGAACGCTTAAGGTCACTTGCTGTGACGCTTCGGCTTTGATTCAGCCGGCATATGAGCCGTTTGGGCATGTGGTGGGATTTTCGGCAACGCTTAAGCCCTTTAAGTATTATGCAAAGTTAACGGGACTTGAAAGCGAGAGTCTTGCGACGGCGGAGTATGACTCCCCCTTTGACCCTAAAAAGAGAAAGATTCTCCTGATTCCGCAGGTGTCTACCAAGTACACGAATCGAGAGAAAAGTGCTCCAAAAGTTGCCGAAGTGATTCGTCGAATCGCAGAGCTCAAAGTTGGGAACTATTTTGCCTTTTTCCCGAGTTTTGAGTTTCTTGAAAAAACACTCCTTCACTTTACTCCTCCTCAGGGCTTTCAGCTCTTAAAGCAGGAGCGCGAGATGAGTCCTGCGTTGACTGATGAGATTCTCAATCAGCTCGATACCGGGATGCCTACAATCGTGTTTGCCGTCCAAGGGGGCGTGTTTTCTGAGGGCGTAGATTATCCAGGTGATCGATTGATTGGGGCGTTTGTAGTGGGGCCGCCGCTTCCACAGTTTAATCTTGAGCGCGAAGAGATGAAAAAGTACTACGACAAGCACTATCAAGCCGGCTTTGACTACGCCTACGCTTTTCCTGCGATGTCAAAAGCCGTTCAAGCTGCAGGAAGAGTGATTCGTACGGAGTCGGATTGTGGTTTGATTGTGCTTTTGGATCCTCGCTTCACTCTCCCCAGCTACAGTCAATCGATGCCCTCAGACTGGTTCGGAGACTCGCCTCGAGAGCTGGTTTCTCAGTCGATTGTTGAGGATGTGCGCAAGTTTTGGGAGAGACAGGCTAAGGTGCCGAAGATTTCAAAAGCACAACAAACTCACGCAGACGACTCAGAAGAACACCTCGACCCACCCGAGTCGTAAGATCACCTGCTGTGGGAGAGGACAAACGCAGGATCAGTGGAATTCCGGTGTTCTCAATGTACTCCCACTGAATCGGGCCACCGCGAAGGATCAAGTCGTGCTCGAGTCCAGTGAGTTGACGCGAGAGATTGAGATAGGGCACCCACTTCGCTCGTGCGAGTGTGGCTTGTGCGTAGTTGGCGGCAGCGTGCACGTGGGAGAGAATAAGACGAGTGGTTTCATCGCTCATTGGGGCGCTTGGGTCAATAGATTGCACAACCAGCAGCGCCTCGCGTAGTGCTGAGAGTGCCGAAGCAAGCTCTACGATCCCGATGAGCGCATTATAGCCCGAGGAGGTTTTTGCGGGATCACTGAATTGAGCTTCAAGGAGATCGCGTGCGCGTGAAAAGTCTGCCGAGCGGTGTGCAGGTAAATGACGAAAAAGACGCCACATCAAGCACCGAAGATTGATGGGCACTTTTGTCTCAAGCGCATCGCGAGAGCAGTTGGGAATCAGCCCATCGATAGATGGGTCCGATTCATTGGGTCCGCTCTGAGCGTCAAGTACGCGTACCGCAAACTCCATGGGTAAGAACTGAGCGCGACCCAAATAGGCTTGCGCAAGGTAAGGTTGAAATCGTGCTTGAGCCTCGGGTGGAGAGCGCTCTTCGATCATGAGGATTGCATCGGAGAATCGGCGCTGATCGATCATTTGGAGCAAGCGTCGTTCTTGCTGCTCGAGTGTCGGTGTCGAGGGAGAACCGCAGCCATTAGCGAACGCTATTAGTGAGAGCAGAGCAAAAAGTTTAGATCTCAAAGCACACCCCCAAAGTGGCGTACTGAACTCTGCTCTCTGAAATGCGATAGCCTGAGCTTTGCTCGAAGCCCAAGGTCCCCACATGCGCTTGAGCGGAGCCAAGGCGTGCGTGCAGCTGTGCGCCCCAGTAGCCGCCAAAAAAACCTCCCTCAAGCCTCACAAAGCGAGTGTACAGGCCGTTTTTCCACGTCAACGCAGTTGCAAGTCCGATCAGCTGAGCGACGCTCGGGTTAAAGCTCAGTCGATGGACCGCATCCCATGCGCGAGGGAGCAGAAAGCTCGGAACAGGTTGCTGACCACTGATGAGCAGTACGGAGCTTTCGGTCTGATCACTCCAGGAGAGCGTCCACTCGGAGTGTGTGCGCCAGCGAACGTGAAGCCGTGTGCTCTGGATGTCGTAGTCGTTTGAGGCGCTTGAGTTGGCATGGAATACGGTTGGCCGTAGTGATGCCCAAGAGTTAACTCGTAGTGTACTGCCCAAGGATTGCTTTAGAGCGATTGTAAACTCACCGCCCCAGAAAAACAGAGTACTCCTGCGGATCGGCGCAATCGGAAACAGATCAAGCGCTAAGGCATCTAGACTTTCGTGACTTCCGATCCCGAGTACGCTTCCGAGTTGGATGCCCCAGTCGTCTGTTATGTGATCCGGTCTGGGGTCAGGTAGACCGTTAAGTCCTAGGTCCACCTGTACGGTGGTGGTTCGGTAGCCTTGAACTTCCGGGAGTACTCGATTTCGAACAACCCCCCCAGCAAGTGTGTCGAGACGGGTGCGAATGTAGCCGCGCGGAAAAAAACGCTGAAAGCGATCGTTGGTTTCGGCCTGATAGGTCACGCTAAGAGCTGCAAAGCCCTCTTCAGGAACGCTATAGCGTTCGCTCAGTAGGTTCTGCACTTCAATCAGGCTGACTCCGCGCTCCTCTAAAGCGTTGATGGTGCTCCAGAAGCGGGTGCTATGGGCGTAGAGGGCGTGGACTTCAAGTTCGGGCTGAGGAGTGGCAGTAGGGGGGGAGCGATTGCGGGATAAGTCTTGGGCCTCGCTTGAGTGGGCGAGAAGGTGGGCGAGAAGGAGGGGGAGGAGAGCGGGGCGGAGACCGGGCATGATGCGCAGCGGTATCATGATGCATAAAGTCAGACAATCAAGAACTGGCCCCCTTGAGTGTGCTTGCTGGGACCTTTAGTTCTCGAGTTGATTAGAGATTTGACCCTACATCTTTCAGATTCTGAAGGGGATGCGAGGTAAGGTCTTAATTAGACGAAAGAATTTCAGTGTTTATGCACACGTAAGGGGGCCAGTTTTAAAGAGTTTGACATGCCGCATTATCTTCGCTAGCGTCCGCCCTCATGCGTTCACCCCTTCTCTCCTCCTCCTTCTGCGGGATCCTAGCCTTTCTCTGGCTTGCGTCTGGATGCGCTCAGGAGGCGCGCACGAGCGCAAACGAAACAAACTCCGCTGTCCTTGAATGGAGCGGCGTTTGGAATCCTTCGCAGAATAGCATTGAGTGGAAGCGCGCCGATGCCATCGTGGAGAGAGGACATGCGCTTGGGCTAAAGTACAGCGGCCTCTACTCCCCGCGTAAACGCGAAGTTCAGTGGGTTCGCGCTGAACTGGGGGAGCTTGACGGTCAGCTGCTTTCGCGTCCGGTGACGATGGTCTTAAATCTTTCGAGTGGCGAAATCGAGCAACGAACCGCAGAGAGCACTTTGGTTGCCGTCGGTGATCGGCGCGAAGTGCTGATCCTGCAGTACCAGGGGGTCTACGATGGGTCGCGACGCGGAATCGACTGGCGCAAGGACGAACTGCGACTGATCTCAGGGCGCTGGGTGGCGATGGGCTTTGCGGGCGTTTATGACCCGATGACTCGACGAGTGCTCTGGCAGCAAGCTGAGCTCGACTTTTGGAGAGGAACTCCCGTGGTGCTTCCGCAGTCGGGGAGTTTTAACGAGCAGTCGAGACTTGTGGAGTGGCGCACAGCAGACTTGCAGTTTAAGCCCGGTGGCGAGGAGGTTTTGGTTCTTCCGTTCACAGGCGTTTATAATCCATACCTTCGGGCAGTGGAGTGGATGCGGGCGGATGTATGGGTCGATGGCGAGGATGTTCGCGTCCTTCCGTACGCAGGGGTGTTTGATTCGCGTCTAAAAAAAGTCGAGTGGCGTAAAGCTGAACCACTTCGCTAAGCTCCTTCCGAACCCCTTTTTGCGGTGTTGTTTACGAAAATTGCGTGCTTGCCTTCGGATCTGATAGCCTCGCAGCTATGTTCGTCTCGCTTGTTTTCATTGCCGTCGGACTGGCGGGATTAGTCGCAGGTGCTGAAGCGCTCATTCGCGGCTCAAGCTCTGTGGGACTACGCGTAGGAATGAGGCCGCTTGTCGTCGGCTTGACGTGCGTCACGTTCGGGACCAGCACGCCTGAGTTAATCATTGTCTTACAAAGCACGCTTGAAGGCCGAGGGGATCTAGCGGCCTCGACCCTTCTGGGGTCCAACGTGTTTAACATGACCTTGGTTCTGGGGGTCACTGCCTGCATTGTTCCGCTGCGAGCACAAAGGGCCTTAGTGCGTCTTGATCTCCCGATCCTTGCTGCAAGTGCGGTTCTTGTTGCAGGTCTTTTCTGGGATCAGCGACTGGACCGAAAAGATGGCGCAGTCCTTTTCGCGCTCTTTATTCTCTACGCTTACGCTAATTTTTTACTCTCGCAAGGTGTGCCCTGGGCGGAGTCTGAGCTCGCTCTCCAAAAACGCTATGAGCGAAGGATTCGAGAGCGCTCAAGCGTATCGCAACGCAGTTGGATCAACGATGTGCTGATGATTCTTGCGGGGAGTGGGGGACTTTTTTTTTCAGCACAACTTTTACTCTCGGGTGTCTTAGATCTGGGGCGTACTGCTGGGGTGAGCGAGTCATGGATTGGCTGGATCGTGCTTGCGGCTGGCACAAACCTGCCTGAGCTCAGTGTGGCAATCATCGCAGCTCGCAGACGCCAGGCGGATCTGGTGCTTGGAAACATTTTGGGTTCCGCAATTCTCAATCTCCTCGGTGTACTCGGAGTGGCGTCTTTGCTCGTCCCTTTGTCTGCACCGCGCTTGAGCACTTTGGATTTAGGAGTGCTCGTCGGATCGCACGTGATTCTTTTACCTTTAATGGGGCGAAGAATGCGACTCAGTCGACTCGAAGGAGTTCTGTTGCTTTTTGTTTACTGCGCCTACTTCTATCAACGATCCATGCGAGGTTAGCGAGCGGTGCAATTTCAAATCCTCCATCAGGACGAATCTTTGGTTTGCGTGGATAAGCCTATGGGGATTCATGTCCATCCTCCTGAGACTCCGGGAGTGCGAATCCGCCGCGATCAAAACGGTCTTGCACTTTTGCGCGATCAGATCGGGAGCTATCTCTACCCAGTACACCGCTTGGATGCAGCAACTTCAGGCGTGCTGCTCTACGCACTAAGCTCCAAAGCTGCGGCTCGACTTCAAGAGCTGTTTCGAATGCGCAAAGCGATCAAGGTTTATGAAGCGCTTGTCCGAGGACACGCTCCTTTAGACGCTCAGGTGGAGCGCCCGCTCAAGCGTGATCACGGACAATCCGTTGCAGAGGCGAGCACTTCATTGAGGAGGCTGCGTCGCGCTACTTTACAGATTCGCACCCGACGTTACTCTGAGGCTTGGCTCTCGTGGTTAGAGGTGAGGCCTAAGACGGGGGTATTTCATCAGATTAGGCGACATTTAGCTGGGATTAGTCATCCGATTCTTGGCGATTCGATGCATGGAGATGGTGAGTACAATCGGATCGCGCGTGAGCACCTCGGAGCTTCGGGGCTTTGGCTTCGGGCAACAACCCTCACTTTGCCGCATCCGATCACTGGAGAGGCGTTACGTCTTCATGCGCCTTCGTGTCTGCGTTGGGAGGAGATTCGCTCTCGTGTGCTTTGGGAGGAGGGATGAGCGGTAAGCTTGTTTACTCAACCGATCCCACGCAAAATCAGCGCTGCTCAAAGTGTAAGGAGCTTCAAGCAGCGTGCGAGTGCCCGCCAACGCCACAGTGGGAGTTTGCAAAATTTGTGATCCATATGCGGATCGAAAAGCAAGGGCGAGGCGGAAAGACGGTCACCGTGCTTGATGGATTTCCAAAAGTTGAGTTCCAGCTCAAGGAACTCACGACTGAACTGAAAAAAAAGTGCGGGAGTGGGGGCACCCATCGAGTAGACGGCAAAGAGGGGGTCATCGAGATCCAGGGCGACAAGCGCGAGATCGTGCGCGCGTGGCTGGAGTCCAAGGGGATTCGAGTTAAGAGTTAATTTTTTCTTTCTTTTTTTTGAGAACTCTACTTATGATGCCTAGGAGCGAATTTCTGCTCAGAGCGACTAACGCAGTACCAAGATGCCCGCGGTTCTTAAGACTTGCGCGGGCGTGTCCGGGAGATCAACGCGAGTGGCAAGAGCAAAAAAAGAACCGGTCAAGATCAGTCCTGAACAACGTCTCCGCGAGGTTTGGGAGCAGCAGGTTTTTTTCTTTAAAAAGCGATTTCCTCATTCTGATGCTCAGCTTCAAAAGCTGATGAAGAAGTATTGCGTCAAACCTAAAGGAGCGAAGGTCGCGAGTTTCGCGCCGACGGACGAGGCAGTCGTTGAGCTCCGTGAGCTTTACGGGAAGCTCGTCGCCGTGGAGCCTGCGGCTGCGGCTCAAGCGTTCGCGCTTGCACAGATGCCGAAGGCGCCGCCTGCGTCTCCGACTCTATAAGCTCACCTAATAAGCTCACCTAACAGAGGTCTAGTTTAGAAGGTCTCTCGCGTCCCCATGCGCAAAGGTTGGGGCTTCGCTTCGGCAACAGTGATGGTGCGGCCATCATAGTCGGCGCCATGGAACTTCTCAACCGAGGCAGCTGCATCTGCGTCAGAGGTCATCTCGACAAAGCCAAAGCCTTTTGAGCGTCCGCTCATGCGGTCCATGACGACTTTAGCGGAAGTGACTTGACCGGCTTGGGAAAAAATCTCTGCGAGCGAAGCGTCAGTTGCGGAGTAGGGCAGGTTGCCGATGAAAAGTTTTTTTCCCATGGTTTGATTTGTCCTTTGTGCCTGCGCGGCGGGGTTGGAAAGCGTCGAGACGCTAACATAGCGATCGCCTACGTCTAGCTCTTTCTCGACTTCCTTCAGAGGCGGTCCGCGTTACCGTCAGTCGCATGAACAGGACATCAAGATGGCTCATCGCATTAACCCTTTCGCTTTGCTTCGTTGGCTTAGTTGCTTGCTCGAGCGCGCAAAAGCGCGGCGAAGAGTTGATGAAGTCCTAAAACTTTGAGGAGGCCGCAGCACAGTTCGAGCGTATACTGAGTCGCGATCCCGCAACGTCGAAGCGGCGACCGCACTGAATGCCGCGTGCTCGAAAGCGATCGAGAAGCGCCTGATCGAACTCCGTAAGGCACGCTTGGGCGGAAAGCCCGACGAGGCTGCAGACAGCAAAGGATGATGCTCGATGTGCGCCTCAATGGTGAGTTGAAGAAGGCCGGCTTCCGCATCGGAGTAATTGATCAGAGCAAGGCGGAAGACACGCAGTCGAAGTTCAATATCCCGGCCATTGGCCTGAAGCCTAAATCGGCGAATCTTCCTCAGCAAAAGGCTTGGGGGCGAGCTCAGATTGCAAAGCTTCGAGCAGAGTTTGGACGTGTGACTCACGAGCGTTAGCACCATAACCACTTCGGCGTGGACGCAGGTACGGTGCGCTCAATCCTTGGCGTGAACTGGTCTTATAAAAGCACGGATCTGCCGTTAATGGGCGTTAATGGGCGTTAATGGCGGCGGAGGCTCACCCAGAAGTTTGCACGGCATCCACGAGAAACCCACACTGCGTTTGCAGTGTAGCCCCAGGTTGATCCGTAAATGCAACTTTCATGGGAGCGTTGCTGATGAAGCTGCACGCTTTGGATGTAGCCACCGACCGAACAACTTGCGTACGCACC